>CALGNO010000061.1 GCA_937958625.1 uncultured Neomegalonema sp.
GCGGAGATTCAGCCCTGCAATCTGTCTGACCTCGCCGAAGTCGATGGGTTGGTGGGCAAGGTTGCCGGGTCGCTGGGGTCGCTCGATATTCTGGTGAACAATGCCGGGATCACGCGCGATAACCTGTTCATGCGGATGAAGGATGAGGAGTGGGACGCGGTTCTCGCCGTCAATCTGACCGCCAGTTTTCGCCTCTGCCGTGCGTCCTTGCGCGGGATGATGAAGGCGCGCTGGGGCCGGATCGTGAATATCACCTCGGTTGTCGGCACGACGGGCAATCCGGGGCAGGGCAATTACTGCGCCGCGAAGGCCGGCCTCGTGGGCATGTCGAAGTCGCTGGCGCAAGAGGTTGCATCGCGCAACATCACCGTCAACTGCGTCGCGCCGGGTTTTATCGCCACGCCGATGACCGATGACCTGACCGATGATCAGAAGTCCAAGATCAACGCGACGATCCCCATGGGCAAGATGGGCGCGGGCGATGATGTGGCGGCGGCGGTGGCCTATCTGGCCTCGGACGCGGCGGGCTATGTCACCGGCCAGACCCTGCACGTCAATGGCGGCATGGCGATGATTTGAATCGCCCCCGGGCGCTCTGCCCCGGACTTGATCCGGGGCCTCTTCCTTTTGAGAGACTACGCGGAATATCGCGAGGCCCCGGATCGTTGTCCGGGGCAGCGTTCGTTATCTGAGGTAGAGGCTCCCGATCAGCGTGAACAGCCGCCGGGCGGTGTTGTCGTCGGTCGTCGCCTGCTCCGAAAGGCGCTCGATGACCAAGGCCGCGCCCTCGCTATGAAGCTGCTTTCGCCCTTCATCGAGCCGCGCGATCTCGTCCGGTCCCTGACTACGCACGGCGGTGAAATAGCTTTCGCACACGGTCAGATAGGCCCGCGCCGCCTTGCGAAAGGGCGCATAGGGCAGGGCGAAATCGTGGGCCGCCCCGCTCGCGGGCTGCACCGAAAACTGCAACAGCCGTCCGCGTAATGCCACGGTCAGCGCATAGGGCGGGGCGGGGCCGTCGGTCAGGCGAAACGTGTTCGCCTCCAGCAAATCGAAAATCGCGATATTGCGTTCTTGCTCGATCTCGGGCGAGGGCGGCGGCAGGGCGCTGTCATCCAGCGTGAAGCCCGTGATGTCCGCCGTCATCACCCGCGCTCGTTCAGGGCATCGAGCCGCGCCCGCACGCTGAGACCATGGGCCTCCAGCGCCTCGGCCTTGGCCAGCGTTTCCGCCGCCTCGCCGATGGCCCCCAGTGCGCCGGGGGTACATTCCAGCATCGTGCTGCGCTTGAGAAAGTTCATCACCGACAGGCCCGACGCATGGCGGGAGGAGCGCGCCGTGGGCAGCACATGGTTCGGCCCGCCGACATAATCGCCCACCGCTTCCGGTGTCCAGCGACCCAGGAACAACGCCCCGGCATGGCGTATCTTTGCCGCCAGGGCGCGCGGTTCGGCCACGCACAACTCCAGATGCTCGGCGGCGATGCGATTGGCGAGGGTGGCGGCTGTGTCGAGGTCCGGCACCGTAATGACCGCGCCAGACCCGCGCCAGCTTTCCCCCGCAATCTCTCGCCGTTCGAGGGTTTCGAGCCGTCTGGCGACCGCCGCCTCGACCGCATCGGCGAATCCGGGATCGGTGGTGATGAGGATCGACTGGGCCGAGGTGTCATGCTCGGCTTGGGAGAGCAGATCGAGGGCGATCCAGTCGGGATCGTTCTCGCCATCGGCAATCACCAGAATCTCGGACGGTCCCGCAATCGAGTCGATGCCGACCCGGCCAAAGACCTGACGCTTGGCGGTCGCGACGAAGGCATTGCCGGGGCCGACGATCACATCGACCGGCGCAATCGTATCGGTGCCATAGGCCATCGCGCCAATCGCCTGCGCCCCGCCAATGCGGTAGACTTCGGTGACGCCCGCCAGCCGCGCGGCGCACAGGACCAGCGGGTTCACGGCCCCGTTCGGCGTCGGCACGCATAGCGCCAGTCGCCGCACCCCTGCCGCCTTGGCCGGAATGGCGTTCATCAGCACCGACGACGGATAGCTGGCCAGCCCCCCCGGCGCATAGAGACCAGCGGCATCGACCGGCGTCCAGCGCCAACCAAGGCGCACGCCTTGCTCGTCGGTCCAGTCGGCATCCTCGGGTAGTTGCCGCGCGTGATAGGCGGTGATGCGGTCGGCGGCGATTTCCAGCGCGGCCTTTTGGTCGATGGGCGTGGCGGCGACGGCGGCGTCGATTTCGGCCTCCGAAATGGCGAGGGTCTCGGGCGTCAGGCTTTGCCCGTCAAACTGTGCGGTATAGTCCACAACCGCTGCATCACCGCGCCGTTGCACATCGGCCAGAATATCGCGGACGATGCCGTCCACCTCTTCGCTGGTCTCGCGTTTCAGGTCGAGCAGGGCCGCGAAGGCCGCTTCAAAACCGGGATCAGCGGCATCCAGACGACGGCTCACCCGTCATCCTCGTGCTTGGGCAGATGCCGGGTTTTCCAGATCGTATCCATATCGGCCATGCGCACATCAAGGACCTCGACCTCCAGATCGAACCCGGCCCCGCCCGCGCAATCGACGATCACATGGCCGGTGCCATCCTCGCCGGGGGTGAAGGTGACCGAGAGAATCTCAAAGACTTCCTGCCCCTTTTCGACATCGAAACCGCGAAATTTGGCGGCTGAGACATCTTCAATATGCAGTCCAGCCCGCACCCTTTCGTAGTCGCTGCCCTCGGCCTGAGCCGTGCTGGCATCCTCCCAGCAAAAGCGATTGACCACCAGCGCGAACAGGCGCTTGGACGGAAACCAGCCAATTTCAGAGGTCTTGCCGATGGCATCCTGCATCAGCGCCGAGATGATCGACAGATCCTGCGCGTCGCGCGCCATCAGGCGCACCTTGTTGTGGCGCGTCGCAATTCCGTCGGCAAAAGAGGCGTCTTCAGTCATTCGTCGTCCCTGACCCGTTCGATGCGTGCGCCGCAAGCGCGCAATTTCTCCTCGACCCGCTCGTATCCCCGGTCGAGGTGATAGACCCGGCTGACCGAGGTTTCGCCCTCCGCCGCCAGCCCTGCAAGTAAGAGCGAAATCGATGCGCGCAAGTCCGTGGCCATCACCGGCGCGCCGCGCAGGCCCGAAACGCCCGTAACCGTGGCGCGCCCGCCATCGACGGCAATATTCGCGCCCATGCGGGTCAGTTCAGGCGCGTGCATGAAGCGGTTCTCGAAAATCTTTTCGTCGATCACCGAAACGCCATCGGCGAGGGTCATCAACGCCATCATCTGCGCCTGCAAATCGGTGGCGAAACCGGGGAACGGCTCGGTGGTGAAGCTGACCGGTTTGATCGAGCCATTGGCCCGCGAGACCCGCACGCCATCCGGGGTTTCCTCTACCGAGATGCCCGCCGCCTGCATCGCCTCGGCCAGCGTATCGACCAGTGACAGCCGACCGCCGGTCACGGTTACATCGCCGCCGGTAATGGCCGGAGCGATCATGAAGCTCCCCATCTCGATCCGGTCGGCAATCACCGCATGGTCCGTACCGGACAAGGCATCGACGCCCTCGATCTCGATGGTCGAGGTGCCCGCCCCCTCGATCTGCGCGCCCATGGCGGTCAGGCAATCGGCGAGGTCAACGATCTCCGGTTCCCGCGCCGCATTGACGAGGCGCGTCGTGCCCTTTGCCAGCGTTGCGGCCATCATCAGGTTCTCGGTCGCCCCGACGGACACGACTGGAAAGCGGAACGAGACGCCGCGCAAGCGCCCGCCATGCAGCGAGCGGGGCACCGACGCATGGACATAGCCGTCGCGCAAATCCAGCACCGCTCCCATCGCCTCCAACCCCTTGAGGTGCAGATCGACAGGCCGCGCGCCGATGGCACAGCCGCCGGGCAGGGAGACGGTCCCCGCGCCGTCCCGCGCCAGCATCGGACCCAACACGAGAATACTCGCGCGCATCTTTCGCACGATGTCGTAGTGGGCCAGCGGCGAGCGCAGGCGCTCGACCCGGATCACCGCGCGGTTCGCCTCCGGCTCGCGCGTGACGACGGCGCCGAGGCTTTCGAGTAGCGCGGCCATCGTCTTCATATCGGCCAGATTGGGCACATTGGTCAGGGTCAGCGGCTGATCGGTCAGCAGCGCCGCCGTCATCAGCGGCAGACAGGCGTTTTTCGATCCCGATACGGGGATGGTCCCGTGCAGCGGTGTGCCGCCGGTGACAATGATCTTGTCCATGAATTCCCCGCTTCTTTGACGCTGGTGTAGCGGCCCGCCCGCTTTCGCGTCAATATCCGGTTGAGGGCCGGGAACCGCGCGACTGGCTTACGGCACTTTCGGCGGCGAGATTAAGGAGGAGACCGTGTTTTCACACGTGACTGTCGGCACCGATGATCTTGAACGGGCGAGGGTGTTCTACACCGCCGTCTTCGCGCCCTTGGGTGTCGAGTTGCAGATGACGGAACCGGACTGGCTCGGCTTTGGCCCGCGAGGGGCGGCCATGCCGTCGTTCTTTGTGCTGCATCCGCTCGATGGCAACCCGCCCAGCGTCGGCAATGGCACGATGACCGCGTTCAATGCGCAGGATGCGCGGGCGGTGGATGCCGTCCATGCGGCGGCCTTGTCGGGGGGCGGGCGCTGCGAGGGGCCACCCGGCCTGCGCCCGCATTATCACGCGGACTATTACGGCGCGTATTTCCGTGATCCCGACGGCAACAAGCTGCATGTGGTGTGTCATGCGGGGGCGGGTTGAGGCCGCAAACTCCTCAATCCTCTCCCAACCCCGCCTCGGCATCGAGCGCGAAGGCTTCGATAAGTGTTGCCGCAGCGACCTGCGCCGCATCGAAGGCCCCTTCGATCAGGCCGGGGCTGTTTTCGCCGACCTCGGCCACCGCAAAGACGATGCGGCCATCGGCGTGGGCTTCGCGCAGGATATCCGGTGCGACCTCCGGGTGGCGCGGGGTTTCGGTGCGGTCGGTCTCGGTGCAGATGAATGGATTTGCCGCCCAGTCCTCGATGGCCATATGCGTTGTGTCTTCAGCGTCCTCGCCGAAGCAGCGCGCAAACTGGTAGAGGATTTCTTCGGTCAGCAAGTCCTCATCTTCACGCATCTCCAAGGGCCAGCCGACAAAGCCGAACAGAGCCGCCGGCGCGCCATCGTCCCCGCTCAGGTCATGCACTTCGCCCAACGGCCCTATCTGGCTGGCGATGCGGCCCGAGAAGCCTTGCTCGCGCCAGAACGGCGTCTCGTAGACCGCGACCGCCTTGGCCTGCGCCGCCATCCATGTCGGCGTTGCGTGCATGGCTGCGGTCAGCCCGTCTGGCAGGGCAGGCCGCCAGTCGAGTTCAGCCGCCACGCGCAGTGGCGCCGCCATAACAAGCCTGCGCCCGGTGACGACGTCATCTTCTAGGCCAATCTCGACCCCGCCCTCGATCTGCGTTATCCGGCGCACAGGCGTCTTGCATACGACCGCATGATCCGGGATGCGCAGCAGCAGGGCGTCGATCAGTGCGGACGGCCCGCCCTCGATCCGCCGGATGCCCGATTGCGGCGGCAGTTCGCGTTGCAGGGTCTGCCGCCCCGCCATCTCGATGAAGGCCTCGCCCTCTTCGAATTGCGCAAAAGTATCGACCCCGAGTCGCTCCAGCCAGTCGGCCAGAATCGGCTGATAGGGCGGCCAGACCCAACTTGGGCCAAGGTCGGACAGATGCCGCGCGTCACTGTCGCGCAGGGATTTCACCCGCCCGCCGGGGCGCGCGGCGGCTTCCAGTACCATGACGGTCAGGCCCGTATCGACCAACAGCGCAGCCGTCGTCAGGCCGGCGATCCCGGCCCCGACGATAATGACATCGACGTCCATATCCGCTCCCGCGATGTTCCCGCTTGCCTCGCAAACCGGCACGCGCCAGTTTCGCCCCATGGCAAAGCAACTTCCCTATCGCACAATCCACGAGATTTTCACCCGCTTTCGCGACCAATGCGCCGAACCCGAGGGCGAGTTGGAGCATTCCAACGCCTTTACGCTGGTGGTCGCCGTCGCTCTGTCTGCGCAAGCGACCGACAAGGGCGTCAACAAGGCCACGCGGGGTCTCTTTGCCGTGGCCGATACGCCCGCGAAGATGCTGGCCCTCGGCGAAGCGGGCGTGATCGAGCACATCAAGACCATCGGCCTCTTCCGCAACAAGGCAAAGAACGTCATCAAGCTGTCTCAACGCCTCGTCGATGAGTTCGATGGCGAGGTGCCCCAATCCCGCGCGGCCCTCGAAAGCCTGCCCGGTGTCGGGCGCAAGACGGCCAATGTCGTGCTGAATATGTGGTTTAAATATCCGGCACAAGCCGTTGATACTCATATCTATCGTATCGGAAATCGTGCGGGCATCGCACCCGGAAAAGACGTCGTCGCCGTCGAGCGCGCCATCGAAGATCATGTGCCGGTGGAATTTGCGCAGCACGCCCATCACTGGCTGATCCTGCATGGCCGCTATGTCTGCAAGGCGCGCAAGCCCGATTGCCCGACCTGCCTGATTCGCGATCTTTGTGCCTTCGAAGAAAAGACCCCGGCGGGTTGAGGGATCATGCGAGGCGCGACACGGAGGGTGACATGTCATCGAGACTGATCGTCGTCGGCCTCGTGGTCGTCTGGGTTCTGCTGATGATCGCGTCGTTACTCGCCGTCGAGGCGATAGAGGGACCGGACAACGCCGATACCGGGATCCGCCGCCTCTATGTGCTTTTGGCGTGGCAGGTATTGGCCGTGGCGACCGCCATCGCCTCGGCCATCGCGGCATGGGTGCAAAGAGATTTATCGCGGGGGATGCGCGTTCTGGGCTTCATCCCCCTCGGTTTGAGCGTCGTCATGGCCGTGATGATCCTTCTGGTCGCCTGATGCCTCAGTAGATCGGCACCGTCGGGATCGTCTGTTGGGGCAGAACCGGTGCAGTATAGAGGGGCTGCGAGGTCACAAAGGTCGCACCGCCATTCGCCGGAACCACCGTTATCGGGGCAGCACCGTCTATCGTCGTGGACGAGGTCAGAGAGGGCAGCGCCGTTGGCTCGCGATATTCGCCGATGTTCTCATAGGTGGCCGGGGCCGACGTATAGCTTTGAACCGGTGCTGGTGCCGGGGCGCTGTAGGTTTGACTTGGCGCGGCATAGGTTTGGACGGCGGGTGCCGTGTTGCTCTGGATCTGGTCCGTATAGGTCTGCGCTGGCGCATAGGCCTGCGCAGCGGCAGCGGGTGCAGGGCCGTTGTAAATCTGGCTCGGCACGGCCTGAGCCTGCACCGGGGCCGACGGGGCCGTCTGCCACGGCGCGGGTTGCGGCTGCGCATAGACAGGACCGGGCACACGCACATACGGGCGCGGCGCGTAGTAATAGGCGCGCGGCGCAAAATAGCGACGGGGGGCGACATAGGCCGGTCCATAGCCGAATCCGAAACTGATTCCACCGCCGTGATGGCCGTGGTGATGCCGGTGGTGGCGACCATGGGCCTCGGCGGGGGCAACGCTGGCAACAACCGTGACGGCAGCGAGGGTTACGGCGAGTGTCTCTTTCAGCATCGTATCAACTCCTCATATCTTGCGACAAGAGCCGTGCGGTCAATCCCATCGCTTGGCCATTGTGGTAGGGCGCGGGCCGCGGACCTATCGGACTTTGGCTTATGCTTGCAATATGATCGCCAAGCATCCGATTCTTCAACTAATTCAATGGATGGCGGCTCTCGCAGAAGGGAACATTTGTTCGAGATTCGCAAATTGAATACCGCCTTGCGACGCAAAAATATGCTGCATAGTCAAGTCGTGACTTGGTTTGGCGGACGCGGTATGTCCTCGCCTGTAACGAGGGCACCATTGTGAACGAGCAGATCCCCTTCGCAGGCGACGCCGAAACCTCGGTCCGCGCCCTGCCGAATAATATCGAGGCCGAGCAGGCTGTGCTGGGCGCGCTGTTGGTTAATAACGAGGTCTATGACCGGCTCGCAGCCTTCCTGCTGCCGCAGCATTTCTATGACCCGGTGCATGGCCGTATTTACGAGATTGCAGGCCAGCGGATTACCAAGGGCCAGATTGCAACGCCGATCACGCTCAAGCCGGTTTTCGCCGATGACGAGGCCCTCGCACCGCTGGGCGGGGCCGCTTACCTGCTGCGTCTGGCCGATGCGGCGATTTCGGTCTTTAATGTGCTGGATTACGGGCGGCAGGTTTACGACATGTCGGTGCGCCGCGACCTGATCCACCTCGGCGAAGACATTGCGGATGGGGCAGGGGATTTCCTGACCGATGCCGATGCCGCCGACCAGATTGCCGAGGCCGAGTCCCGGCTCTATTCGCTGGCTGAAAAAGGCCGGTTCGAGGGCGGGTTCCAGACCTTTGCCCGCTCGGTCAAGACGGCGGTGGAGATGGCCAATGCCGCCTACCAGCGCGATGGCAAGCTTGCGGGGCTGTCCACGGGGTTGCGTGATCTCGATACCAAGCTGGGGGGGCTGCACCGGTCTGACCTGCTGATTCTCGCGGGTCGTCCGTCGATGGGAAAAACCGCGCTGGCCACCAATATCGCCTTCAACGTCGCCAAAGCCTATAAACAAGGCGAGCGCAGCGATGGCAGTTTCGGCACCATAGACGGCGGCGCGGTGGGCTTTTATTCGCTGGAAATGTCCGCCGAACAGCTCGCGACCCGTATTCTGGCCGAGCAATGCGAGATTTCTTCCGAACTGATCCGCAAGGGCGAGCTGGAAGAGGCGCAGTTCCAGAAATTCGTCGAGGTCGCGCGGGTGCTGGAGACGAAGCCGCTGTTCATCGACGACACTCCGGCCCTGTCCATCGGTCAGCTTGCCGCCCGTGCGCGGCGGTTGAAGCGCCAGCAAGGACTTGACCTGCTGGTGGTCGATTACCTGCAACTCGTGTCCGGCGATGGCGGCGCGCGGGGTAACGAGAACCGGGTGCAGGAGGTCTCCGCGATTACCCGTGGCTTGAAGGCCATCGCGAAAGAGCTTGATATTCCAGTGCTTGCGCTGTCCCAGCTCTCGCGCCGGGTCGAAGACCGCGAAGACAAGCGCCCGCAATTGTCGGACCTGCGCGAATCCGGCTCGATTGAGCAGGACGCCGATGTCGTGATGTTCGTCTACCGTGAGGAATACTACCTCTCGCGCACCGAACCGCGCGAAGGCACCCAAGAGCATCTGGAATGGCAACAGGCGATGGACGCGGTCCACAATGTCGGCGAGGTCGTGATCGGCAAACAGCGCCACGGCCCCATCGGTATCGAAAAACTGCAATTCGAGCCACGCTTTACCCGGTTCAGCGACCTCGCGAATCCCGAACGCTTCGCCCCGGCGACATTCGAGTGATCGCGCATTTGGATGTTGTCCAATTTCGCCGTCGTCACCCTCGGCCTTGACCCGAGGGTCCCTCGACGCGGGGAGATTCTCGCGTTTAGAGCGTTTCAGGTTTACATAGAAACATGTGCATCGAAAGGCGCGTTCGAGCCGAAGGCGAGAGGCAGCGGCTTTCGATTCCGCATAAACCTGAACGTCTCTAGCGCGAGAATGACGGTACGATGACCCAACCCCTCCTGACCATCGACCTTGGTGCCATCGTCGATAACTGGCGGGCGCTCGATGCGTTGTCTGGCGGTGCCGAAACGGCGGCGGCGGTCAAGGCCGATGGCTATGGCTGCGGTGCTGCCGAGGTTGTAGCGGCGCTTCGCTCTGCGGGGTGCCGGACTTTCTTTGTCGCAACGGTGGAGGAGGGCGTGCGCCTGCGCGTGGCCCTTGCCGATGGCGAGGTGCACATCCTCAATGGAATCGCGGATCGCGACGATGCCCGCGCCTGCATCGACAATGCCCTTCACCCATGCCTCAATCATAGGGGACAGATCGAGCTGTGGCAGGCGATGGCGGGCGGCGGCTGTACTTTGCAAATCGAGAGCGGCATGGCGCGGCTCGGGCTGCCCCAGGCCGAGGTCGAGGCTCTATCGCCGGGTCTGGAGGTCCGCCTCGTCATGTCGCATCTTGCCTGCGCCGATGACGGCCCGTCCAATCCGGCGAATCGCGTTCAACGCGCGCAGTTCACGGAAGGCGCGATGCGATTGCGGTCGCACTTCCCCGCCGCGCGGCTGAGTCTGGCGGCAACGGGGGGCACTTTGCTGGGCGCGGAGTATCACTTCGACATGGTGCGGTGTGGCATCGGCATCTATGGCGGGATGCCCTTCGCCGACGCCGCGCCCGTGGTGACGCTGACCGCCCCGATCCTGCAACTGCGCGAGATTCCAGCCGGTCAGTCCGTCGGCTATGGTTGGACATGGACCGCCGAACGCCCCTCGCGGCTTGCGACGCTGCCGGTGGGCTATGCAGACGGGGTGCATCGGGCGCTGTCGAATCGGGCGACATTCTATATCGACGGCAAACCGGCCCCGATGGCGGGGCGGGTCAGCATGGACCTCGTCACACTCGATGTGACGGATCATCCGCAAGTGCAGGTCGGCGATCCGGTTGAAATCCTCGGCCCGCATCAGAGCGTCGATGATCTGGCGCGGGCGGCGGGGACAATCGGCTACGAAATCCTCACATCCCTTGGCCATCGCTACACAAGGCGCTATACGAACGCCCAGTGATGCCGTTTCGGGGATTCCGGGGCAGGCTATAGCGCAAGGAGGCCGCGTGGCCGCACTCTCCGTTCTTCACGGCTTCGTCGCGGGTGTCGGCGCTACCGTACTTGGGTTTTGTCAGGCCATAGGCGCTGTGACGCTGTTTGCCCTGCGCGGGTTGCTGGCGATAGTGACGCCGCCCTGGTATCCGCGCGAGCTGCTGCGCCAGATCATGAAAATCGGCTATTACTCGCTTCCCGTCGTGGGATTGACGGCGGTGGCGACCGGCGGCGTGCTGGCCCTGCAAATCTACATCGGCGGGTCGCGCTTCAATGCCGAGAGCGTCGTGGCGTCGATTGTCGCCATCGGTATGGTGCGCGAGTTGGGGCCGGTGCTGGGCGGTCTAGTCGTTGCAGGCCGGGTTTCCGCCGCCATTGCCGCCGAGATTGGCACCATGCGCGTGACCGAGCAAATCGACGCGCTGACGACGCTCTCCACCAATCCGTTCAAGTACTTGGTTGCCCCGCGCCTGTTGGCCGGTGTGCTGACGATGCCGATACTGGTCGCGGTGGCTGATACCATCGGGATCATGGGCGGCTGGCTCGTGGGGGCAAACCGGCTGGGCTTTAACCCGGAGACCTATATCCGCAATACCGTCGATTTCCTGACCTTTGGCGACATTGCTTCGGGTCTGGTGAAGGCCGCTGTCTTCGGGTTCATCATCACGCTGATGGGGTGCTTCCACGGCTATAATTCAGGCCGGGGCGCGCAGGGCGTGGGGCGGGCGACGACCAATGCTGTGGTGTCGGCTATGGTCCTGATCCTCGCCTTCGATTACCTGCTCACTGAACTGTTCTTTTCGACATGAGTACCCCCAAGATCGAAATGCAAGACGTCCACAAGCGGTTCGGGTCCAACCGGGTACTGCGCGGGGTCGATCTGTCGGTCGCGCCGTCGGAATCCATGGTCATCATTGGCGGATCGGGAACGGGCAAGTCGGTGACCATCAAGTCGGTGCTCGGCCTCGTCACCCCCGACAAGGGCAGCGTGCTGGTCGATGGCAAGGACGTGCGCAAATGGAAGCGCGAGACCCTGCTCGACAAGTTCGGGATGCTGTTTCAGGGCGGCGCGCTGTTCGATTCCCTGAAAGTCTGGGAAAATGTCGCGTTCCGTGCGCTGCGCAGCAAATCCACCGAAGAGTGCCGCGAATTGGCCATCGAAAAGCTGCGCCGCGTCGGCCTCAAGCCCGAAACCGCTGATCAACTTCCCGCCGAATTGTCCGGCGGGATGCAAAAGCGTGTCGGCCTTGCCCGGGCCATTGCGACCTCGCCCGAGATCATCTTTTTCGACGAGCCGACCACGGGCCTCGACCCGATCATGTCCGACGTTATCAACGACCTGATCCGCGAGCTGGTGGTCGAGCTGAAATGCACGGCCATGACCATCACCCACGATATGACCAGCGTCCGCAAGATCGCCGACAGGGTCGCCATGCTCCACGACGGCGTGATCCAGTGGACCGGGCCGGTCGGTGATATGGACGCCTCCGGCAATCCCTATGTCGAGCAATTCATCAATGGCCGCGCGGATGGCCCCATCGAGGCAGTGCGCTAATGGCTGATCTTCTCGATCTGTTACTGGGCTTTACCTACATCCATATCGGCATTGTCGGCACGCTGGTGATTGTGCTGGCCTGCATCGTCAGTCTCGTGGTGTGGCTTGGCCGCGGAAAGGTGCTGCACGCCCTACCGAGCCTTGCCATCGTCACGGTGGTTCCGGCATCGATGTTGGGGATTATCCCGATGCCTGACGGCTTGCTGGCCCCGCTGGCGCTCAGTGCGGCGATCGTCGCCCTTTATATGCATGTGCGCTATCTCGCGGAAGGCAGTCTGATCGACAAGTTGATTGCGATTGCGCTGGCGGTGGCCATCGCGGCGATCCTGATTGCCTATATCCTCGGCTCGTTGAAAAGCGCCCCCGCCTGAACCATGCTGCTGGCAAGGATCGTGACCGTGCTGTTGTTGATGCTGTTTCCGGTCGCATGGCTTGCACCGCTGGCCGAGGCGGGGTTCGCAATGCCGATTTTCGGCGGCACGGAAATCTCGATCATCAGCGGCGTTATCGAATTGGCACGCAGTGATATTTTCCTGTGTGCCGTGGTCGGTATCTTCGCCATCCTCATCCCCTACATGAAGACGATCCTTTTGATCGGGATACAGTTCGGCCAGTTGGGTAACCCCGAAAGATGGGTGAAAATCCTTGGTCATATCGGCAAGCTGTCGATGGCCGATGTGTTTCTGATTGCGATGTATGTGGTCTTGATCAAGGGCGTCGGGATTGGTGATATCATCATCAATTGGGGGCTGTATCTCTTTACGGCTCTTGTGCTTTTGTCGATCTGGGCAACCTGGATGACGGAGCGGGCACTGCGGCGGGAGATGGCGAATGGCTAAGGCATCGACCCAGTATGTCTGCCAGTCCTGCGGCGCGGTGCATCGCAAGTGGAACGGCCAGTGCAGCGATTGCGGCGGGTGGAATACGTTGGCTGAGGAGAGCGGTCTGACCGCCTCCGGCCCCGCGTCCAAATCGCTGGGTGCCGCGCGCGGGCGCAAGGTGGAATTGTCGCCGCTGTCGGGTTCCGAACCGGTCCCCCCGCGCTTGTCGAGCGGGATTGCCGAGTTCGACCGTGTCCTCGGCGGCGGGCTGGCGCGCGGGGCGGCGATTCTGGTCGGCGGTGATCCGGGGATCGGCAAATCGACGCTCCTGCTGCAAGCTGTCGCGGGCTTCGCGGCGCAAGCAGCCAAGTCGATCTATGTTTCGGGCGAGGAGGCACGCGGCCAGATCAGGCACCGCGCCGAGCGTCTCGGCCTCGCCGATGCCCCGGTTTTGCTGGCGTCGGAGACCAGCCTTCGCGATATTCTGACAACCCTCGACAGCGAAAAGCCCGACCTCGTCGTGATCGATTCGATCCAGACGATGTGGTCCGACGCGGTCGAGAGCGCCCCCGGTTCCGTCTCGCAAGTCCGTGCCTGCGCCCATGAGCTGACCAGCTTTGCCAAACGCAAGGATGTCGCCGTGCTTCTGGTCGGTCACGTGACCAAGGACGGCCAGATTGCCGGTCCGCGCGTGGTCGAGCATATGGTCGATACCGTGCTTTATTTCGAGGGCGAGCGCGGGCATCAGTTCCGCATCCTGCGTACGGTCAAAAACCGCTTTGGTCCGGCGGACGAAATCGGCGTTTTCGAGATGACCGGCGCTGGCTTGCGCGAGGTGAAGAACCCCAGCGCGCTGTTCCTTGGCGACCGAGACGAGCGTGCGCCGGGGTCGGTCGTCTTTGCCGGAATCGAGGGAACGCGGCCTGTTCTTGTTGAAATTCAGGCGCTTGTCGCACCATCTTCTCTCGGCACATCGCGCCGGGCCGTGGTCGGCTGGGATACCGGCAGGCTGTCGATGGTCCTGGCGGTGCTGGAGGCCCGGTGCGGTCTGGCGCTGGGGGCGTATGACGTCTACCTCAATGTCGCGGGAGGACTGCGCATTAGCGAGCCTGCCGCTGATCTGGCAGTAGCGGCGGCGCTCATATCCAGTTACAAGGACCACGCTGCGCCGCCTCGCGCCGCCATGTATGGAGAAATCAGCCTGTCAGGAGCGATAAGGCCCGTGGCCCAAGCCGAAGCGCGTATGAGAGAAGCGCAGAAACTTGGTTTTGACACGGTCTTTGCACCTAAACGGGCGAAGTCGGACGAGGCAACGGCTGATCATGGGGTACACGTGGAAACCTACGACGAACTCAGCGAGTTGATCGCGCGGTTCGACTGAACGGGAAATAGACTGATGGAACTGACCCCCACAATCGTGGACATAGCCGTTTTCGGCGTGATCCTGCTATCGGCAATCTTCGCCTATGCGCGCGGTCTGGCGCGCGAGAGCATGACGCTGCTGGTCTGGATCGGTGCGGCGCTGGCGGCGCTGAAATTCTATCCTCGCGTTGTGCCCTTTATCGATGAAGTGGCCAATCTGGGCGAGTGGACGAAATGGGCCGCGCTGGCTGCGGCTTTTGTCGCCGCGCTGATCCTGCTCACGATCGTCGGGTCGTTCATCACGCGGATTATCGCCAACTCCCCCCTGCGCGCCATCGACAAGGGGCTGGGCTTTTTGTTCGGCGCGGCGCGCGGTATTGCGTTGCTGGCGGTGGTCTGGATCGGCTATCAGCAACTCGTGGAACCTGAATATTCATCACCCGCCATTGACGAATCCAAGGGCGGCCAGTTGGTTCAGGATGCCGCGAATTACCTGGTGACGTTCGTCCCCGACGAGATGCCGCCCTACCTCGCCGACGCCTATCAGGACTTTATGGGCCGGGAGATTGGCGGTGTTGTGCCAACCGGTACGGAAGACCCCGCGCAGAACGCGCCCCGCCTACGCGATACGACCAGCGGCTGAGGAGGCCTGCCAGTGACCCCGTGGGACGATGACAAGCTGCACGAGGAATGTGGTGTCTTTGGCGTTTACGGTGCCGAGGCGGGCGATGCCTCGGCCCTCGTCGCCCTCGGGCTTCATGCTTTGCAGCATCGCGGACAGGAAGCAGCGGGGATTTGCTCGTTCGATGCGGAGATACCGCAGTTCTTTACCGAGCGGCGCATCGGTCTGGTCCGCGATACCTTCACGTCGAAAAAGGCACTGGAACGGCTGCCCGGCAAGAATGCCATCGGCCATAACCGCTATTCGACCGCAGGCGGCAAGGGCATGACGGCCCTGCGCGACGTGCAGCCGATCTTTGCCGAGTTCGAACCCGGCGGCTGTGCCATCGCTCATAACGGCAATATCACCAACGCCGCCGCGCTGAAGCGTGATCTGGTCCAGCGCGGGTCGATCTTTCAATCCTCGTCCGATACCGAGTGCATCGTCCACCTGATGGCCCGCTCGATGCAGCGCGGCATCATGGATCGGATGAAAGAGGCCCTGCGCGCGGTGCAGGGGGCCTTCTCCATCGTTGCGATGACCCGGACGAAGATGATCGGCGTCCGCGACCCGCGCGGCGTTCGCCCTCTGGTTCTGGGTAAATTCGGCGAGGCGCATGTGCTGGCCTCGGAAACCTGCGCGCTCGATATTATCGGTGCCGATTACGTCCGCGATATCGAGCCGGGCGAGATGGTGATGATCTCCGAAAACGGCGTCGAGAGCTTTCGCCCCTTCGAGGAAAAACCGAGCCGGTTCTGCATTTTCGAATACGTCTATTTCTCGCGCCCGGACAGCCGTCAGGGCGGCCTGAGCGTCTATGATACCCGCCACGACATCGGCGTCGAACTCGCGCGCGAGGCGCCGGTGGAGGCTGATGTGGTGGTGCCTGTGCCCGATAGCGGCACCCCGGCGGCCATCGGATTCTCGCAGGAAAGCGGCATTCCCTTCGCCTTCGGCGTGATCCGCAATCAGTACACGGGCCGCACCTTTATCGAGCCGACCGACCACATCCGAAATCTCGGCGTAAAGCTGAAGCTGAATGTCAATCGCTCGATCGTACAGGGCAAGCGGGTTGTCTTGGTGGACGATTCAGTGGTGCGCGGCACGACCTCGATCAAGATCATGCAGATGGTGCGCGATGCCGGGGCGAAGGAAGTGCATTTCCGCATCGCCTCGCCGCCGACCGCATGGCCGTGCTTTTATGGCGTGGATACGCCCCAGCGCAGCAAACTGCTCGCCTCGCGCATGACGGTCGAGGAAATGCGTGATCATATCGGTGTGGACAGTCTGGCCTTCGTGTCGACCGACGGCCTCTATCGCGCGTGCGGCGAGCCGGGACGCAGCGATGCGCGTCCCCAGTTCTGCGATGCGTGCTTTACCGGCCAATATCCGGTCAGCCCCGCCGATGCGATCGAGACCGGCGCGTTGCTTCGTTCAGAAGGCCAGCTTGGCGAAGCGCCGCTGCCCCAGGGCACAGCAAAGGCGCAGTCGGCGCTGGTGAAATAACCGCTATTCCAAACGGCTGAGGGTCATCGACTCGCAGAGCAAGCCAAACCCGATACAGCCGAATATTTCGAGCTGATCCGACGAGCGCAGCTCCATCTTCGAATCGTACCAAGTGTCCTTATCGACATCGAGGATGCGCCCTTCGCTCCACGACAACTCCCCGACCCGGGTCATCCCCTCAATGATGGTCATACCGCGCACCTTGGGATTGCCGCCATGCACCTCGGCGATTGTGCCGCAGAGGGTGTCGCCGCAAGGCTGGATGGCGAGGTCGATCCAATCGCCGTCCTCATCCTTTTCCGACTGCCAGACACCGCTGGGATCACCCGCCATGGCGATCGAAGAAATCAAGGCAAAGCCAGCGGCGAGGGCGAATAGTCTCATCGGTTGTCTCCAAGGCTATGGATAGAGAGAGATCAGTTGGCGGGACATGGCATCCCGCCATTATTTTAGGCGATGATCAGCGAAGGCGCGTCCATACCTGAGAGCGGCAGATGAGGCCGAAGGCGACGCAGCCCGATACTTCGAGCTGGTTACCCGACAGCATTTTCATATTAGCATCGTACCATTTCTCGTCATCGGGGGCGAAGATCTCGCCGTCATCCCAACTGTTCGGGCCATCGGACACCATGGACCGGATCATCTGCATCCCGACCTTGCTGCGGTCTGTCGTGCCGTGCACTTCAGAGATGGTGCCGCATATCTGCGGGCCGCACTGGCCGATGGTGACTTCGATCCAGCGACCTTCGTCGTTTTTCTCGGACTGCCAGACGCCGGTCGGACCCGCCGCGAGGGCGGGTGAAGCGGTTGCGGTTATGATGGCGATGACAAGACTCAGACGACGCATCGCGGACCTCCCTATTTTTTTTACATGACGTGCGCGTCATGCTCTCGTCGGATTTTGCAGCGATTTGCGGCATTCGCAAGGCTATTGCGCGCTGTTACAGCGATGTCGCCCGCTGTCTCGCGCGATTATAGACATGGGTCATCATTCCTGCACCAAATACGGGTGCCAGCAGGTTGAGCAGGGGAATCGTCACGATGAAGGCCAGCAAGGCTCCGGCGAGCATGATCCTGAAAAACGCCCGGTTGCGCAGGGTTTTCACCTCGGCGGCCGTCAGATGGCGCAAGGCAGCCATGGTGAAATACTCGCGCCCGAGCAGATAGCCGTTCACGAAAGCGGGCAGGGGCGGAAACAGGAAGTAGAACGGAATTAGCGGCATATTGATAACCAGCGCCAGCCCCGCGAATTTGGCGGCCATCCAGAGGTCTTCGGTCAGCTTTCGGGGTCTCGCCCGGGGTGTATCGGGGAAATGTCGCGCCTCGACGGCATCGGCCACGGGGTCGATGAAAAATCCGACGGCCAGCGCCGCCGCTGGAACGAAAACGAAGAACAACGCCGCAAAGGCCCCCGCGCCCGCAAGCCAGCCGCCTTCGGTGCCAATCTCGACCGATGTGAAGGGCAGCGTCCAGCCGCTGAACCACGATGACAGCCATGCGCCTATCGTCACGGCGAGAGCGATCATCACGCCGATTGTTACCAGCACACCTTTGACCAGCGGCGCGCGCATATCGCGCTCGGGCATTTGGGACAGGGTCAGGGCGACGTCGCGTAAGATCATGATGGTGTCCGCAGTAATTCTTTCAGGCTGCGCCCGGGCTTTCGCACCCGGAGTTCGAGTAACCCCGCAGGCCCCCAACCGACAGGCGGCAGGTTCTGTTCCATCGCCGCCTCGATCCGCTTGCGCGCCTTGCCCTTCGGTCCGCCCGCAAAGTCGATGGCGATAATGCCGCCGAGATGGCGCAGTCGCAGTTGCCGGGCGATTTCCTGTGCCGCCGTGAGGTTGACCCGAAGCTGCGCGCTGCCGCTGCGTACCGATCCCGTGTTCACGTCGATGGCGACCAGCGCCGCCGTCGGCTCGATCATCAGCCATCCGCCACCGAGCAAGTCGGCGCGAGGGCTGAGCAGGGCGTCGATTTGGCTTTCGAGGTCGAAATGGTCAAAGCCGCTTTCTACCGGTGCCGCGCCATGGCGCAGGCGCAAGCGGGTTAGGGCATCGGGACCGGCGCGCAACAAACCCGGCCCGCTGGAGTCCGGCAGGGCGAGGGATAGGGCAATCTCGCGCAGGGTCTCCGCGTCGATGCCTTGTGCGGCGGTTCGAATGACATAGCCGCCGGTCAGACCCGCAAGGGCGGTTTTCAGACGCTCGCGCTCGCCCAGGTCTGCGATTTTCTTCGACGCATTGATCCCGGCATTCCCGGGCGTATGGATAACCAGCGGGTGTTCGATCTGAAGGTCGGTGGACAGCCGCGCGGCCTTATCGCCCTCCGCCGCACGCCGCACCTGTACCGTCAGCACGTCGCCCGCCTTGGCCTTGCCCGCATCGGGCAAGAACCCTCGCAAACCGCCGCCAAGATCAAGAAATGCGGCACCAAGCGCCGGGACGCGCTCATCTACTTTGGCAACATAGACCGCGCCGGGATTGGCGTCCGTATCACCCGCGCGATCAATCTCAAGAGCTTCAAGCCGACCGTCGATAACGAGCGCCGCCCGCCGCAAGGCAGCATCCTCGCTCGTCACGAAAAAGCGGCCCTTCATGTCTTTGGCCAATCCCAGCGCAGGCCCGCCGCCTCCAGCAGTCCTGCGGTTTCTGTAAGGGGCAAACCGACGACGTTTGAATAGCTGCCGCCGATCCAGGGCACAAAACGCGCTGCAATCCCTTGAATTGCATACCCCCCGGCCTTGCCTCGCCACTCGCCGGTCGCGAGATAGGCGTCGATTTCATCGCCCGAGAGCCGCTTTAGCTTCACTTGGGTTTCGACCAGCCGCGACCAGACCCGCCCATCGGTCGTTCGTATCAGATGCAGCGCCGTGGTCACGCGATGGCGACGGCCCGACAATAAGGCGAGGTGCTTTCGCGTCTCAGCCGGATCATCGGGCTTGTCGAGAATGCGCCGCCCGGCTGCGACTACCGTATCAGCGGCAAGCACCAGCGCATCCGTTTGACGCGCAGCGACGGCCTCAGCCTTGGCCTGCGCCAAGCGCGCCGCAAAGGGGCGGGGCAATTCGTCTTTGAGGGGGGTCTCGTCTATTTCCGCCGGATCGACGGCATCGGCCACGACGCCGATCTGGGCCAGCAGGTCCGCACGGCGCGGCGACGCGCTCGCGAGGATCAGGCGCGGGGTGGTCACGTCACTTGAAGCGATACGTGATGCGGCCCTTGGTCAGGTCATAGGGGGTCATTTCGACCGACACCTTATCGCCCGCCAGAACGCGGATGCGGTTTTTGCGCATCTTGCCCGCCGTATGGGCAATGATTTCGTGTTCATTTTCGAGTTGGACGCGGAACGTCGCATTGGGGAGCAGTTCCATGACTGTTCCGGACATCTCGATAATTTCTTCTTTCGCCATTCAAGTTCCTATGGTCACCGTGAACACAGGTGTCCCGGTTTGGTGCGCTGTATCTGGCGACTCTCGGTCCAAAACGCAAGCGTTTCACGCCGATACCCCTTCGCGTCCCTTCGCCGAGCGATAATAAGACCAGAGAATTCGCGCCGCCACCGCCCGCCAGGGCGACCATGCCTTGGCCATGACGGAAAGCTCGGGGGATGAGGGTCGACGCTCCAGCCCGAATAAAAGCCGCGCGGATTCCTGCAACGCGAGATCCTTGGGCGCGAACACATCGGCGCGCCCCACGCTGAACATGAGATAGATTTCAGCCGTCCAGGTGCCGATGCCTTTAATTGCGGTCAGCGCGGCAACAGCCTCCTCGACCGGTGCATCGCGGCAAAAGTCGAAGCATAGCGTTCCTGCCTCGCACGCTTCGGCAATGGCATGGGCATACTTCGCCTTCGGGCGCGACAGGCCGAGATCACGGAGTTCGTCGGCGCTGTACGCCAGCACCGCTTCGGGTGTGATCGCCCCCGCCGCTTCGATCCGTCCCCAGATACCAGCCGCCGCCGCGACCGAAATCTGCTGGCCGACGATGGCTTGCAGCAGGGAGGCAAACCCCGGCGGTCTGCGCCGTAGAGGGATGGGGCCGCAGGCGGCGACCGCATCGGCAAAGCGCGGCTCGATCTCGATCAGGGCTTCGACCCCCTCGGCAATATCGGCCTCGGTTTCGATGATGCGCGTTGTCGCGGTTTTCATGACACCCTATAAACCCCGTATGGCCAGCACCGTCGAGCGTTTCGCCCCCAGCCCCACCGGATTCCTGCATCTCGGCCATGCGTTCTCGGCGCTGACGGCCTTTGAGACGGCGCGAGCGGCCAAGGGCAGTTTCCTGTTGCGGATGGAAGACCTCGACACAACCCGCTGTCGCCCGGAATACGAAGCGGCAATCCTCGACGATCTGGCGTGGCTTGGTATCGAGTGGGACGCCCCGGTCCTGCGCCAGAGCGAGCGGTTCGATGCCTATCGCGCGGCTCTTGATGATCTGATGGCGCGGGGCTTGGTCTATCCGTGCTTTTGCACCCGCAAGCAGGTCAATGCCGCCCTCAGCGCGCCTCACCACGAAGGGTCTGCGTCGGGGCCGGACGGTCCGGCGTATCCCGGAACGTGCCGGGGCCTGCCGCCTGACGCGCAGCGGATGGAGCGACAGCCCTATGCCTTGCGCCTCGATATGGGAAAGGCAATCGCCAGCCTCGGCGGTGCGGGGATCGTGCGCAAACTTTCTTTTAAGGAACTGGGCAAGGGACCGAATGGCGAGCGTAAAAAAGTGCTGCTCGATCCGACTCATCTGATCGGGGCCTGCGGTGACGTGGTGCTGGGACGCAAGGAAACACCGGCAAGCTATCATCTCTCGGTCGTACTCGACGATGCCGCGCAACAAGTCACCCATGTTACGCGCGGGCAAGACTTGTTCGCGGCCACCCCGATACATCGACTTTTACAGGCTCTGTTCGGGCGGCCCACACCGCACTATCGACATCACCGGCTGATCGTGGACGAAAGCGGAAAACGCCTTGCAAAACGGGATGATGCGCGATCCCTGCAAACGCTTCGCGCCGAGGGTGCAGGTGTCGAGGACATCCGCCGGTTGGTAGGATTGAGCCGATAAGACGGGCGAGGACGCTGGAAACGCTCGCATATCCGGTTCGCAAGTAATTGGCGGCACTCACGCGATTTTATCAATGCGCTTTCATTTCGTTAACTATTCTGTGTAAGAAGAACACCATCTGCCCGATATGCGGGCCAGCCGAGGACATCTCCTTGGCCGATTTGATGGAGATTTCGATGGCTGCTACCCCTACCTTCAAGCTCGCTCAGGACGCCAAGAAGAAAGACTGGGTTCTGATCGAAGACGGCAAGACCCGCGCGAAAAAGCGTTTTGCGAAAAAGACCGAAGCCAGTGCCGCGACCCTGCGCAAGCTGCTCGCCAAGACCGGTGGTTCGGTCAAGGTGATGAAGGCAGACGGAACGGTTCAGACGACGATCGACGTCGCCGCGCCTGCACCGAAGAAGGCCGTGGCCAAAAAGGCCGTCGCGAAAAAGCCCGCTGCAAAGAAAACGGTCGCTAAAAAGCCTGCCGCGAAGAAGGCTCCGGCAAAAGCCGCCAAAAAGCCTGCAACGAAAAAAGCGCCTGCCAAGGCCGCCGCAAAGAAGGCTCCTGCGAAAAAAGCCGTAGCCAAGAAGGCCACTGCGAAAAAGCCCGCCGCCAAGAAAACCACGGCGAAAAAGGCCGCTCCGAAATCGGCCACCAAGAGGGCCGCTTCCGGCAAGTCCCTCGCCTCGACGATGGCGAAGGTAAAGGCTGCACCGAAGAAGCCCGCCGCCAAGAAACCGGCAGCGAAAAAGCCAGCGGCGAAAAAGCCGACGCCCGCGATGGCCGCCCGCGCCAAGCCCGCTGCGAAGAAATCCGCGACGCCGAAGGCCGCACGCAAGCCTGCCGCGAAAAAGAAGTGATATTAAGTGAACTAGGGCTCTTGGGCCATGGTTCGTCCTACTGCCGTCGGGGAAATTTCCCGGCGGTTTTCGTTTGTGAATTTCCCGGCAGAGTACCTGGCTCTCAAGATTTATAAAGATTGTTAAAATTTGCGTAATCACTCGAATCCGCTAGCGAACTAAATCCCGCCGAGACAGATAATCGATCTTAACGAGCGAAAGATAAGCCTTTGAAGCGTGAAAATCAGCCATGATTTGGTGGGCCATCATGACCCCAAACATCATGAATCGTGATCCCTTCATGACGAACTCGGTCACAAATAATCTTCAAAAATCCATCTGGATCAACTGGACGCCTCCCATTTTCTTCTGTTTGCTTCGCGTGTCTCCGACTGAAATATGCGACGACATCAGCCATTTGCACGGCAATGCAATCGGTCTTTCCGACAAATGACATATCCTTAAGTTTTTTATTTAAACTGTATTTGCTTCTTATATATTGGTATGCCTCCAACAGTTCTTTATTGTTGTGGTTTCCGTTTTCAACTTTGATGGATAAAGTAGCGCCAAATTTTTCGACGCCAAGTTGAATATCTTTATTTTTCAGCAGAGAATCGAGTATCCAATTGAATGCGAAACCATAGGCGGATTGGTTTTTTGACAGGCCCGTCTCAGCTTTCTTTCTATCAAATTGGGAACGGAGGACGGTTACGGAGAGTCCGTAGGCCACGTGAGGTGCAAGCAAATTGTACAGTCCTGAAAGGAACGACCGCTTCTTAATCCCAGACCAATTTTTAAATTCACCGCGCGTGTTATGAAAGTCGATTGAGTGAAGACACGAAACACCGAAGTCAGAAAAATAGGTGCGTGCGTTAACCTCGAATTGCCGCCAGCTAGCATCAACGCTTACATAACCGGCCATTGTTACAAACTCGTGGCCTTTATGAGTTCCACTGTCATCAAAGTAGCATTCTATCACCGCAATATACCGAGTCGGTTTGAGGGCCTCTACTCTAACATCCTTCATAGCGATTGGAACGGATGCAAAATAATGCTCTAGATATGAGGTATTATAATACCATAATTTCAACTATCTGTTTCTGCTCAGTTTTTCTGGCATCTCCACGCTTGACTAAGTCGTCGGGATGCTTAGGTTCCGCGTTTCGAGAGTGAATTCCGCGCGGCCATCGGGCTTCGTGGCCGAAAACCAGGACAGACAATGAAGACCTATTCAGCCAAACCGTCCGAGATCGAAAAGGGCTGGACCCTGATCGACGCCGACGGCCTCGTGCTGGGCCGGCTCGCATCGGAAATCGCGATGCGTTTGCGCGGCAAGCACAAGCCCAGCTTCACGCCTCACATGGACATGGGCGACCATGTCATCGTCATCAACGCCGACAAGGTGTTGCTGACCGGGCGCAAGCGCGAGAATAAGATTTACTACTGGCACACCGGCTATCCGGGCGGCATCAAGAACCGCACGGCGCGCCAGTTGTTGGAAGGCAAGCATCCTGAGCGCGTCGTCGAAGCCGCCGTCAAACGCATGATGCCCGGTGGGCCACTCACGCGCCAGCAGATGCGTCATCTGAAAATCTATGCCGGGTCCGAGCATCCGCATGAAGCTCAGTCCCCCAAAGTGCTCGACTTCGCGTCGGCCAATTCCAAAAACTCGCGGAGCGCATAATGGCTGACGAAATCCGATCCCTAGACGGTCTAAAAGATGCGGTTGCCGGCGCTGATGCGGCTGTTGCACCGACGCCCGAGGCACCCGAGAACGCAAGCCTTGCGAACAACGAGGCGGCACCCGTTTACGAGCAAAAGCGCGATGAGCTCGGTCGCTCCTACGCCACCGGCAAACGCAAGGACGCGGTTGCGCGTGTTTGGGTCAAGCCGGGCACAGGCAAGATCACCGTCAATGGCCGTGAAGTCGAAAAATACTTCGCCCGCCCCGTGCTGCGCATGGTCATCAACCAGCCCTTCACCGTCGCCGGTGTCGCGGGAGAGTTCGACGTGATGTGCACCGTCAAGGGCGGTGGACTGTCAGGTCAGGCCGGAGCCGTACGCCACGGCATCTCGAAGGCCCTGTCGCATTACGATCCTGCCATGCGCCCGGCACTCAAGAAAGCCGGGTTCATCACCCGTGATCCGCGCGTCGTCGAGCGTAAGAAGTACGGTAAGGCCAAGGCCCGCCGCAGCTTCCAGTTCTCGAAACGCTGACCGGTATTGCCAATACGATTTGCAAAGCCGCTCCCTCGGGGGCGGCTTTCGCATTTCCGGCATAATGTCTGCGCATCATTCGACGATGACGAACCGCTCTCCTATCGGTGTTTTTGACTCCGGGCTCGGTGGACTGACCGTGCTGGCGGCGCTGCGTCGGGCGATGCCGGTGCAGGATTTCATCTATCTCGGTGACAATGCCAACGCCCCCTACGGCTCGCGAACGCCTGACGAAGTAACGACGCTGACCCGCGTTGCGGTCGCGCGACTGTTTGCGCTGGGATGTCCGCTCGTCTTGATCGCCTGCAATACGGCCTCGGCCATCGCCCTGCGCGATTTGCAGCAACGATGGCTGCCAACGGTCGCGCCACAGCGCCGGATTCTAGGGGTGTTCGTGCCATTGATCGAGGCGCTGACCGGGCGCGGCTGGCGCGAGGAACCCGGCGAGGCACCGGTGCGCGAGGCGGTTTTCTTCGCCACGCCCGCCACCGTTTCCAGCGGCGCGTTTACGCACGAGGCGCGGCGGCTTGCCCCGGATCTGACTGTGATCGAACAGGCGTGCCCCGGCCTTGTTGACGCCATAGAGGACGGTGAGCCGCCAGAACCGAGCGTTACCCAAGCCGTCGAGGCGGCCCTGAAACGCGGATCGCCCGAGGCCGCCTTGCTCGGCTGCACCCATTACCCCCATGCGGAGGCGGCATTTCGCGCGACCTTGCCCGCCGGAATGCCGGTCCTGTCGCAACCAGACATCGTCGCCGAAAGCCTCGCGCGCTACCTCGACCGGCACCCGCAGTTCCGGGGCGGTACAGGTTGGCTCGATTGCCTGACGACCGGAGACCCCGCCCATGTCGGCGCGCGGGCGACGGCTCTGTTCGGACGATCTTTGCCTTTTGAACGTATGGATGACTGAGGGTCCGATTGCGTGCAGGACGCTATTCCCGTAAGGGTTTGGCTCATTTTCTTGGGAGGGCGCAATGGGCGCGATACGGACGGCTATTCTGGGCGCAAGCGGCTATACGGGAGCAGAGCTTGTGCGTCTGCTGTCGGTGGCACCGGAATATCGTATCGTGGCCCTGTCAGCGGATCGCAAGGCCGGTTCCGAGATGCGCGCTGTCTTCCCCCACCTCGCCAATCTCGAGCTGCCGATCCTGAAAAGGGTCGAGGAGATCGACATGGGCGAGGTCGATCTGGTCTTTTGCGCGTTGCCCCATGCCACAACCCAGCGGATCGTCGCGGGTCTGCCCGCGCATCTGCGTATCGTCGATCTGTCGGCGGATTTCCGTCTGCGCGATCCGGCGGCCTATGCTCAATGGTATGGCGGCCAGCATACCGCGCTCGATCTGCAAGCCACGGCTGTCTATGGCCTGCCGGAATTTTACCGAGACGACATTGCCTCGGCGCGATTGGTGGCCAGCACGGGCTGTTATGTCGCCACAGGGGCAACGCCGCTGATTCCGTTGGTGGAGCAGGGTGTGATCGACCCGGACGAGATCATCATCGACGCCAAGTCGGGGGTCAGCGGCGCGGGTCGGGCCGCGAAAGAGGGAACGCTGTTCGCCGAGGTTTCCGAGGGCTTCCACGCCTACAATATCGGCGGCCATCGCCACACGGCGGAATACGATCAGGAACTGTCCAAGGCGGCGGGCCGCGATGTGAAAGTGACTTTCGCGCCGCATCTCGTTCCGCAAAATCGCGGGATTCTCGCGACGATCTACGTTCGCGGCGATGCGGCGGCGGTACATAAGACCCTCGCGGATCGCTTTGCCGACGAGCCATTCTGCCATGTACTTCCCATGGGCGAGACGCCCCACACCCGCCACGTGCGCGGCTCGAACCAGTGCCGCATGGGCGTGGTTGCGGATCGCCGCCCGGGCAGGGCTATTGTCGTCTCGGTGCTCGATAATCTGGTGAAAGGGGCGTCGGGACAGGCAATCCAGAACGCCAACATCATGTTCGGATTGGATGAAACCACCGCGCTGACCCAGGCACCGCTCTTCCCATGAAACTCAAGCACAGGCTCATGCGCGTCTACCTGGTGTTCAAGCACGCGACCCTCTATTTCGTGCGCGACGACGGGTCGGCGCTGGCCGGATATATGGCTTATACAGCGCTGCTGGCGTTGTTTCCGTTTCTGATCTTCGCCACGGCGCTGACCGGTCTCTTGATCGGCACCGAGGGCGTCGAGCCGGTCATGGAGTTTCTCTACGGCGTTCTGCCGATCAATGTCGTGGAGACGATCCGCCCGGTTCTGAAAGAGGTTGTCGCAAACCGGTCCGGCAAGGTGCTGGGCCTCTCGGCCCTCGGTGCGATCTGGGTGGCGTCGAACGGATTCGAGGCCCTGCGCGTCGGGCTGGAGCGTGCGTATCAGACCAAGGCATATCGGTCGTTTTGGCTCAACCGATTGATTTCGATCAGCTTTGTTCTAATTGCGGTCGTAGCATTCTTTCTGCTGGCCGTTCTGATCGTATTCGGCCCGGTTATCGCCTCGGTGGCGCAGGAAATCTTCGGGGTCAGTGACTATAACGTCGGTTTGTGGACGTATTTCCGCTTTGCCTCCGGAGCGATTATCCTGATCCTGTTTCTGGTCGGCGTACACTGGTTGCTGCCCGGCACGCGCCCCGGCGTGCCGATCGTGCGCGGCGTCTTGCTGACGGTCTTGTTATGGATGCTGCTGGCGACGGCATTCTCGATCTACTTTCGTTTCGTGCCGAGCTATGCCATCACCTACGGCACTCTCGGGGGTGTCATCGCGACGCTCTTGTTTTTCTATGTTTCAAGCGCGATTTTCATATTCGGTGCCGAGGTCAACTCTGCTGCGGGTGCCGGTGAATCGCGGGTCGAACTTGATGCCTCGCACGGAAAAGATGACGGTTCGGCACCTCTGATCTGAAGGAGACACGGTTATGGCGAGGATGCGCAAGAAACAGCGGGTCATGCTGCTCGTTTTCGGCGGTGTTGCGCTGGCGATGTCGACGATCCTGGTGTCGCTGGCGATGCGGGACTCCATCGTGTTCTTCTTCGGCCCTAGCGAGTTGATGGAAAAAGAAGCCGCCGGAGAAATCGCCCCCTCCCGCCGCCTGCGCGTCGGCGGCATGGTCGTCGAAGGCTCGGTTGTCCGGGGTCAAGGTGAGACGGTGACCTTTGAGGTGACAGACATGGAGAACGTGGTCGAGGTCGCCTATACCGGCATCCTGCCAGACTTATTTGCCGAAGGGCAGGGCGTTGTGGCCGAGGGCTCATATGCCCAGGGCAAGTTCACCGCCGCCACCGTCCTTGCCAAGCATGACGAAAAATACATGCCCCGCGAGGTCAAGGACATCATGAAGCACGAAGGCGAAGACGGCAGCTATAGCTACGCTCCCGAAAGCTGAGCGCGGATATATAATTGCTTGCGGCGGGGCAGAGCTTTTCCCCGATCCATGTCGTTCTAAGGTCTCCAAGGTGGCCGGAAAACGGTGTGCATCAAGGGCACAGGGAATTATCGGCTCTCGCTGAACTACCGATACATAGGCGGCAACGCATCGACCCACCCGCCCTCTGATTTCGCCGAGGCAACCGCCGCATGGACCGCCGCCATCGAGCGCAGGCCGTCCTCGGCGCTTGGGAATTGGGTCGCGGCGGGATCGGGGGCGCGGCCTTCCTTCTGCGCCCGGATACATTCGGCGAGATCGGTGTAAATATTGGCAAAGGCCAGCGGCATCCCCTCGGCATGGCCCATGGTGACGCGAGAGGCGCGGTCGGCTTCGGGGGACAGGCCCGCCTCGCCGCGTTCGATGATCTGGTTGCGGCCTCCGGTCGGGGTCCAAACGAGCTGATTGGGCTGTTCCTGCGCCCAACGCAGGCCGCCCTTCTCGCCGAAGACCTGAAGCGTCAGACCGTGCATCCGACCGACGGCAATCGCCGAGGTCCACAGCCGCCCGGTCGCGCCGCCATCCATGCGGAAATTCACCATCGCGTCGTCTTCGAGTTGCCGGGAGGGCAGAGCCGAGATGAAATCGGCACTCAAGCGCGTTACTTCTTGCCCGGTGACGAAACTTGCCATGTGGAGCGCATGGATGCCGCAATCGGCTAACTGTGCCGACACGCCCATCTGCGCCGGATCATAGCGCCAACGGATGCGCGGATTGTCGGCATCGGTGGCATCGGCGTGGTGGCCGTGGGAGAACTCGGCCACAACGACGCGCACGGCCCCCAGATCACCGCGCGCTACCATCGCTCGCATGTGCCGCACCAGCGAATAGCCGGAATAGCCGTAATTCACCGCGCAGAGACGCCCGGTGGACTGCGACAGGCGCACGATCTCTTCGCCTTCTTCCACCGTAACTGTCATCGGTTTTTCGCACAGCACGTTGAACCCGGCCTCGAGAAACGCCTTGGTGATCTCGAAATGGGTATCGTTGGGCGTGGCGATTGTGACGAGGTCGATCCGGTCGTCCCGCGCGCTTTCCCCTGCCAGCATTTCGCGCCAGTCTCCATAAGCGCGGTCAGGGGCGATGCCAAGGCGCTCGGCATAGGCGCGGCCCGCATCGGGGCGATGATCGAGGGCGCCCGCCACAAAGGAAAACGCGCCATCCAGCCCGGAACCGAGGCGATGGGCCGGGCCGATCTGACTGCCTTCGCCGCCGCCGATCATGCCCCAGTTCAGTCTTTTCATGTCAGAATCCGATTGATTCGAGGTAAGCGCGGTTTACGCGTGCATCGTCCAGCGGCGAGGTGGTTCCCGACGGATCGCAATCCTGCTCGACTGTGCACCATCCTTCGAATCCGGCATCGAGCAGCACTTGGCGAACGGCAACGAAATCCACATCGCCATCGCCGAGATTGCAGAAAATGCCCTGTCCGCAGGCATCGTAGAACCCGGTGCGTTTTTGGATCACGTCCGCCTTTACCGCAGGATCAATATCCTTGAAGTGCATGTAGTTGATGCGGCTCATATGCCGCTTCATAAAGGCGACGGGGTCAAAACCGGCATAGGAATGGTGGCCGGTGTCGAAACATATGCCGAGAATTCTTTCGTCGATCTCATCCAGCAAGCGCTCCAATTCCGGCTCGAAATCCATGAACCCGGCGGCATGGGCATGGATGCCGACGGTCAGGCCGTATTCCTCGGCGCCCATACGGGCGATTGTCGCGATGCGGTTGCGATAGGTTCCCCATTCCGCCGGCTTCATGTTTTCGGCTTCCGCCACGCGGCCAGCGGTGGGTGCACGGCGCGGCGAGATCGAGTCGATCAGCACGAGATGCTTGGCCCCATGGGCGACCAGTGCCTTGCAGGTGCGCACGGCCCCGTCGATTACGTCGTCCCAGGCATCTGGGTCGTGGAACGGCCTGAAGACGACGCCGCCGATCAGGGTTTGATCGAATTCATCCAAAGCTTCGCTGAGGATCGACGGTTCCTCGGGCATGTACCCGACAGGCCCGAGTTCGATCCCTGTATAGCCCGCCTTCGCGTTCTCCTCCAAAACCTGTCGCCAGGGTGGGTTTCGAGGATCATCGGCAAATTCGACACCCCATGAACACGGGGCGTTGCCTACTGTTATCATGCGCGTGCTCCTTAAAACTCCGCAACCGAACGCCAGTCCCTTGCGGCGTTGGAGGCGCGTGCGGCGGCGATAACCTTGCTGACCTCGAGCCCTTCGCGAAAGGTCGGCCAGACGGCCTCGCGAGTCTCGATGGCGTGGAGAAAGTCCCGCGCCTCGATGATGATCTGGTCCTGATAGCCGGTGCCGTGGCCCGGACCTTGGCAGAACGGCGCATAATCCGGATGGGCGGGGCCGGTCAATATCTTGCGAAAACCGCGCTCGGCCTCTGGCCCTTCGGCGGTGTAGAGCCAGAGCGCATTCTGGTCTTCCTGATCGAAGCGGATCGCCCCCTTGGTGCCGTGAACCTCATAAGCATATCCCATCTTCCGCCCCGTCGCGATACGGCTGAAGAACAGATGGCCCGTGGCACCGCCGTCGAACCGCACCATCATCTGTGCCTGATCGTCATTGCCCGCCGGTAAGCCGCCGCGCATGGCGTGGACGACGGGAATTTCGGCCATCACCTCGGTAATCGGCCCGATCAAAGCCCTCGCCCCATTGACCATATGCGGTGCGAGATCGCCGAGCGTGCCATTGGCCTCACCCTCGCTGCGCCACGTCGCAGGGGCATCCGGGTCGGCGTAGAAATCCTCGGTATGCTCGCCGCGAAACCATGTCACCGTGCCGATGCGGCCCGAGGCGATCAGGTCGCGGGCATAGCGGGAGGCGGGCGTGCGGATGTAGTTGAAGCCGATCATATTCGCGCAGCCAGACGCCTCCGCGGCCTCCGTCATCGCCCGCGCGTCGTCCATCGACGCACCGAGCGGTTTTTCGCAGAGCACATGCTTGCCAGCCGCAAAGGCGGCCTCGGCGATGGCGCGGTGGGTTTCTTGCGGTGAGGCAATCACGACGGCTTCGACATCCGGGTCGGCGACCAGATCCTGCCAGCTATCGGCGGCTCGCTCGAAGCCATAGGCGGCTTGATAGCGCCGGGAAGAGTCGAGCGATGATCCGCAGATCGAAATGAGCCGGGGCCGTAAAGCCGTATCGAAGACCGAGGCAACGGCGGCCATGGCGACCGAATGGGCCTTGCCCATATAGCCACCGCCCACGATGCCAATCCCGATCTTGGCCATACTGCCCCCAATGCCCAAAATCCGATTGCGCCACGTCTTTATTTGCGTAACGCTTCTGATCCTTGGCGGTCAAGACTGCCGCCCGACAAATCCCTTTCAGCCCGGAGTTTCAAGGATGACCGCTGCGCCCGATACGATCCGTTTGACCACGGCTCAGGCCATCATCCGCTGGCTCGCCGCGCAGTATATCGAGATAGGCGGCGAACGGCAGCGCGTGTGCGGCGGCGGCTTCGGCATTTTCGGTCATGGCAATGTCACCTGCCTGGGCGAAGCGCTCTATGACCATCGCGAAGAGTTGCCGCTCTATCGCGGACAGAACGAGCAGAGCATGGGCTTTGCCGCCGCTGGATACGCCAAGTATCACCTGCGCCGCCGGTTCATGTTCTGCACGGCATCGGCGGGGCCGGGGACCGCGAACCTGCTGACGGCGGCGGCGCTGGCCCATGCCAATCGGCTGCCGATGCTGATGCTGTGCGGCGATACGTTTCTGACGCGCCTGCCTGACCCCGTGCTGCAACAGCTTGAGCATTACGGCAACCCGGCGCTAAGCCTGAACGATGCCTTCAAGGCCGCCTCGCGCTATTGGGATCGCATTACGCACCCGGCGCAGATCGTTCAATCCTTGCCCGCTGCGCTGGCGACGATGCTGGACCCGGCAGATTGCGGACCTGCCTTTATCGGGCTGCCTCAAGACGTACAGGGCTGGGTATGGGATTACCCGCTTGCCTTCTTCGAGGAACAGACCCATCGCATTCGGCGACAGACGCCCGACGAGGCAGACATCGCGGATGCCGTCGCGCTTTTGGCCGGGGCCGAGCGTCCGCTGATCATCGCCGGGGGCGGGGTGCAGTATTCCGGGGCCGTTGCGGCGCTGACCGACTTGGCCGAGGCGCGCAATATCCCGGTTGTCGAGACCATCGCCGGGCGCGCGAATATGACCGCCGAGCATCCGCTCAATATTGGCCCCCTCGGCGTGACCGGATCAAACAGTGCAAACCACATGGCCGAGCGCGCCGATGTCATTCTGGCAGTCGGAACAAGGCTACAGGATTTCACCACCGGCTCCTGGACGGCCTTTGCTAAGGACGCACGGTTTATCTCGCTGAATGCGGCACGCCATGACGCGATCAAGCATCGGTCCTGTCCTGTTGTCGGCGATGCAAAGCTGGGGCTGACCGCGATGGCGGGGGGTCTCGGTGACTATCGCGCGCCGGACGTGTGGACCGATGAGGCCAGGGCTCAACGCGCGAAATGGGACGCCTATGTCGCGGACAACACCAGCGCCGAGAACAACCGCCCCAACTCCTACGCTCAGGCCGTCGGCACAGTGAACGCACTTTGCCACCCTCGCGACCGAGTTGTCGCAGCGGCAGGAGGCCTGCCCGCCGAAGTCACAGCCAACTGGCGCACGCTCGATATCGGCACGGTCGATGTGGAGTTCGGGTTTTCTTGCATGGGATATGAGCTTGCCGGGGCATGGGGCGCACGGATCGCGCAAACCGAGGTCGAGCCGGAGCGAGACACGATCACGTTCTGCGGCGACGGCTCGTATCTGATGCTGAATTCGGACATCTATTCATCGGTCCTGACCGGCAAAAAGATCATCGCGCTTGTTCTCGACAATGGCGGGTTTGCGGTCATCAACAAATTGCAGAACAACACCGGCAATGAGAGTTTCAACAACCTGATCAAGGACTGCCCGACGGTGCCCGGGCCGTTCGCGGTCGATTTCGAGGCCCATGCCCGCTCAATGGGTGCCAACGCCGAAACCGTCGCCAACCCGGCGGAACTCGCGGACGCCTTCAAGCGTGCCAAGGCAGCCGACAAGACCAGCGTCATCGTCATGAAGGTCGACGCCTATGAGGGCTGGACCGCCGAGGGCCATACGTGGTGGGAAGTCGGCACGCCGCATATCACGACGAACGACCGCGTTCGCGAGGCGCATGTCGAGTGGGAAAGCGCGCGTATGCGGCAGAGGAGGGGTGTTTGATATGCGCATGAACGTTTGATTTGCCGATGACTTCATCCGGCAGAACAACGTGGCCGCTTGATTTTGTTGAGGGAAGAGCCGATAAGCAAAAAGAAGCGCTCACATACTGATTGGATCGCGCAAGAGCGCACCCAAATCAGAAATAGCCTGAAGTTCTGCTTGAACCCTAACTGTACAAATCAGACCTCTAAAATTGCATGGTGCCACACGATCGTACGCGATGCGCTCTCAAACGATCGTCACGATTGCATATTCTGAGAAATTATCGTATTTAATGGTCTACTAAAAAATGTCGGAATCTGATTTTTAGTTAATGAAAAAACGATTTAAGCGAATATTTTTTCTACTCTGTTTAATTTTATTGATTGAGCGGGCATTGGTTAGTTTGCTTAATGCAAATATTTTGCGGGGAGATGTACACTTTCGCGAAAGATTGAATTCGGAAAAATAAATTGGAACTCTATTTTTCTATCAAAAAACTGGGTATGTAAAAGTTATCAAAAGTACATATATGTATACCACACATGTTTTCGAGAATTTGGCGATGTTTATGGCTATTCTTATTTCAGTATTAGGCCATATATGACATTTAGTCGATTTTTTTGGCCTACAGATGATAATTTTCGATACATAACCTTTGGCGCATTAGGTTATAATCCGGGAAAATTTTTGGGAATTGTGCTATTGAATGGAGTATGGGAGCGTTGTATTGTTGAAAATGACGTAAAAGTGGAAAATATGATTGATAGTTACTGTGGACGCGCTCCAAATCTTAAGCTTATCGAAGCCGGAAATTGGAATAATGATTACATTAAGTGAAGCTATTGTCCATGAGCAGTTCGCTAGGATCCAAAACTAAGATTGCATGATGTCACACGATCGTAAGCGATGCGCTCTCAAACGATCGTCATGATTGTATATTCTGATAAATTATCGTATTTAATGCCCTGCTCGAAAACTTAGAACCTAATGTTTAGTAATGAAAAAACGATTTCAGATAATATTTTTTGTATTATTAGCGATTTTATTGATTGAACGATTATTAATTTATGTCCTTAATGCTAATATTCTACGGGGAAACGTACACTTAAATGAGAGACTAAATTCGGAGGAAGTGAATTGGGATTCGATATTTAAAACTAAAGATTGGTCATGCAAAAGTTACGATCATTACATTTACAAATACCATACATGCTTTCGAGATTTCGGTGATGTTCCAAAATATTATTATCATGATATTAGGCCATACCTTACATTAAGTCGAATTATTTGGCCCACTGATGATAATTTTCGTTACATAGATTTTTCGGTGCTAGGTTACAATGAGGGAACTATTATTGGATATGTACTCTTGAATGGGATATGGGAACGATGTAGTATTAATAAAAACTTTGTATCAAGAAGTACAGATTCTAGTTACTGTGGAGATGTTCAGGGGCTTAAACTAATGGAATCAGGGGTTTGGAATAATGACTACGTTAAATGATGCTATCCACTATGAGGAAATTTCTAGAACGGGACAGCGGGTATCGACACCATCAGTGGCCTCGACGGGAACGACACCATATTTGGCGGCGACGGTGATGATATAATCTTCGGCGGCGCTGGAAAGTATCCGTCCGGCCAATCCGACTTCAAAGCGTCCGGCGAACCTGTTCTGGCGGCATAAGTACGAAGCCAGTTACGCTGCAGTGCGATCGTCACTGGCCGGCATGTTGTTTTCCCTGTATTTCAGTTTATTACTTGATAACAAGTCAAGTGGATTACTTCATTTTTTATATTATGTAAAAAATTCAATCTTGTTTTTGTGTCGTAACTACAAAATTTCGGAGAAAATACTAAATTTGCATGAGATCGATAATATTTAAATCCTTGCGCTTTAAGGAGGTATGCTGTTTGATAGTTAGAATAAATATCGCACCTCTCTTTAAATGATTTTATTGATTTATCAAAAAAATTTGGAGAAATAAAGTTCAACGATCTATTAGTCATCGTAAACGTTAAATCTTTTATTTTTAATTTCGAGCGAATAATCCTTGTATTGTTCTCTAATCTTCTTTTATTTGATTTTTCAAAAAATAATTTCTGTGATAAATCGATATTTTTTCGATATTGATTATCTAAAATTTCTTTTCTTTCATGAAAAGTTTTTGATTCATTTGAATTACATCGAAGTAATTTATTGATTTCCTTTTCTAGCGAATCAATTTTTTGGTCAAAATGATGTATTTTTACAGGATTCGCTATCAAGTAGTTCATTGACATGATATTTAAGAAAATGGCTACGCACGATAAACCACAAACAAAAAAAAATAAGAATTTCAGTTTCATGCTGCGCCCGTTGAAAATGTCAAACTTCATTAATTCACGATTGCCTACAGCTATAACGAGAATCAAGTTGAAAGACAACTGATTGACTCACGTTTAACGAGAAATTGGCTTGGTTTTTAGTTAGCGTCCGGTGATGCGCTTAGCCCAACGAAGTAAGCAAGATACTCTGGGTACTTCAATCAACTGAAAGGTGGAGGATTGTTGGTGTGTCGCAGGTTGTCGGCGTCATCCGGCGCTACAATATTTTGCAGATCAGGCGCCCCGTGAGTTTGGCGCTGTTCCGCGAAATGCTTGTGAAAGATGAAAGCGGCAATTGCGAGAACACCAACCCCTAAAATGATTACGACAATCTCCAAGGTATCCGCCCGCTACCGCCGCTGTGGCCCCTCACCAAACCATGAGAAGAGGGCGCTAAGGCCTTTATACGGTAGGTAAATCGTCAGGACGAACGGCAGGATCATGAAGGCCACGACAAAGAACAGCCACGGGAAAATCCACATCAGCAACAAGAAAACCGCGATCTTGGCCCCGCGCTCGGTCCACAGGCGTTTTGGCTCTTGACGTTCGGGCGATCCGATCACGCGGTCCAGCACTTCGCGGGACCGGTCGGGGTCGCCATTCATCAGGGCGCGGCCAACCTTGGCGTAAAGCGCTTCGGTTTCGCATTGCTCGCCCTGAGCGCGCACGCGCCGTGCCGACCCGCAACTGTCGCAACGGGACGCATCTTTGGTCCAGATATTTCCACAATAGGCGCAGGCCATCACAACCCCTGACAGTGACACTCCGTGGTAACGCGAAGACGTTAAGGCGAACTCAAGCCTGACGCGACTTCATTAGCTACGTGGTGACGCAACGTCCCTGAGACAAGCGCGATTAAATCGACGATTTGATCCGCCGCACGTTGACCCGCGCGCTTGGCGCTGCATAACGTCACCTCTAAAGCGGCTTTCTTTTCAAGGATCGATGGTATGAGTGACGCCCCCGCGCGCGAGAGCATGGAATTCGATGTTGTGATCGTCGGCGCTGGCCCCGCGGGCCTCAGCACGGCCATCCGTCTAAAGCAACTCGACCCCGATCTTGAGGTTGTGGTGCTGGAAAAGGGGTCCGAAGTCGGCGCGCATATTCTTTCCGGTGCAGTGCTGGACCCCTGCGGTCTGGATGCGCTGATCCCGGACTGGAAGGAAAAGGGCGCGCCGCTCAATACCCCTGTGACCGACGACCGCTTCTATGTGCTGGGCGAAGAGGGCGAGATGCGCCTGCCGAACTTCGCGATGCCTAAGCTTATGAATAACCACGGCAATTACATCGTCTCGATGGGCAATGTCTGCCGCTGGATGGCGGAACAGGCCGAGGGTCTGGGCGTCGAGGTCTTCCCTGGCTTCGCCGCTTCCGAGCTGCTTTATGACGGCAAGGGTGCCGTGCGCGGCGTCGTTGCGGGCGAGATGGGGCTGGCCAAGGATGGCACGCCAGGGCCAAATTATGAGCCAGGCATGGAACTTACCGGCAAGTATGTCGTCATTGCCGAAGGTGTGCGCGGCAGCCTTGCCAAGCAACTGATCGCGACCTTTGATCTTGATAAGGATTCTCAGCCGCAGAAATACGGCCTTGGAATGAAAGAGCTTTGGGAGGTCAAGCCCGAGCACCACAAGCCCGGTCTCGTCATGCATTCGATGGGCTGGCCGCTGGGCGGCAATGCCGGGGGTGGCTCATTCATCTATCACTTTGAAAACAAACAGGTCTATGTCGGTTTCGTCGTTCACCTGAATTACAAGAACCCCTACGTTTTCCCCTACATGGAGTTTCAGCGGTTCAAGCATCATGACCTCGTCCGCCCGATGCTCGATGGTGCAAAGCGTGTCGCTTATGGGGCACGAGCTATTGCAGAGGGTGGGTGGCAATCGATGCCCAAAATGAGTTTTCCGGGGGGCCTGATCGTTGGCTGTTCAGCGGGGCTGGTGAACGTGCCGCGCATCAAGGGCAACCATAACGCGATGATCTCGGGCAAGCTCGCGGCAGAGGAGATTCACGGGGCCATCGCCGCCGGTCGCCAGTCCGATGACCTGATCGAGTTCAAGAAGACCATCGACGAATCCGACATCCGCCGCGACCTTTACCCCGTGCGCAACGTCAAGCCGATGTGGTCGAAATACGGTCTTGTCGGCGGGCTCGCCCTGGGCGGGGCGTCGATGTGGATCAATGCGCTTTTCGGGCGCTCGCTCGGCACGATGGACCACGCCAAAAACGACGCCGAGGCGACCGAACCGGCCAGTCAGCACAAAGAGATCGAGTATCCCAAGCCCGATGGCAAGATCAGCTTCGACCGCCTGACCAACGTCGCCTATTCCTTCACCAACCACGACGAAAACGAACCGGCACATCTGAAGCTCAAAGATCCGGCGATTCCAGTGGATGTGAACCTGCCGAAATATGCCGGACCATCGGCGCGGTATTGTCCGGCGGGGGTCTATGAATTCGTCAAGGACGAGGACGGCAAGGACGCGTTTCAGATCAACTATCAGAACTGCGTTCACTGCAAGACCTGCGACATCAAGGATCCCAGCCAGAACATCGTCTGGACGACTCCCCAGGGCGGCGAAGGGCCAAACTATCCGAATATGTGAGGGCCTGTACGTCCATCATACGACGAGGTAGAATGCCGCCGTCGTATTGTTGGAGAGTAACAAATGTCAGAAATGAACTTCCCGCGCAGCTTTGTCAGGGCCGCAACAGTCCGCTGGGGTGACGATGCGGGTGCGATTTTGAAGGGATTTATCTCTTCTTTGAATGATGGTCTTGCCGCGCACGAGATGGCGGCAGAACGTTACTTGAGGCAGGTAACCGGCACTGGCGCCTTTGTTCAGGAAAAGGGTCTGGTCGGCCAAATCTACTCAAGAGATGGCGGGATGACCAAGCCCGTTTGCGATTTTGTAGCCAAGGCGAGGGGATCCGAAGGCCTTGTTTTACTGGAGTCCAAGTCAAAGCTTGATTCGGCTGCCCTGAAAAAAGGATCGACCGTTGCGGAAAAATTCGACGGGACAATAAAGGAACTGCATCGTTTCTATCGGGAAGCTCGCGAGCCTCTGCCTACCATTTCGCAAGTGATCCTGACTTGTACGAAAGTGAACGTCTCAGGGAATTCTCGCTGGGGCGTCTCCGATGGCTTGCTGACGTTTGAGGGGCGCGCCGTCCGGATAGCGTCCGCTCCTTTGACCATATCGGTGGTTGAACTTGGCTGATTGTCAAAGGGATCACCCCGTGCCGGATTCGATCTCTCGGGGGTGTGACCTATAGTTCTGGGTACACGCCGCCGCCCGGTGGCCATTCACAATCGACGAGTCACCGATGACCGCACCCGCCGATGAGACCCCGAAACAGGACCGCCCTGCGGGACAGATTTCTCAGTCCGATATTATCGAAGCCGATGCGGGGTTCCCGAAAGACGCGGGCGAGCGCGTGGAATCGCCCGAAGAAAAGCACGAACGCGAACGCCATGAACGCGAGCGGCGGGCCGAAGAGGCGGCACCGATGAACGCGCCGACGGTCTATCAGATCATCGCCAATGACGGCATTGAGGAGATGGAGAGGCCGCTCAAATCGCTCTGGTGGTCGGGTATCGCGGCGGGCTTCGGCATCACCATATCGCTTTATATGATGGGGGCGCTGCGGGTCTCGCTGGGCGATACGCCGGGGGCGGCGACGCTTGAAAAATTCGGCTACTGCTTTGGTTTTCTGATCGTGGTGCTGGGCCGATTACAGCTATTTACCGAGAACACGATCACCCCGGTCCTGCCCGTCCTGCGCAACCGCTCGGCGGCGGCGTTCAAGTGTATCGGGCGGCTGTGGCTGGTGGTGCTGGTCGCCAACCTCATCGGAACGTTTCTGGCGGTGGCATTCCCGTACTTCCTGCCCTTGGCCTCGGACGAGCAGAACAAGGCGATGCTGGAAATCTCGAACCACTTCGCCCATCGCGCGCCGATCGACACGTTCTTCACCGCGATACCGGCGGGCTTTCTGGTCGCCGCGATGGTCTGGATGATGCCGAGTTCGAAAGGGTTCGAGGCCCTGACGATCATTCTCATGACCTTTGCCATCGCGGTCGCGGATACCTCCCACGTCGTCGTCGGATCAGCGGAAATCTGGAATGCGATGCTCTACGGCGAAATCGGGTTCTTCGGCGGTATTCTGCAAATCGCGCTCGCGGGCGCGGGCAATATCATCGGCGGATCGTGCCTGTTCGCGGTTCTTGCCTATGCCCAGGTGAGTGAGGAAATCTGACTCAGGCGGCGCGGTCCTCGCGGGCGGCCTGGGCGAGAATGTCCGGGCCGATTTCGCCGGTATAACTCAGTGCGACGGGGCCGGTCATATAGACATCGTCATGGGCGTCCCACTCGATGGTCAGCGGCCCGCCGTCCAGATCGACGATGCACTTGCGGTCGATCAGGCCCCGGCGCACCCCCGCGACCACAGCGGCACAGGCCCCGGACCCGCAAGCCTGCGTAATCCCGGCCCCGCGCTCCCAAACCCGCATACGGATGCGGCCCCGGTCGATGACGTGGCAGAACTCGACATTCGTGCGCTCCGGAAACATCGGGTGGTTCTCGATCATCGGCCCCAGTCCATCGACGGAGACGGCGTCGGCATCATCGACGAAAAAGACCGCATGGGGGTTGCCCATATTCACCGCGCCCGGTCCCCAGAGCGAGGGATTGTCGATTGGCCCCAGCTTCACATCGATGCGCACCGTGTCCGATGCGTCGGCGAGCGGAATGTCCTGCCAATCAAGTTTTGGCGAGCCCATGTTTACCCGAACCAGCCCTCCGGCGGCGCTCTGGCACGCCAACAGGCCGAAATCCGTGCGCAGGGTCAAGGCATCGCTGTCGGCCTCGTTCATCAGGATATGCGCCACGCAGCGGGTGGCATTGCCACAGGCGCCTGATCGACTGCCATCGGGGTTATAAATGCCCATATAGGCCGCGCTCTGCGGTTCTTGCGCGTCCTCGATGGTGATGAGCTGATCAAAGCCGACCCCGCGCCGACGGTCCGCAATCGCCCGGGCGAGGGCAGGGGTCGGAGGGGCCAGCCCGCCGCGCAAATCGAGGATCACGAAGTCATTGCCGAGGCCGTGCATTTTCGTGAACGGAAGGGGTGACATCATGTCCTCCTGGCCCGCGACAAACGCGGCGCGTCTTGCGCCCGGCGGAATTGAGGCCGATATAAAAGATTGTCACACATCATACAACCTCGGGCGGAGCCCCCGGACAACGCTGACGGCATTACTATTTTGTTAAGATAAGACAGCGAAGTATGGACGGATTGTGCGAGTCTGTGGTTGAATCAAGTACACGGTACGTTCATTGCCGAGAAAATACGAAAGAGTGCCCATGACTTCCGCCGAGTTCAAACCCCGCCGCGCGGTTCGCGCACTTGCAACGCTGACCGCCGCTGCCGCCCTGATGATGGCGAGCGCTCCTGCACAGGCGGACAGCGCGACGGGCTCGTTTTTGGCGGCACAGCACGCCACCAATCTTAACGATTATGAGTTTGCGGCGACCTACTACACCCGCGCGCTGGCGCGGGACAGCGGCAATGTCGACCTGATGGAACAGGCGGTCATCTACAAGGTTGCCGCTGGACGGGTTCGCGAGGCCGTGCCCATTGCGCGCCAGCTCGTCTCCAAGAATCCCGAACACCGCATCGGACAGCTCGTTCTCGTGGCCGACAACCTGCGCAAGAGCGAATACGAAAAGGCGGCGGCGCGACTGGAGAACTTCGCGTCCGAAAGCTTCAACGTCATCACATCGCAACTGCTCAAGGGCTGGACCGAGCAGGGGCGCGGCGATGCCGAAGCCGCGCAGGAAGCGTTCGACGAACTCAGCGGCCAGAATCTGTTCGGTTACTTCGGTCGCTATCACGCGGCTCTTCTCGCGGCGACGGGCGACGATGTCGAGGCGGCGGACAAGGCATTCAAGACCGCCATTGGCGACGACACGCCGTCGGTACGCATGGCCGAGGCCTATGGCCGTTTTCTCGAACGCGCCGGTCGCAGCGACGAGGCGGCGGAAATCTACGGCGAGGCGATGGCCGCCGCCCCGAACGATCCGGTCCTGAAGGCCGCCCTTGATCGCGCGACATCCGGCAAGGCCAAGAAACCCGCTCTGCTGGTCTCCAATGCGCAGGAGGGCGTCGCCGAAGCGATGTTCGGTCTCGCCGGCGCGTTCGCGCGCGAAGATGGCGGCGTCCGCTTGTCCCTCGTCTATGTGCAGCTCGCCCTCGCCCTCAATCCGGAGATGGAGGCCGCGCGGCTGTTGCTCGGCAATGTGATGGAGGCGCAGCAGCGCTGGGAAGCGGCGGCGGAAACCTACGCCGTGATCCCCGAGGACAGCCCCTATTACCGCACCGCTCAGATTGGCCGCGCCGATGCACTGGGACGGATCGACCAGATCGACGAAGCCCTGGCGACCCTGACCGAACTCGAAGAAACCTTTCCCGAGGAAGTAAACCTGCCCATCGCCCGCGGCGACCTCTTGCGCCGTGCCGAACGGTACGAAGAGGCCGGGGTTGCCTATGACCGCGCGATCGAACTGATCGACGAGCCGGAGCCGCGCCACTGGTCGCTGTTCTACGCGCGCGGGGTCACGCGCGAGCGGACCGGCGATTGGGATAATGCCGAGGCCGATCTGAAAAAGGCGCTGGAGTTCCGCCCGAACCAGGCCCATGTGCTGAACTACCTCGGCTATAGCTGGATCGAGCAGGGCAAGAACCTCGAAGAAGCGCGCGGCATGATCGAGCGCGCCGTCGAGGTCCGGCCCGATGACGGCTACATCACCGACTCCCTGGGCTGGGTCCAGTACCGCCTCGGCGATTTCGAGGAGGCCGTGAAAACGATGGAGCGCGCCGTCGAGTTGAACCCGACAGACCCGGTCATCAACGACCATTACGGCGACACGCTCTGGTCCGTAGGCCGACGCCTGGAAGCACGCTTCCAATGGAAGCGCGCCCTCTCGTTCAAACCCGATGACGAAGAACTGAAAGACCGCATCCGCGCAAAACTCGCCGACGGCCTCGATGTCGTCCTCGAAGCCGAAAAGAACGCCCTGCCGGTCGAAGCCGAAGGCGTAGCCGACCGCGTCGAAGAACCCGATACCCCGGTCAAGACCGAAGACGGCGACAAAGACGGCTGATCACGGACTAACGGTCGAACATCGGCGGCGGCTCAGTCGTATCTGCGCAGCCGTCGATGCCCCCAACCCCATCCGCTTGATGCGCCGAGGGCGTTGCTTTGCGGGGCGTCGGGGCAATTTCGTGCCCGACCGGCCAGCACGCTTTCTCATGACGGCGTGCTGTAAATCCCATGAATTTTAGCCTTCTATGGCAAATTCCATGAAATCGCACCTGCCGACCTCTTGCGTTCGACGACTATTCGAACGCTGCAAACTATTTGTTATATTTGCCGAATTGGGCTTTGCTTGCGACAGTTAAACGCACGGCGAGTATTTTTACATGTCTGCCACCGAACACGTGCCGGAGTTTCGGTTGAAGATAATCGGCAATGTAGAAGTGCATTCTGCTGACGGCATCCTTGCAATCCGAAATCGAAAACTGCTCGCGCTTGCCGCCCTTGCAGGGGGGCTGGGGCGTTCGCTCTTGTCCCGCGACGAGGTGATCGGAAAACTCTGGAGCGAAGTCCCCGACGAAAAGGCAAAGGCATCCCTGCGCAACCTGCTCTACCTGCAAAAGGATATCTCGCCGGACGGGTCGCTCAGGCTGTTCGACTCGCAACAATCGTCGATTCGGTATCTCGGCGATCCGTCCCTCAGCGACCTCGAACAGCTTTTGAGTGCCGCCCGTGATGGCGACGTCAATGCCCTCGGCAGCATCAGTCTGCAAAACTTCGAGCACGAGTTGCTGGGCGGTCTGGACGGTATCGACCCGTCCTTTGACGACTGGCTGGCCGAGGTGCGAGGGCACATCACCGAACGGTTGATCCAGCGCTTGCAACGCTGCCTCGGCGACGAGGCTGCGCCCTGCGAAACGAAGCGGGTCGTCGCGATCCGTTTGTCCGAGCTAAAGCCCGAGCACGAGCCCGCGACGCGCTATCTCATGCGGTTGGACGCCGCCGCGGGCAATACCGGCGACGCGCTTCGACGCTACGAGGCGTTATGGCATGTGCTGGAAGACCGTTTCGATGTCGAACCTTCCAGCGCCACCTCCGATCTCGCCATCGCCCTCAAGATGCCGCCGACCGAGGCGGCCACGGTCGCCGTTCATTCAAACGAGCCTCAGGCGACGATCTTCATTCGCAAATTCGCCACCGGCGATGTCGGCGGCGCTGAATTCTTCGTGGCGGGTATTCGTGCTGAACTGCTGGACGCGCTTTTTGCCGTCGAGGAGTGGATCATCGTCGAACCCGATGACGACGAACTGTTTGTACGCGGTGCCGGGTATTTCGAGCTGCGCGGCGTGGTTGCGCCCGGCCTGTCAAAGACGCGGTTGATCCTGACCCTGAAAGATCTTTCGTCGGGGCGGGTGGTCTGGAACGAACAGATTCCGCTCGATATGGAGGGCTGGGCGGAAAACAGTATGCTCGCGGTCCAGCGCCTCGCTTCGCTGCTGGTGACGTCTGTGGAGAGCGAGCGGTTCGATCAGATCAGCCGTCTGGAACCGAAAGACCTGAGCGACTTCGACCGTGTTACCCGCGCGCGCGTGCTGATGTACGACTGGGACATCCGCAAGGACCGCGAGGCGGAGGCGCTGTTGCGGTCGGTGCTCGACAGCCCCCGTATCGGGATACGCGGACGCATTGGTCTCGTTGAATTGCTGAACAGCCGGCACATCGTCTTTCCCGGCACCAAAGAACCAGAGGGACAGCGCGCGGAGGCCATTGATCTCGCGCGGGAATGCGTTCGATCCGGGCGCTATAAAAGCGATGCGCAGCTCTGCCTCGCCTGGGCGGCGTTGCAGGCGGGCGAGCTGGAGGAGGCAATCACCGCCGCCGACAGCGCCGCCGATATGAGCACGTCGAATCCCCGCCGCCTCGCCGCCGCCGCAGAAGTGCTGGGGCTGGCCGGAGAGGTGGGCGCGGGGCTGCGCTTCGCCCGACTGTCGGAACAGCTCGATCTGGGCACAAGCCGGGTCAATCACGGATACCGGGTCTCGATTTTCTTTGCCGCTGGCGAGCATGGCAAGTGCCTCTCGGCGGCGACCCGGTCCGATGGAGCGATTATTCTCGGCGACGGATATGCGGCGGCGGCGGCGGTCGAAATGGGCGATATGGACAGCGCCCTGAAATACTGGCGGCGCTTTCAGGAGCGTCTGGCCTCGGCATGGTGCGGGGCGGACCCGCTGGGACGTGAAGACGCGCGCCCATGGTTCATCGCGGCAAGCCCTGCTCGCACAGGAAAGATGCGAGAGCGGTTTGAGGCTGCCCTGAAAAAACTGCCCGATACGTAATCGAGCCTGTCGCGGGCGGCGTCGATCCCGGATCGAAAGCCATGCCACGGGCGCGACCTTCGATCCGAAGGCGAGAGGCAGCGGCTTTCGATCCCGAATAAACCGATACGTCTCTAACGGCAGGACGCGGTGACGTAGTAACCGATATTGCTGGTCAGAACCTCCATCGAGGTGATCGGATCGCCCGCAGAGAAATACCGGTAATAGTGCGGTGGCAGTTGGAATTTCTCGGGGTCGCCCAGTCGCGCCAGCGTCGACGCCTCTTTCTCGGCTTCCATCAGCAGATTGGGTTCGGGCAGGCGCAGCATGACGTTTTCGGCGGAGTGCTGAACCAAGGTCAGCTTCGCGTCGCGTTTCACGTTTCGGAAAAACACGAACGGGGCGACCTGCCACGTCCCCAGCGCATCGGGCTTATCCTTGTCGGCGCAGTCATGTTCTACGAAATCCGCCTGCGCGACGTCGTCATCTTCGCTGTTACGGGACCGGCCCGCCACGAATGGCTCGATCACATCGACGCGGCCATTTCGATGTTTTCCCGTGCGGCAATCGTCATTGATGTAACGGGCAATGTCCATCATGAGATCTTCGACGGTTTCAGGCCGACATGAATCCGGACTTTTGGTGAGCGCACAAATATAGGTGCCGATGATTTCGTGGGACATAACGTCCATTTCAACGTCCATTACCGTTCTCCTTGCTGTTTGGGAGCGTGGGAAAGAAACTCGATCAACGCGGCCATCGTCGCGGGCGGCTCGCCCTCGGTGAAGACGTCATGGCGCAGACGGTTGATCTTTTGGCTGGTTCTGAAAGTGCTGCCCGATGCCTCCAGCGCCGCGTAGACGGCTTCGGCCAAAAGGATCGAGCCGAGCGTGCCCAGATGAAACCCGCCGCCGCCGCCATTCTCGACCGGCAGGGATGCCTCCAGCAGCGTATAGAAACCAAGCGGCGGGTCGGTCATCACGAATGAGCCGAGTTCGTCAGGAATACCGCCGGGAAATGCGGCGCTGCACCATTGCCGGATGGCGGCCTCGCGCTTTGTGCTGTCGAAACTGACGCACCGGCTGATGGGTCCGTCGCCATCGAACCACGGACGGACCTCCTCGATCAGCCCGGCCACGCTCGCCAGTCCGCTATCGGCGCTGCGGGCAAGATCGCGCATGACCAGATCATTGCGCCAGTCGCCGTGTTCCTCGCCGATCCGAATTTTCCCGGCCCCTGACCCTTGCAGCCCGGGGACTTCAGCGAAAACCGGCGCGAAGGAGGGCGCGAGCGCGGCGGATTTCTGGGCATTCTCGCCAAAGAACAAGCGCCAGTCGATCTTCCAGAATCCCGGATCGTAGTGTCTCAGTTCATTCATATTGCGAAAGCCGCGCAACAGATCGGTCAGCAGAAGGGGTCGGCCCTTTCCTGACAATCGATAGGTTGGCTGAACCATCGCGTGACCGAAGCGAAAGACGCCTTGCATCAACTCGACCGACGGCAGCGACGACACGGTTGCCGCCCGGTCAATCAAAACGCCCTTCGAGGCGTAATGCTGCCGGCCATCGGGATGAAGCAGCGTCTTGAGTAAATCGTTCCGGACGATCCCCTGATAGGTCTCGACGGTCAGGTCTCGGCACACCTCGAACAGCAGATCGCCGTCCAGCCGTTGGCGCAACAGCGCGACGCAGTGGTTGTGAAGGGCAAAGAACAACGCACTGATCTGAGACAGGATCGGGGTGTCGTCATTGCGCGGATCATGCAGGATGGCCTTGCCGTCATCTTCGCGCGCAAGATCGAAAGCGGGCGGTTCTTTCCGGTCGATCTGACCACACGGGAAAGCGTGCACCTGCACCGCACCGTCTCGCGCACCGCGACGCAGGGCATCGTATTTATCCGGCGAATGATACGGCCCATAGAGAGAGCCGAGCGAAAGCGGCCTCAGATACGCCTCGTCCGGCGATTTGCTCTGATAGGCGAATTCGCCGCTCTGGGTGCCGCCCGCCAGCACCGCCATATCATGGGCAACCAATTGCGCGAGATAGGTGTACCCGGCGTCCACCCCGGTTCCGCGCGCGCCCGGTTTGCACATGACCCGCGCGAGGGGCGCCATCTCCTGCACGGTTTGTAACAGATCGCCGGTGCCGCTGAATCGTTTCGCGGGGTCGGTCGGGTACTGTTCGCTGCTGAACATATTGCGCGTCAGGGCAGGGCATCCTCGGTGAGGCAGCCGAGCATCGCGACGGGCCGTCTGCCCTGGCTCGGTGGCGCAGGTGCGATGGCTATGCTGTGCGGTCATACGAATCGCCTCCTCTTTGGGTTGTTTCATTGAACACCGGCCAGCGTCATTTCATCGTCATTCCAAGATCACCCGCTGAGAGAGAGCCTGGCAAGTCCTGCCTGTTATGGTAGAATTTCGCATGAAGCCTTGGGGGGGTGAAATCAATGAGCGCAACCGGACGCAGGCTTGCGTTGCTGATCGCCGTCGATCGGTACGATGACCCGAAACTGGGAAATCTCGAAAGTCCACTGAAGGACATGGAGAAACTAAAGCAGGTGTTGGAGGATGATCGGTGCGGCAACTTTGCCGTCCAGACCCTGCCAAACCCGTCGTTTCAAGAGGCGCGGCGGCAAATCGAGAGCTTCCTCACCGATGCCCGCCAAGGCGACACGCTGTTGTTTTTCTTTTCCGGCCACGGCGTGGTCGACCAGAACGGGGAGTTTTATTTCGCCCTCAAAGAGACGAACGCGCGCAGACCGAGGGCTGATTCAATCGAGGCCGCCTATCTGAAAAGTCTGGTGCCCCATTCCTGGGCCACGCGGATCGTAAAGATACTCGACTGCTGTTTCGCCGAAGCCTACGCGAACGAAGGGGCGAAAGGTGCCGGGTCATTGACCCAGGCGCATTTCGATCCGGGCGGCGAGGGGGTCTATGCCCTGTTCGGAGCTTCCGAAAAAGAACGCGCGTGGGAAAAGGACGGCGAATCCCTGTTCGCGAAATACATCATCGAAGCCCTCAGTTTTTCCGGCCCCGCCTCCGGCGAAGAAACAATCACGCCGCAATCGCTCCTCGCCTATGCCAGCCAGCGCATTCATCAGGAAAATGACGACATCGTCGTTTCTCCAAGGCGTTCGGTCGAAAAAGCCAGCGGTGATGATTTAATCCTCGCGAGAAACGGCGGCGGCCCTTTTCTCGCTTCAGGTGCGACTGTTCCCGGCCCGCCGGATGAAAGTACGCAAGCCTCGGCTGCCGATGCGCTGCCAGCGGCGTCATCGCCGGTGCCGAAATCCTTTCCCCGACGCTACGGTCTGGCGCTTTTGGGTCTGGTCGGCGCACTGGTTGCCGCCGTTTGGCTGGTCATGAATGGGCCGGAAGACTCTTCTGATCCAATCGCCGCATTCACAGTCCCCGCCCAAAGCGACACATACGCCGAAAGCGTACTTGAATATAAGCAAGCATATCACTCCGTTGTCGGCGCGCGGGGATTGACCTGGTCGGTAAAGGCGCACGTACCGTGTGACACATCGGTCGACTGTCAATCCGGCGAAGTCCCCGTTCAGGTCGGCTCCGACGCGGTCTCGGACGCACGGTCCGGCGATACGCCTGTTTCCAAGAAACTGCCGCTGCTCTGCTCGGATCGGATTGCAAAGCGCGATGGCAAGCACCCGGCCCGGTATGAATTCATCCTCAGTAACCCGGTGGCCCTCGACAGTTTGCAAGGCAAGGCCGAGGCCGATTATGTCTGTCTCGGGATAGATCAACGGTTCCTGTGGCACACCAGGCCGCTATTGAGCGACAATATCACGACCGGCGTGGTTGCAGGGCGCGGGTATCGTCCTGAACTTCTGACGGACCTCACTCTTTCGTATCGAAGCTCCGTCGACGAAGAGGCTCGTTTCTGGGTGCACGATACCGAGTCGAATGCGTGGCCGAAGGAATGACAGGCAGATAAAGTACCACCGATTGCGGTATTTCAGACCGGTTCGGCAATCATGGCTCTCACGACGGGAATACCAACCGTCGCATTCGTCAGATCGACGCATTGAAAATCAAGTTCCGAGTGCTCGCTCAGGTCGTCAAGGCCGTGTTCGGGCGTTGTGCCGTCCGAGGGAGAAACGACACCGACCCGCCGATGCCGCGTGCTAAAGCATTTTACGTTTGTCTTGAGCCACTGAAAGCACCGAAAGGCGCGCACGCGTGGCGCGGCTGTCGATTCAGCGTGAACGCGAAGTGCTGTAGATCGTTCAACGCCCATGCGCTCCTCATCGGACATATCCGCCAGGGTTTTCCCCGCTGCGGTCAGCAAAGGCACTTCTTCGAGGATGGCTTCGTTCAAGGCCCGCCGTGCCGCCTCCAGCGGGTCCGGGTCGGCGGCGGTTCCGAGAGACCGGCCTTCGGGGCCAGAAGTGATCGCGATAACGGTTGGTAGCGGCAGCCCTTCGCCGATGAGATAGAACGACGTACGCCAGCGCTCGGCCATCGGCCCCCGCAGGCTGGCCTCATAGGCACGCAGCCTTGATCTGACCAGCCAGTCTTCCAAGACAGGGCGCGCGTCCTCTTCCCCCGCCCACCATCGCCGCCGCGCAATGCGTTCCAGCCGTTCGCCCAGCGCCGCCTCGATAGCGCCCTTCAGGGTCTCACCGGCGGCGATACCGTCACTGCCCGGATCATCGGGGTGGTCAAGGTCATGAACCAGCACATTTCGCGGATCGACCTCGAAAGGCGTACCCCCTTGCCGCGCGATCACCAACGCCGAGGGATCATGCGCCCAGACGCCGACCGAAAGGTGTTCGGCCATCTCGCCGAGACAGGCGCGTTCAGCCCGATGCTGGGTGACGCCTTTTCCGGCAGAGTAGGGGATAATCGGGCGCGGCCACTGCGTGCCGCCTCGCCATGTGCCAAAGGCGAGCCAAAGCCCCGGCGCGCTGGGTGCCTTCAGAACCGTCAGGTCCGTATGGGGCCGCAACCTGTCGAGTAGAGACATGCCTTCGCGCTCCCTCCGTCTATCGCAGGTCGAGCTTGCCACAGGCGGGAGAAGGGAAAGACCCTGTTGCGTGATCGAGAAAGACGCAGGCTATCGCGCCTAACGCCGCCTCGGCTTGCAATAGGCGCGTTCCATGGCTTCGAGCGATCTGTAGGTTTCGCCTGTCTTGCCGTCGCACCATCCCTGTTTGCCCTCGCAGCGACCGGCGCAAGGGGTCGCGCCGCAGAACATCGCCTTTCGGGCAACACAGACGAGGCCGAGTTTCGCGTATAGTTCCTGGCGCTTGGCGGCCCCGGATGTCGGCTGCCATTGGCTGGACTTGATGGATTGGGGTGCCGCTGCCCTCGGCGCGGGCACGGGGTCGAGCGCGTAGACTTCGGTTTCGACCGCCATGGGCAGGACGGCACCGACCGTCGTCAGTCCGTAGGTCGGTTGCACCGCGACGGTTTCTGCCTGGGGGGCCGCCTCGGATGCGGTCGAAGACCACGCGCCGTTTGCGTCCACACAAATCTGCGATGTGGAAATAACAACGCCATTGCTGTCACGAATATCAATCACTTCGCAGTTTTGCGATGACGCCGGTGTCTGCACGAAGAGGGCAAATAGCCCGGCCAGAAAAAGCTGTCGCATAATCAACCCCGATACTCTGTCGAAACCCGATCACTCTACGATGGGTTTAGTTAACCGGAAATTAACTCCCGTGAAAAGCATGTTTCTCACCGGGGCAGGGATCAAATGACACGCTCCGGACCTCTTTTTCGCCGATGACAGCCGTGATACTTGACCTCTCAGTGCAGTTTTTTCCAAAACCGTTGCGCACTCACGAGCGGTCAGAAGGCCAGATATGAGCCGGTTCACATCCCTAGCACGGGCGAAGATCAACCTGTTTCTGCACGTGACCGGGCGTCGGGATGACGGGTATCACCTGCTCGACAGCCTCGTCGGATTTGCCGATTTCGGCGACAAGGTAACGGTTAGCGAGAGCCGCGGTCTACATCTCGCGATAGACGGCCCCTTTTCATCCGATTTGCACGTCGACGACGATAACCTCGTGCTGCAAGCGGCCAAGGCACTGCAATCCTGGGCGGAAAATGCCGGCTATGAAGCCGACGGTGCCTCGTTGGTGTTGGAAAAGAACCTGCCGATTGCGTCGGGCATCGGCGGAGGGTCGGCGGATGCGGCGGCGGCCCTGCGCGCGCTGACGACGCTTTGGCGGCTGACGGTGCCGATCCCCGATATGCACGAGATAGCCGTCGGCCTTGGTGCCGATGTGCCCGTTTGCCTCTCCAGCCGTTCGCGGATCATGCGCGGTGTCGGTGACGTTCTTGAGGAGGCCCCGGACCTGCCCCCGGCATGGGTGGTCATGGCCAATCCCATGCAATCTGTCTCGACGCCGGACGTCTTTAAGGCGCTGAGGATTCGTAAGGCGGCGTCGCCGCCGCACATGCCGGATCACTTTGCCACGGTGCGGGATTTCGGCAATTGGCTGGACGCATCGACACGAAATGACCTCGAAGCGCCCGCCCGCCGTTTTGCGTCGGAAATCGACGCGGTCTTACTGGCGTTGAAGACGTCAATCGGCGTGCAGATTGCCCGCATGTCAGGATCGGGGGCGACGTGCTTCGGCCTGTTCGAGTCCGAAAAAGAAGCCAAGATGGCCGAGGCGACCTTGCGCCGTCGCCATAGCGAATGGTGGGTAACGGCGGCGACGCTGCGATAGCGGTCAGTGATCGCGGTCCACGACATAGCCGACTAAGTCATCGAGATCGTCCCGCAGCGCGCTTGGGGGAAAAGTGCGGATGGCGGCGCGGGCCTCGTCGCCATAGCGCCGTGCATCGTCCAGCGCGCCGGTGATTGCGCCGTGGCGATTGAGCAGCGCCATGGCGTGCTCGAAATCTCCGTCTTCCTGACGGCGTTTTTCGACAGTGCGGTGCCAGAATGCGCGCTCCTCGTCATCGGCGGCGGCATAGGCGCGCAGGACGGGTTGAGTGACTTTGCCTTCGCGGAAATCATCCCCCGCATCCTTGCCGATGGTCCCCGCCTTGCCCGCGTAATCGAGCGCGTCATCGGCGAGTTGAAACGCGACGCCGAGCCGGTCGCCATAGGTATGCAGCGCGCGCCTTTGTTCCGCCGAAACCTCAGCCAGAACGCCCCCGACCTCTGCGGCGGCAGAAAAGAGCGCGGCGGTCTTTGCCCGGATCACCGCCAGATGTTCGGCTTCGGTGGTCGCGAGGTTATTGGCCGTGACCAGTTGCATCACCTCGCCCTCGGAGATGATGGCCGAGGTCGCCGACAGAATATCCAGAACCTCGATCGACCCGGTCTGGACCATCAGCTGAAACGCACGGCTGAACAGAAAATCACCGACCAGAATGCTGGGCTTGTTGCCAAAGACGGTATTCGCCGCCGGTTTCCCGCGCCGCAGGGCGCTGCCATCCACCACGTCATCGTGGAGCAGGGTGGCCGAGTGGATGAACTCCACCGCCGCTGCCAGCCGGATATGATCCGCGCCCGCGTATCCGCACAGGCGCGCTGCCGCTAGGGTCAGGACCGGGCGCACCCGCTTGCCGCCCGCCTTGACCAGATGCGCGGCGACCTGGGGTATCAGCGGGGTCGAGCTGTTCATATGCTCGGCGAGGGCGTCATCGACCGCGGCAAGGTCATCGGCCAGCGTTGCGGCCAGCCGCTCCATCGGGGCCTGGGTCCGTCGATCATTTGCAAGCGTAGCGGTGGTCATTCGATCAGCCTTTGACTATCCCTGTGCGACACCAATGGTGGTGCGCGGCGAGCAACATTGAAGTGACTGGACGCATGGAAGAGCTTCTCAAGACCACCGATCCGACGATTATCAGCGCCGCGACGGCGTATCTCAAGGCGGAAGGTATAGAAGCCATCGTTTTCGACGTCCATATGAGCGTGCTGGAGGGCAGCATCGGCATTTTGCCGCGCCGCCTGATGGTGCATGACGACGATCTGATCCGAGCGCGGCGTCTGATGGCCTTGCTGGACATCGAAACGACACCTGAGACGCAGTGATAGGGTTCGCCGATAGCGCTCTCGCAACACACGATTTTCTCGATGGCCGAGTGCGAGCGCGCCAGCCCCGTGCCGGATACAGGTCCGGGGTCGATGCCGTCTATCTGGCGGCGGCGGCTCCGGCAAAACCGGGCCAGACGGTGCTCGATCTTGGCACGGGCGCGGGGGTCGCGGCCCTATGCCTCGGGGCGCGCGTCGCCGGAATGTCGCTGCACGGGCTAGAAATCGACGCCGACTACGCCGCCCTTGCCGAGTCGAACGGGGTCGATGCCGGGACAAAGATCACGATCTGGTGTGGAAACGTCGCCGATCCGCCCTCGGGTTTGCGGGCGCTCAGTTTCGACGGAGTGATCGCCAACCCGCCTTACTTCCGTTCGGGGGCGTACCTGGCCAGCGATGCCAAAGGTCATGCCCATTCCGAGGTCGTGCCGCTATCCGTCTGGATTAATTGTGCTCTGCGGCGGCTAAAGCCCGGTGGATGGCTGACGATCATCCAGCGGGCAGAGCGCCTGTCCGAGATCATCACGTCGCTCGCGGGCCGTGCCGGGGATATTCGGATCAAGCCGATTGCGGGCCGCGCCGGGCGCGATGCCAGCCGTGTCCTCGTGACGGCGCGCAAGGGAGGCAAAGGCCCCCTCGTCCTCGCCGCCCCGTTGATCGAACATGCGGGCGCGGCACACCTGCGCGACGGCGATGACTTTACCGAAGAGGCCCGCGCCATCCTGCGCGACGGGGCGGCGCTGGTCTTTTGATCGGGCGCGGGCAGGGGCACTCTCAGTCGCGGAATTCCTCCTTTGCCGGGATCCGTCCGAAGGCGATTTTTGCGCCCGTGTATTTGGTCATGTGGCGTGGTCTCTCGCCATAAGTGACGGTGTCCTGGCCAAATCTCTGATTGAGCGCATCAACTGCCGAGCACAGGTTTTCGCGGCTACTCCTGATCCCCGATGCCGGTCTGTCCTCGAACAGATCGGCGGTGTGCCCGGATCGGTCGATCATGTGGCCGAGCATGACGCTGACGGAGACAGGTCTTTCCGGGTGTATTTGTTGCCACAATGTTCTTAATGCTTCGAGCAGGTCGAAGGTATCCTGTGTCGCTCGGAATGACAGCGAACGACTCAGGCGACCACACGCATCGAATTTCACGGAAACATGCAGTATTTCCGCAAGATAGCCGTCCCGGCGGAGGCGCGTCGCGGCCTTAATCAGCAATCTGCGCGCAACCAGCCGCGCGCCCTCGGGGGTCCGGTTGCCGCCCGACAGGATCTGTCCGTGGCCGAGGGAGTGCTTGTCGGTCTCGGGGTCGGGGATGTCATGGCCGCGCAGGGCGAGGATGAACCGCTCACCGTTTACGTTATTCCAGAGCTTGCGCGCTTGTTTCGGTTGCAAGTCGTAGAGATCGGCGATGGTCGAGATTCCGGCGCCGATCAGTCGCCTCTCCATCCGCTTGCCGATGCCTGGGAGGTCGCCGAGATCATGCCCGGCCAGTTTTTCGGGCATGACCTCGGGGGTCAGCCATTCGAGTCCATCGGGCTTTTTCATCTCTCCGGCCATCTTTGCGAGCAGTTTGCTGGAGCCAAGCCCGATGGAGCAGCGCATCGCCTCTCCTACCCGTTTGGCAATCGAGCGGCGCATGGCTTCGCCCAGTTCCATCGCCGTTGCCAGATTTCGCTCGCGGCCAAGCAGACGCACGGAAACTTCATCGACGGAATGGGCATTCTGGATCGGATGAACCCGTTCGATGGCCTCGATAATGCGGTGGTGATAATCGACGTAGAGGTCGTGCTTGGCTTCGCGAAATTCGATGGCGGGGCAGAGCGCGCGGGCTTCTGCCTTTCGGGTGCCGACGCCTATTCCGCACGCCTTGGCCTCGTAACTGGCGGCGATGCAGCAGGCACCGGGCTTATCGACGGTGACGATGCCGACGGGCCTGCCGCGCAGGCAAGGCTCCTCCTGCTGCGCGACCGACGCGAAATATGCGTTCATATCAAGGAAGAGGTAGTTGACGTGAAGCGTTGAAATCAGATGATCTTCGCGTCTTTGAGCGAAATTCTCCATCGCCCGTAGCCGGGATAGTTCGCCGACATCCTGCATACAGAAATCCTTCGCGACTCACATACGAACAAATAAAAAACATTTGTGCAAAAAAGACAAACTTTCAAATGGAATCTCATCCATGCTTGATAAGTTATACCAATGGCGAGTGACTGTGACTCAGGATGGATTCCCAAAGTGCGGATAATCTGCTTCGATGTGGCAAAGGAGATTTGCCATGCCAGCCAGTGTCCCTCTTCGAGTTGATTTCCCATCCTCGGAACTGCGCGTTC
>CALGNO010000062.1 GCA_937958625.1 uncultured Neomegalonema sp.
GCGATGGCTTCGCGCCCAACGATTGCACCGACGGAACCGACCGTAACGCCGGTGAGAAATCCGCGCCTGCTCACGCTTTCCTTGTCCGATTTTTTCTGCGACATGGTTTTTTCCCTCACTCAAAATACTGTCAGGCAGCAGCACAATCGCTTTCTGCGAGAATAATCTGACGGGACACATCTTATCGTAAATTCGCAGACTCGGCGAGAGCATCGGCGCACATGAAAAAACCCGGCACGAGGCCGGGTTTTAAAAGTCGTCAATCAATGTCACTCAGATCAGGCGGCTTTGGCGGCCTTCATCAGGCTTTTCGCATCCGTGATCCACTCGTCGGGCGAATACTTGAGCATCCGCACATTCGCTTTTTCAAGCAGATTGGACAGGTCTTTCGCCGACATATCCGCAAGGTCACTGATCGTGCGGATACCCTCGGATTGCAGCTTTTTCATCGTCGATGGTCCGATACCGTTCACGGCAGTCAGGTCATCATAGAGCGTTGCCATATCGCCCTTGGCGGCGGATTCCGCAGCCTTCTCGACAGCATGGCTGGCTTCGGCCTTTGCCTCGGTGACGGCGGTGTCGGCTTTGACAAGCATGTCAGCCTGGGCATCCACCACTTTTTTCATCGCCTTCGCCGTTGCCGCGACCGGTGCAGCGGCCTCCTTGACGACTTTCTTGACACGGGCCTTCGACGGCTCTTTCTGGACGGCCTTGTTCAGGTTTTCCATCCCGTCGAGGGTCGCGCGCTGCATTTTCGACGCAGCGTCGAAGAACATCGCCATCGGCGTGCCCTTGGCATTGTCAGCGAACATATCGAACAACTGAACCTGACCCTGTACGATGGTCTTGGTCATCTCGGTCGCCGTGGCCGAGAACTTCTTGTAGGCTTCGGTATCCATGAAATCCTCCGTTATGTTGCAGTGCAATATAAAGCTTATGCTGCACTGCGTCAAGATGGTGGCGTTGAAATATTCACTACGTTAAGTGCTGAGCGGCAGTTGGGTTCCCGTTGAAAACATTCTGTAATTCAGTCATCCGTAGGAAGATGATTTCTAGGAAGCCGTCGATGACCACGCTTCGATGCGCGCGGCGTCGCGCACGGAGATCTGTTCGTAGAAGGCAACGAGCCGCTGAAGTGCAATCTTGAGTACAATTTTGCCGGAGCGCCGGGACCAGTCCATCGACGTCTCGATTGCTTCGATGCCCTCAAGAAAACAGCAGACGCGGATAGCGACATCGGACAGGCCGGGGCCGAGGGCATCCAACGCATCGCCCAGCCGCTCGCGCGCCGCGCTCGCCCCTCCCTCCACATCACGCTCCTGTGCCGAGACGCGGTTGCCGCCCTGTACGCCGGAGGTCAGAAAGCGCTTCCAGTCCTGGGTGACGCCCGGGGCCAGCTGCGCCCGTTCGAAATCAGAGCGCAGCCGTTCCGCTGCAGCAACCTCGGCACGGTCGAGAAAGGGCTTTCCGTCGGCCCCCCTCCGGCGCGCCAACCAGCCGATGGGCGATTCGGCGGCACAGGGCGATACAGACCCGATGCCGATGGGCGTCGGTTTGTCCGGATCACCGAAAAGCTTGTCCGCTGTCATCCACGCGGCATTCCGGCGCTCTCGTGCGGTTTGGGGAGGCCGCACACGGTCTTGGGGTGACACCGTCCGAAAAGTGCGACCCGACGACGTCGAGCGCGCCACGACCAATGCGCCCTCGGCGATAAGGGCATCGATTTCAGCTGCCGAGAGACGCCCGAGCAGGACCGGCTCACCCTTCTTGGCCTTAAAAATTCCAGCTTCATGAGCCTTTGCCGGATGATAGACCCGTATGTCCGGCCCCGCGAGCAACCGCCGCGTCCTGCGCACGTTCGCAGCGGTTTTTCGAGGTATGGTCGGGTTGTTGTTGCGCGGCATTACAATCTCCTGTTCTCGATGTCCTCGTATAGAACAAATCAAGAACTCAATTCAACAGTGCATCGAAGCAGCGCGCGCAACGGCCATAGATCACAGCTTTTACCGGACGTTAGTCATGTTCTGGCAAACCTAGACGCTCTGACTATGCCAACATACGCCAAGCCGCTTCGGAAGGCCCGAGATGAACAAAGCCTCGATTATTCGCTATGGTGCGACCACCGCCCTTGGTCTGACCATGAGCGCCGCCCTCCTCAGCGCCGCGACGATGGGCGACCGGGCAGGCGATTCCGAGCGTGAAGCTGCGGTCGCACAAAGCATTGCCATGGGTTCTGCGCAGTCGCTTCAAGACGTCGACCTCAATCTTGCCGCCATGGCGCAGGCCCTGGCGGTCTCGGCAATGGCCCAACGGGGGCAAGTTCCAGATCCCCTGTTCGAATCACTCGCGCGCCGGTTCTTTGCCCTTAGCGACGATACCCAGGGCATCGCGTTTTTCCGCGCAGTTCCGGACAAGGACACGGCCATACGCCTCGCCTCGCCCAATGCCGAGGGCATCGCGCAATTCAACTCGGATACCGGGTCGATGTTCATGGCGGCATCCCACGCGATTCGCGACAAGCGCATCGACGGCAGCCAGCTTGCATTCTCGGGCTCGAATGGCCGGATGCCGCTGACCCTCGTTTCCGGTCCGGCGGTGCGGGAACGGATCGGAGAGGCGCTCAATTTCGACCTTCCGAAATCTTCCAGCCTGTTCACAATGCGCGACGGTGAGGTTGTTGCCGTCGATCGCGATACGCTCGGACGCCCCGGAAAAACCGGTTTTTGGCGGTTGCTCGCGGTGCGCGGCATCAATGCCGAAGGCCGTCCCCAGCCCCTCGGCGTGTTGGCCGCCTTTGTCGATGCCTCCGCGCTTTTTGCGGGGCAGGATTTGCCGCCCCTGACGCTGACCGGCCCGATGCAGAGCAACGGGTCCAGCGCTGGCAACGATGACAGCCGCAACAAGGTCGAGCTTTCGACCGGTGACCAGACCTTTGTGGTCGCGTTTCCGAAAGCCAGAACCTCTCTCGCACTGAGCGGTTGGCTCGTCGCGCTGCTCGGGGGTCTGATTGCCGCCGGAACGACGTTCTTTGCGATGCAGAACGAGAATAATGGTCGCAAGGATGCGGAACGGCGGCTCTCGCTTCACAAGCGCGAGTTCAAAAAACGGACCCAGGAACTAAAGCGCAGCGAAGATCGCTTTCGCCGTCTGGCCGAGTCGACCAATGTCATCCCCTGGGCCGCCGACCTCAAGAACAGCCGCTTCACTTATATCGGCCCGCAGGTCGAGCGCCTGTGCGGCTATCCTGCCGAATCCTGGCGCGCACGCGGGTTTTGGAGCGACCATGTCCATCCCGAAAACCGTCGTCAGTTCGCCGACCGCATTTCGCAGTTGAAGGCGGGCGACCATGCCACCATCGAATACAAGGTGCGCAGCGCCGATGGCCGGGTCGTGCATATGCGAAATATGCTGACCCTTATGGAATCGCGCACAAAGTCCGGTGAAACCATTCTGGTCGCGCAGGGCTATATGCTCGACATTACCGAGATGCAGACGGCGCAGGCGACCCTCGACGAAGCGCGGCGCAGCGCAGAACAGGCGAACCGCTCGAAATCCGAATTCCTTGCCAATATGAGCCACGAGCTGCGCACGCCGCTCAATTCGGTCATCGGTTTCGCCGAAGTCATGAAGGACGAAGTGTTCGGCCCCATTGGCGAACGCTATCGCGAATATGCCGAGAGCGTGCACAGTTCCGGCAAGCATCTGTTGTCGTTGATCAACGACGTGCTCGACCTGTCGAAGATCGAGGCGGGCAAGATCGAACTGGTCGAGGAGGAAACCGACCTGTCTGTTCTGCTGTCGAAATGTCGCCAGTTGCTGCACGAGCGCGCGTCCCATGCGGGCCTGCATATCCGATTGGAGATTCCGGTGCCCCTGCCCTTCGTTCTGGTGGATGGCCGCCGGATCAAGCAGGTGATCCTGAACCTGATGTCCAATGCCGTGAAGTTTACGCCGCCGGGCGGACGCATCACCCTGCGCGCGGAACTGATCGCGCCAAAGGGCCTGAAAATCTCCGTGATCGATACCGGGATCGGCATGACCAAGGAAGAAGTCGAGGTCGCGCTAGAACAGTTCGGCCAGATCGACAACGAGTTGTCGCGCCAACACGACGGCACCGGCCTCGGCCTGCCCATCGCGCGGTCGCTGGCCGAGCTGCATGGCGGCTCGCTCGGTGTGGAATCGAAGAAAGACGCTGGCACGACCGTCGAGTTGTGGCTGCCCCTGTCGCGGGTTCAGTCGAAGGCGGACGACAAGGTCGCCTGATTCGCAGCGAGCGGAGAGCGCTGGCCCGCTGCGAACCGGAGCCACGGATCAAAGCCGGGGCAACGTCGCTCGGCCTTCGGGTCAAGTTCCGGCTATTCAAATCAAAGCAGCCGTTCCGAAGGATTTTTGAGTACAGCCAAATGCGATCTTTACAGTGAATCGGCCCGGTTTTACCGGAGGGTGATTGGTTCAAACCTCAAACGGCTTTATCAAGTGCGGCCAGGTTTTCATAGAAGGCCTCCTCTGCTTCTGCGGGCGTGATGTATCCGATGGTGCTGAGGAGGCGACGATTGTTGTACCAATCGACCCATCGGAGGGTTTCCCACTCGACCTCGCGCATAGACTTCCACGGTCTAAGGCGGTGATAATCTCTGCTTTGAAGAGACCGATGATCGTTTCTGCGAGAGCGTTGTCATAGGAATCTCCGACGGTGCCGACGGAGGCATCGATCTCGGCGGCGGCGAGGCGCTCGGTGTACTTGATGGACAGGTATTGGGCGGATTCAACCGGTCATCGCAACACCATGACCTTTGAGGTGTTGATGACAACGGGAAAGCGGAAGTCGGAACGGTCGACGCGGCGCAAATTGTGCTCGCCGGGTAAACCGCCAGTGTGGCATCGTGAGCATTTATGCCGGTTCTGGGGCGAGATCGCAGCAGGGCTTTCCAGCGAGGAAGCCGCTGTCGATACAGGCGTTTCCGCTCCGGTTGGCACCCGATGGTTTCGGAGTTCAGGCGGCATGCCTCCTACACATCTTTCCCCGTCCTCGCCGCCGTTGGCTGGCTGTCGGCTCAGCTTCCCGGAGCGGGAGATTATTGCGCTCGAACGAGCGAAAGGGTCCGGCATCCGTGCGATTGCCAGAAAGCTGAACCGCGCGCCCAGCACGATATCGCGCGAGATCAGACGCAACTCCGCAACACCGGGCGGAGGTTTTGACTATCGGGCGACCAACGCACAATGGCATTCGGATCGAGCGGTCAGACGGCCTCGACCGGGAAAGCTGGCCACGAATGCTGCTCTGCGCGCGTATGTCCAAGGCCGCCTGTCCGGTCGCATCGCTACCCCGATGGCATCGCGTTCGACGGGCCGGTCATGGTATGGAAGGGGCGGCGTGCCGTTCACAGGCAAAGTCGGCGATGGTCGTCTGCGTGGAGCCCGGAGCAGATCGCCTCGCGCCTGAAGATCGACTTCCCCGAGTATCCGACCATGCGCATAAGCCACGAGGCCATCTACCAGGCGCTGTACATTCAGGGGCGAGGGACCTTGAAGCGGGAGCTTTCCGCCTGTCTGCGTTCTGGCCGAGCCTTGCGTTTGCCAAGAGCACGCGCTCGCAGTCGCGGCAAGGCGTTCGTCGACAAGGCAGTGATGATCAGCGATCGCCCGACGGAGATCGAAGACCGGGCCGTGCCAGGGCATTGGGAGGGAGATCTCATTCTCGGCCTTGGCAGCTCTGCGATCGGCACGCTGGTCGAGCGGACAACACGGTTCACCATGCTCCTTCATCTCCCGCGCATGGAGGGGTACGGGAAAGGCAAGGCGACCAAGAACGGTCCGGCGCTGGCAGGGCATGGTGCCGAGGCCGTTCGCGATGCGATCACCGGGACAGTGCGGACCCTGCCCGATCAACTGCGTCGGTCCCTGACATGGGATCAGGGCGCGGAGATGGCGCAACATGCCCAGCTTCGAATCGACACCGGATTGGAGATCTATTTCTGCGATCCTCAAAGCCCCTGCGAGCGCGGCAGCAACGAGAATACCAACGGTCTGCTTCGCCAGTACTTTCCCAAAGGCACCGATCTTTGCCAGCATGACGCCGAGGCGTTGACCGCTGTCGCACACGCGCTGAATACGAGACCGCGAAAGACGCTCGGATGGAGAACGCCCGCAGAGGCGCTGGAACAGTTATTCAAACAAGATAAAATGACAGGTGTTGCGGTAATCCCCCCTAAAATTAGTGGTGTTCAGAAGTGGAATTTTCTCGGCAAGATAACTGAGGAGATTTTTGATGATGAACGGACGATTCACCGATGCGCAGATCATGGGCATCTTGAAGCAGGCTGAGGGCGGTGTGCCG
>CALGNO010000063.1 GCA_937958625.1 uncultured Neomegalonema sp.
GCGCTGTACGATCCACTGGGAAAATCAGGCTGCGTTTCGCGAAGAATACCTCGACATCGAGCTGACCAACCGCCTTTACGAGATCGACGGCGATGTCTTTACCTGTGCGGGCGGGGCCGCCGCGACCGATATGATCCTGTCCCTGATGGCCCGCGACATTGATCCCGAGGTCGTCGGGCTGGTCGCCGATCAGGCCATTCATACGCCGATCCGCGGAGAGCAGGACGAACAACGCCTGTCGGTGCCCGCGCGCATCGGTGTGCGCCATCCAAAGCTGATTTCGATCATCCAGACCATGGAGCAAAGTCTGGAAGAACCGATCAGCCCGTCGATCCTCGCTGAAAACGCGCAAATGTCGACACGACAACTGGAGCGCTTGTTCCGGCGCTATCTCAACCGCTCACCCAAGCGCTATTACATGGAATTGCGCCTGCAAAAGGCGCGCAACCTGCTGCTGCAAACCGAGATGTCGGTGATCAATGTCGCGCTGGCCTGCGGCTTTACCTCGCCCTCGCATTTTTCCAAGTGCTATCGGGGTCATTTCAACCGCACGCCGTACCGCGAGCGCGGCTCGCCCAACGCCCCAGCCGAAGACCTGACCTGAACCGCGCGGGCGCGCCAAGCATTTGTCCATTTTTTGCGCCTATCCTGACTCCATGAGCAGAGTCACCTTCCTCGCCGCCGCCCTCGCCCTCGCGCCGCTGGGCCCCCAGCCCGCCGCCGCCGATCCGGGGTTGGAGATCGTTTACTGTCACGATGTCGAGCGCGACCTCGTCCAGCGCGTCCGTGCCCGCAACTGCGCGGGCCGCGTCCTGTCGCCGGGGCAGGCCCGGGACACCTTCGCCCGGATCGAGGCCCAACGAGAGGCCCGCAAACAGCGGGTGCTGGGCCGTGCCGAGGCGCGAAAACAGACCGGCCTTACCTTTCAGGGTGCCGGCGCTGCCTTTGCGGTCAACCATCGCGGCATGCTGCTGACCAGCGCCCATGTGGTGCGCGGCTGCGACGCCCTAGACGCGCGCAATAACGACGAAAGCCGCGCCTATCGCGCGCGCGTGGTGGCCCGTGACGAGGCCCGTGACCTCGCCCTGCTGCGCATCAACCGTGCCACAAAAGACATTATCGCCTTCAGCGCCGAACCAACCACGGACGGTGCGCCCCTCGCCCTGATCGGATACCCGACCGAGGGCATGATCCGGCGTATCCCGCGCCTGACGCCGGTGCTGGCCTCCCATGCCATCAGCCACCCGGCGACCGGCGGATTGCTCGGCATTGCCGGGGATGTCCGGCGGGGCAATTCCGGCGGTCCGGCCCTCGATAGCAAGGGGCGCGTCGTCGGTGTGCTGAAGGCCAAGGTCAATTCGGTCGCCGCAAAGCGTGTGACCGGCAAGACCCTGACCCATCTCGGCGTTATCGTTGACCGGGCGGTGGTGCTGGATTTCCTCAATAAAACCCGCACACCCTTCGCCGCCGTCGGCACCTCTGCACCCGAAAAAAGCGGGCGGGCCTTGTTCGAGCTTGGCCGCAGCGCGGTTTACCGGATCGATTGCATGGTGAAAAAACCATCTGACCCGGAACGTCGTGCGGATCGCTGACAAAAAAACCGCCCGGCGCGAACCGGGCGGCTATCATCGAACAGGCGTCAGGTCGCAGGTTTACTGCGCGGCGAGGCTCACGGCAGCGGAATCGCCGTTCAGGAACCAGTCCTGAGCCGCCGCAACACCCGAGCCAAGCTCGACCTTTGCGCCCGCCTCGTTCAGTGCCATTTCACTGATGCCGAGGGCGGCCATGACCATGCCCTCGTTCAGATCGCCGAGATGCCCGATGCGGAAAACCTTGCCCGCGAGACGGTCGAGACCCGCGCCATAGCTGATGCGGTATTTGTCGTAGCCGATCTTGATCACGTCCTTCGCGTCAACACCCTCGGGCGCGAGGATGGCCGAGACGGTGTCCGAATGCCATTCCGGCCCCGTCGCACAGAGGCGGCATCCGTTCCATGCCGCAACGGCCCGGCGCACGCCCTCGGCGAGGCGGTGGTGGCGGGCGAAGATGTTTTCCAGACCCTCTTCCTCGATCAGGCGCAGGCTCTCGCGCAGGCCGTGGAAAAGCTGGGTCGGCGGGGTGTAGGGGAAATAACCGTTGTCGTTCAGCTTGAGCATGTCGTTGAACGAGAAGTAGCAACGCTCCATGCCGCCGCTCTTGTTCGCCTCCAGCGCCTTTTCACTGACGCCGAGCATCGACAGACCGGCGGGCAGCATAAAGCCCTTTTGCGAACCGGCGACGGCGAGATCGACGCCCCATTCGTCCATGCGGAAATCAATCGACGCAATCGACGACACGCCGTCCATGTAAAGGAGAGCCGGGTGGCCGACGGCATCCATCGCCTCGCGCACGGCGGCAACATTCGAGGTCACGCCGGTCGCGGTTTCGTTCTGGGTGACGAAGACGCCCTTGATCTGGTGGCTCTTGTCGGCCTCAAGCACCTTGCGGTATTCATCCACCGGCACGCCCTTCCCCCATTCGACGTCGATGCAATGCACATCGAGGCCAAGGCGCTCGGCCATATCGACCCACAGATGGCTGAACATGCCGAAGCGCGAGATCAGGATCTTGTCACCGACATTGAGCGTATTTTGGATCGCGGATTCCCAGGCACCGGTGCCGGAACCGGGATACATGAAAACACGGCTTTCGGTCTTGAAGACCTTTTTCAGCCCCTCGAACAGCGGCAGGGTCAGGTCGCCGAAATCAGGCGCGCGCATGTCCTGCATCGGAACGTTCATCGCCTGACGCACCCGCTCGGGGACATTGGTCGGACCGGGGATGAAAAGGTGGTTTTGACCGGTTTTCATGGTGTTCCTCCGCTGGGTATCGTTGGTTGAGTTGCGTCTTTCTGACGCGGCTTGTCGTATGTGTAGTGAAACTGGGCGTCGGACAAGAAAAAGCAAGTTCGCCTGCAACGCGTGTTATTTACAAACATTACAATACGTAATATTTGTTATTCACACGCTGTTTGCCGGAGCTTCGATCATGGCCACCCCGTCACGCCGCAAAACCTTTGTCGGGCCGCGCCTGCGCAGGCTGCGCAAGGATCGGGGCCAGACCCAGGCGCAAATGGCCACCGCGCTGGGGATCAGCGCAACTTACGTCAATCTGCTCGAAAACAACCAGCGCAGTCTGTCATTACAAGTGCTGATGCGCTTTTCCGACGTTTACGGCGTCGATTGGCGTGATCTGGTGGAGGATGACGGCGCGAACTTGCTCGCGGACCTGCGCAATGCGGTGCAAGACCCGATTTTCGGTGACGAACGCCCGGATTTACAAGAATTACGCGGGGCCCTCGACCATTGCCCGCGTCTGGCGCGCAGCCTGTTGTCCCTGCACAAATCCTATCGCGCCCTCAGCGACCGGATGCTGGCCCTGACCGAGGGCGGCACCGAGGCCGAGGCGATTTTCGGCCAGACCCCCGATGCCATCGTCCACGACCTCTTCCGCCGCAACCGCAACCATTTTGCGTCCATCGAGGCGGCAACCCGCACATTTCTGCGCGGCGAGACCGTGCCACGGGACGAGATGTATGCGTATCTCAAGGCCCGGATGCGCAAAAATCTGGCAATCGAGGTCGTGCCTGCCTCGGTCAGCGACCTGCCCGACACCCTGCGCTATTACGACGAAGCCGAGGGGCGAATTTACCTCTCAGATGCGCTGGATTACCCGAACCGCGTGTTTCAGCTGACCCATGTGATGGCCCTGCTGGAATATGATGCTGTCTTCGATGCCCTGATCGAACAGGCGGGCATCACGGACCCCCATGGGCAAGCGCGGGCGCGCGTCGAACTCGCCAACTACTTCGCCGCCGCCGTCCTGATGCCCTATGAGGCATTTTTGCAGGCGGCGCAGGAAAGCCGGTACGACATCGACCATCTGGCAGCCTTGTTCGGGGTATCCGACGAACAAGTCTGCCACCGCCTGACCACCCTGCAACGCGAGGGCGCGACCGGGGTGCCGTTTTTCTTTTTGCGCATCGACAAGGCCGGAAACGTCACCAAGCGGTTCAACGCGACCAGCTTTCACCTTGCCGAGCATGGCGGGGCGTGCCCGCGCTGGGATATTCACCTCGTCTTCAGGACACCGGGAAAGAGCATCTCGCAATTCGTCGAGATGCCCGACGGCACCCGCTATTTCACCATCAGCCGCACGGTCGAGCGCCCGTCCTTTGGCTGGCTGTCCCAGGACAATCGCCTTGCGGTAACGTTGGGCTGTTCGATCGAACATGCGGGCGAGATCATCTATGCCTCGCGCTATCAACTTCAGGACGACAAGCTGGCGACGCCCATCGGCATCAACTGTCGGCTGTGTCCGCGCCAGCACTGCGCCCAGCGCGCCCATCAGCCGATCCACCTGAACCTGTCCATCGACGAGAACCGCAGGGGCCAGACCCGGTTCGAGAGTTGACCGGCGCGCCTGTGGCCAGCGGCGATTAACCATGACCAAAGATTGTACGGCTTAAGTCATTAATTCTAATAGTATTTTATCTACATGTTGACAGCTTTTTATCGTTTACCGGTCTAGTATAGAGGCTGTTAATTTCTGAAAGGCGCGGTATGGCAGACTCGCATCGTTGGCACTCCGGGGGCGACGCCCTGCTCAAGTATCTTGCGGTCGCCTATGAGGAGAATGGTCAGATTCACTGGCCCACCCTCCTCGCCGCCACCGCAGGCATCGGCGGGGAAATGGCCCTGCTGGCCAAGGAAGTGGACTTGCCCGGGCGCGGGTATGTCCTCGGCAAGGACGTGTCGAAATTCCTTTATGACGATGCCGGGTCGCCGAAAAGCGTCTGGGGCTATTGCCTCATGGCCAGCGAAACCGCATTCAGCATCTCGAAGACCGACCTGCCCGATTTTCGGGAGACCGAACGGCGGATTACCGCCAGCCTCGCCGCAAACCCGAATTTCGTGCCGCTCAGCGTGCCCGCCCACCTCGCGCCGCGCCATAACGTCCTGAACGCAGGCCCGCGCCACCGCAAGAAGGTGTGGGAAATTGCAAAGGAAAACGGCCTCGATAACGGCGATGCGGCCTTTGCACTGATGACCGCGTCGATGAAACTGCTCGGCTTTACCCAGCATATCGGGGCGGTCGGCATGATGACCCTCGCCATGGAAGCGATGATCGGCTGTGCCCGCGTCGTGCCACTGGAAGAACCGCTGAGCAATCCGAGCTATGGGCCGATTGGCGATATTCTGCCCAAGGACGAGAAAAGTCCTATCGCGTTGCCCAAGCGCGAAGAAAAACCGGACCTGTGGGGCGGCAAAAAGCCCGAGCTGGAGCCTGCGCCCCTGCCAGCCGGAATCCTGCACGACCGCCGCGCCAAACGCGGCGCAGGAAAGTTCGGAAGACGCGCCTGAGGACGTTCAGGTTTATTCGGAATCGAAAGCCGCTGCCTCTCGCCTTCGGCTCGAACGCCCCGTTCGGTGCACATCGTTCGATGCACATCGTTCGATGCAAACCTGAAACGCCCTAAAGCGCCAGCAGGCCCTCGATCCGGGACATCAGCTTCGGATCGTCCGGGCGCGTGTTCGATCCGAACCGTTCGATCAGGCGGCCATCGGGACCGATTAGGAACTTGTTGAAGTTCCAGTTCGGCACCGCACCCTGCGCCGCCATCCACGCGAAGAGCGGATGCGCGCGGCTGCCGGTCACCGGCTCGATCTCGGTCATCGGAAAATCGATGCCATAGGTCATCTCGCAGAAATTCTTGACCTCTTCATTGCTCGACAGCTCTTGGCGGAAATCTCCCGAGGGCACGCCGAGCACCACAAGGCCATTCTCCCGATGCTTGTCATAAAGCGCCTGCAAACCCTCGTACTGGCCCGTAAAGCCGCAGCGGGACGCGGTATTGACCACCAGCACCACCTTGCCAGCATAATCGGCCAAGGACAGCGGATCGCCCTCGATTGCCGTAAAACTGAAATCATGGGCTGATTGCCCGACCGCAAGCGCGGGCATGGCAACGGCACAGGCGGCGGTCAGGGCTAGGCTGCGGCGGGTCGGGCGCATGGGCTATCCTCCAGATCGTTCTGCCGCTTCAAGTGAGCCGCGAACGACCAATGGCAAGATCAGGCGAGCGCCGCGCGACCGACGGTCACATCGATATGATACGCGCCCCAGCCCGGAACCGGCCTGCCCCGCACCACCGGCGTGGCGACCTTGGCAATGCGCGCCTCGCTGACCTCGCCGCGCTGCATCGCCCAGAACAGCGCCGCATTGTGACGCCGGGGGATGACGCCAAGCCGCTGGCCATCGGCGGTGACGACAGCAATCGCTTCGGCCTCCACCTCTTGCGGGCCTTCACGAACCAGCGAAACCGCCTCGCCCAAGCGCGGTGCCTGGGCCGCGGCATCAAGGCGATGATATTGCGGCCATGCCAGCGGCACGGATCGCAGTTGCAGGATCGTGTCATCTGCAGGTGTGGCGGCCATTGCCGGAAAGGCAACAGTTGCGGAAAGGGCGGATGCTCCGACCAGACCCCCGAAGGTCCGGCGGGAAAGGGATGTCATGTTTTTCATGGCGTTGGAGAATAAGGAAAAATACGGCGGAACCGTGCCGAGCCAATCTCTTGAAGCATACAACGACCCGCTTCCCCGGCCTTGCGCCGGGGCCTCGCTGTGAAATGCATGGCCTGTCGAAATATTCAATTCATTACTGCTAGCGCGAATGACACAATTGTAATCGTGGGGAAGTCCGTGATCATGATCTACGTGCAAAATAATCAAACTCATTCATCAAATAGAAGGCGGATTCCAAGCGAACCCATAGAAATACTGAAATAGCGGACGCACTATATTTAGCTGCGCAGTTTTCTTGCCATTAAACTCTGATATCGAAACACAACTTTCACGTTCAATCCTCTCGATTTCAGACTGATTTAATCTATCAAGTTTATTGGAAAACGTTGAAACAATGTGAGTTAAGTCTTGAACTTTATAACCTGGAGGAAATATAATTCTTACCTCTAGCTCTTCAATTCTATTTGCGACACAGCAGCCATCATAAGCATTTAGTCTCTTCCCATTAAAGTTTATGCCCCCGTAAACAACGCTATCCATCCATATCTTATTCAAGTGCGGCGAACTGTAGCGCTCGCCAATCTTAACCCAATCATCTTTGTTAGGCGCAGGAATCAAATTCATTTCTATCTCAGTGCCATTACGGCCAATTGCTTCTTTCTCTACCTCTAACTTAAATTCACGCGAACTGTCGATTAAGTGCGCACTAGCGTTTGGAGGCGCGCAGTCGTCTCCCTCAGGTACAAGTGACCATGCGCCACCAGCGATTGGCTCCGCTGTATGGTTTTCAAAATTTATCGTTTTCTCGATAATATAGTTCCAGGTATAATCATTTCCGACGGGATCTAGCTCAACTTGCATGACAGATTTTCTCAAGTAGTAATCTAAAAAATTATGGGATGTGAATGCACCGTCGTCGCGAATCGATTTAACTTTACACTGATGTATAGATTTTGTAATTATTTCAACAATATCTGATAACTCCAAACCCAGATCAATATCTTGGTATGTAAACATATTTCCTGAGAAACCAGCAAGTCGGACACCTTTTTCTTTGAAGCAAATAACCGGCTTTTTTAAGGTGTAAGCTATCGTTAATTCTTGCTGAACTGCATCCGAAAAAGTCCACAGATCATCATCTTCTATTTTTTTCTCCCGCGAACAAAGAGCAATTAAAAAATCGGCTTCTTCTATTTTTTCACGTGCCACACCACCCGGGACATCAGGGTGACCATGAGATACGTTGCTACATGTAATATCTAATGCACTGCAAATTTTCTCAATCAGTTCTATAGTTGGAGAGACACGCTCATCCCCAAACTTATGAGAAAAAAACGCTTGCGAGCGATAAGACTGCATTCTGAACTCGTGTTCTAAGAACTGAAATTTCTTCAAGTAAACACTCTAGAGAAGATCGTGTCTACATGCTTGGTGTGGTGGCCGAGGTCGAACAATGCTTCCAATTCCGCGTCGGGAAGGCGTGCGGTCACATCCGCATCGGCCTTGAGTTCGGTCAGGAAATCCGCGCCCTCTTCCCAGACCTTCATCGCGTTGCGCTGGACCATGCGATAGCTGTCCTCGCGGCTGGCCCCGGCTTGGGTCAACGCCAGCAACACGCGCTGGGAATGGATCAAGCCCCTGAACTGATTGAGGTTTTTCATCATCCGCTCGGGATAGACGAGCAGCTTGTCGATCACCCCGGTCAATCGAACCAGCGCAAAATGGAGGGTCACGGTGGCATCCGGCCCGATCATCCGCTCGACGGACGAGTGCGAAATATCCCGCTCGTGCCACAGCGCGACATTCTCCATCGCGGGCAGCGCGTAGGACCGCACCATACGCGCAAGGCCGGTCATATTCTCGGTCAGAATAGGATTGCGCTTATGGGGCATCGCCGAGGAGCCCTTCTGGCCCGGCGAGAAATACTCTTCCGCTTCAAGCACTTCCGTCCGTTGCAAATGGCGAATTTCCGTGGCGATCCGCTCGATGGAGGACGCAATCACGCCAAGCGTCGCAAAGAACATCGCATGGCGATCTCGGGGAATAACCTGTGTCGAGATCGGTTCGATGCTCAGGCCCATCGCCTCGGCAACATGCGCCTCCACCGACGGGTCGATATTGGCGAAGGTGCCGACCGCGCCCGAAATCGCGCAGGTCGCAATCTCCTCGCGTGCCGCGACCAGACGCGCCCGGTTGCGCTGCATCTCGGCATACATCTGCGCCAGTTTCAGGCCAAAGGTCACGGGTTCGGCATGGATGCCGTGGCTGCGCCCGATGCAGACGTCGTCTTTATGCTCGTAGGCGCGGCGTTTCGTGACCTCCAGCAAGCGGTCGAGATCGGCCAGCAGAACATCGCTCGCCTTTACGAGTTGCACATTAAAGCATGTGTCGAGCACGTCCGACGACGTCATCCCCTGATGAACGAACCGCGCCTCTGGCCCGACCAGCTCCGACAGGTGGGTCAGAAAGGCAATGACATCGTGTTTCACCTCGCGCTCGATCTCGTCGATGCGATCGATGTCGAAGGCCATGTCCTTGGCCGTCCACGTCTTTTCCGCCGCTTCCTTGGGGATCACCCCCAGCGCCGCCTGGGCATCCGCCGCATGGGCTTCGATCTCGAACCAGATGCGGAATTTGGTCTCGGGCGACCAGATGTCGGCCATTTCGGGGCGGGAATAGCGGGGGATCATCGGCGCGGCTCCTGTTTGTGTCGCGGGGCCATGCCGATGCTTCGAGACGGCCTTTCAGGCCTCCTCAGCATGAGGGAGAGAACCGGTCCTCACCCTGAGGAGCGCCGCAGGCGCGTCTCGAAGGGTGGCGGTGCCTGCCCCGTCGAACGATAATATGCGGCACCTATAGGGCGGGCGAGCCGAGTCTGGAAGGGGTGTGCCATCCATCACTCCCTTTCCCGGCGCAAGCGCCCTATGATCCGGCACAGGCTAGGCACAAGGGGCGACCATGACAGATAGCGGCATCATGCGGGAAGGGGCGGATTTCGAGTTCGAGATTCCGTATATCGACGCCGTGCATTTCGACCAGCTTCCCGGTGTCATGGCGCGCGAGGCGCTGTTGGTAGGGCACCGCTATCCGCCCCTCGACAAGCCCTTCGTCTATTGCGACATGGGCTGCGGCACCGGGGCGACGCTGATTACGCTGGCCGCCAGCTATCCCGATGCGCAGTTCTATGGCGTCGATCTCAGCGCCGATCACATCGCCCATGCACAAGCCGCCGCCGAGGCCGCCGGGCTGACCAATGTCACCTTTTTCTGCGGCACCTTCGCTGATGCAGCCGCAGGCAGCGTGCCGCCCTGCGATTATATTTCCGCCCACGGAATCCTGTCTTGGATACCGCAAGCGGTGGAGGCCGAATTGCTCTCGGCTGTTGAAACGCTGCTGAAACCAGGCGGCTTGTTCCAGCTATCGGCCAACCTGCAACCCGGTTGGGGTCAGATGTCGTCCCTGCGTGCGATCATGCGCCACTACGCGGCCCACGCGACCGGCAATGCCGAGGACCGTCTGCGCGAGGTCATCGGCAAGACCCGCGCCCTCATCGCCTCGGATGACCATGAGTTCGGCAAGAACAACCCGGAGGCGCGCGGCCTGACCGAAAACTGGCGCAACCGCGAGGCTGCCTATGTCGGCCACGAGATGCTCGGCGGCGCGTGGCGGCACTTTACCGTCGGCGAGGTGATGGCGCTTTGCCGTCGTCACGGCCTGCAATGCTGTGGCCCGATCCATTCCGAGCGCCACCGCAACCGCGCCAAGATCGCCAGCTTTGACGTTGCCAGCATCGACACCGAAACGCTGGAGGATTTCTGGAGTCTGGCCAAGGGCGAAGGCTTTCGTTCGCTGACCTTCATCAAGCCCGAGGGCGACAGTTTCGAACGGTCCGAAATGCAGCTTGAGGGCGAGGACGTCATCGGCTTTCCGGTCTTCGCCCGCTGGAGCGTCTGGGCGCCGCCACCCGAGGTCGAGCTGTCCGACTGGACGCTCAACTTCGACACCCAGCCCCATTACCTTGGCCGCGTTCTGGCCGGAGCAATGACCGGCGAAATCCCCGAATATGAATTTCCAGCAGTGGCAAAGTTCGTGGGCACGGCGCTGATGGTCCGCAACGCCATCGTCTACGCCAATGCTGCCTTCGACGTAGAAACGGAAAATTGTTCGGAAATGAACGTCGAGGCGACCCACCCTCTGACGATGCAGGTTTTGCAGAAACCGCGCACCTATCGCTATGGCGGTCATGTACCCTCGACCGTGCTGGGCGGCGGCCTTTTCCTGCGGGCTGGACAGGCGGCCCTGCTGCGCGCCTGGCTGGAGGGGGCGCCGGATAAGATTGATTTCGCTCGCACTCTGCTGGCCGACATGGATGCCAAGGCCCCGCCCTGGGCTGTAGACGACCCGGATCGCCCGCTGCCCGACCCGGCAGAGGACATCGTCGGATTTCGTACGGACTGGCTGCCCTTTCTGCTGCGCCTCGGCGTGATCCGCCCGCGCGAAAGCGCCTGAAAAAGCCTGCGCGCTCACGCCATCATTAACGAACCTTGAAAGCGGGACGGCTAGGGTCCATTTTGTACCGCAAGCCAATAAGGGCGTCGGCGCGTGCCATCTCTGCGGGCGCACCGGCACAGCTTTCAAGGAAGTTCCATGTCTGACGCATCTCACCCCGAGGCGGCGACCTACCCGGTTCTGCCGCTGCGGGACATCGTCGTTTTCCCAGACCTCATCGCCCCGCTGTTCGTAGGCCGCGAAAAATCCGTGCGTGCTCTTGAAGACGTCATGAGCAACGACCGGCAAATTCTGCTCGTTACCCAGAAAGACGCAGGCGAGGACGACCCCGGCCCCGACGACATCTATCAGGTCGGCGTCGTCGCCTCGGTCCTGCAACTGCTGAAACTGCCCGACGGCACCGTCAAGGTGTTAGTCGAGGGCAAAAGCCGTGCGAAGATCACCTCCTATGTCGAGAACGACCAGTTCTTCGAGGCCGAGGCCAGCCCCGTCGATGAAGTCGAGGGCGACGAGGACACGACTCAAGCCCTGATCCGCACGGTCACGAAAGAGTTCGAGAAATATCTCAAGCTCAACAAAAACATCCCCCAGGAATCCCTCGCCGCGATCGGTCAGATCGAGGAGCCGGGCAAGCTGGCCGACACGGTCGCCCATCACCTCGCCGTCAAGATCGGCGAGAAGCAGGAATTGCTGGAGGAAATCGACGTCACCAAACGCCTTGAGCGTATGTTCGCGCTGATGCAGGGCGAGATTTCGGTTCTGGCCGTCGAGAAAAAGATCAAATCCCGCGTCAAACGCCAGATGGAGAAGACCCAGCGCGAGTATTACCTCAACGAACAGATGAAGGCGATCCAGCGCGAGCTTGGCGAGGGCGAAGACGGCAAGGACGAAATGGGCGAGTTAGAAGCCCGCATTGCCGAAACCAAACTCTCGAAAGAGGCAAAGGAAAAGGCCGATGCCGAGCTGAAAAAGCTGCGCAACATGTCGCCGATGTCCGCCGAGGCAACGGTCGTGCGCAACTATCTCGACTGGATGCTGTCGATCCCATGGGGCAAGAAATCGCGCCTCAAGAAGGATCTGAACAAGGCTCAGGAGATCCTCGACGCCGACCATTACGGTCTGGAAAAGGTCAAGGAACGCATCGTCGAATATCTGGCCGTGCAACAGCGCCAGACGAAGATGAAGGGTCCGATCCTGTGCCTTGTCGGCCCTCCGGGCGTCGGCAAGACCTCGCTGGGTAAATCGGTCGCCAAGGCCACGGGGCGCGAGTTCATTCGCATCTCGCTGGGCGGCGTGCGCGACGAAGCCGAGATACGCGGCCACCGTCGCACTTATATCGGCTCGATGCCCGGCAAGATTATCCAGTCGATGAAAAAGGCGAAGACCAATAACCCGATCATCCTGCTCGATGAAATCGACAAGATGGGTCAGGACTTTCGCGGCGATCCCGCCTCGGCGATGCTCGAGGTGCTGGACCCTGAACAGAACGCGACTTTCGCGGATCATTATCTCGAGGTCGATTACGACCTGTCCAACGTGATGTTCCTGACCACGGCGAACACGATGAACATGCCGCGTCCCTTGCTGGACCGGATGGAGATCATCCGCCTGTCGGGCTACACCGAAGAAGAAAAGGTCGAGATCGCCAAGCGGCACCTGGTCGACAAACAGCGCAAGAACCACGGTCTGAAGGACAAGGAATTTTCCATCGACGACGCCGCGCTGCTTGAACTGACTCAGACCTACACCCGCGAGGCCGGCGTGCGCTCCCTCGAACGCGAGATCGCGAAACTGGCCCGCAAGTCGGTGACGCAGATCGTCAAGGACGGCGCAAAATCCGTAAAAGTCGATGCGGATATGCTCGACGAGATGCTGGGGCCGAAGAAATTCCGCTTCGGTCTCGCCGAGGAGAAAGACGAGATCGGTGTCGTGACCGGCCTTGCCTGGACTGAGGTGGGCGGCGACTTGCTGTCGATCGAAGCGCTCAAGCTGCCTGGTAAGGGCCGTATGAAGACAACGGGCAAGCTCGGCGATGTGATGAAGGAGTCCATCGACGCAGCCTCCAGCTTCGTGCGGTCGAAGGCGCCGTCCTTCGGTGTCAAGCCGCCCCAGTTCGAGAAGGTGGACATCCACGTCCACGTTCCCGATGGCGCGACGCCCAAGGATGGTCCCTCTGCGGGTATCGGCATGGTGACCAGCATCGTGTCGGTGCTGACCGGCATCCCGGTCCGCAAGGACATCGCCATGACCGGCGAGGTCTCCCTGCGCGGCAATGTCCTGCCCATCGGCGGCCTGAAGGAGAAACTGCTCGCGGCCCTGCGCGGTGGCATCAAGACGGTGCTGATCCCGCAGGAAAACGAAAAAGACCTGCGCGAGATGCCCGATAGTATCAAGGACGGGCTGGAGATCATCCCGGTCACCAATGTCGATGAGGTGCTGGAGCGCGCGCTGGTGCGCAAACCCGTCGCCATCGACTGGACCGCCGAGGATCAGGAAGCGGCAGAATCGCAATTCGCGATCCCGCCACATCCCTCAGGAGTAACCGGAAGCGCCGGATACAACGCATAGGTGTGTCAAACCTAAAACCGGACAAAATACTGCCGTTTACGACAGGAAAAGTGGCTCTAGGGCCGCTTTTTCTTTTGACAGCACGTATTGGTTTACTGAGTATCCGCCAGCAAAGTTAACCCGAGGGGAAGTCTGTGAACAAAAAAGAACTCGCGGCCGCTGTCGCCGCCAAAACCGATATGACCAATGCCGCTGCATCAGATGCCGTCGAAGCGGTGTTCGATGTCATTACCGAAGCGCTGACCAAGAATGACGACGTGAAGTTGCTTGGTTTCGGCACCTTTACCGTGACCCGCCGTGCCGCCAGTGAAGGGCGTAATCCCCAGACCGGTGAAAAAATCCAGATCAAGGCGTCCAACCAGGCTAAATTCAAAGTCGGCAAGGGCCTGAAAGATGCTATCAACTAATTGCGTCTAGACTGATCACAGCGAGCCCGGGGGGGGATCGCGGCGACCAGTCGCACGGGCGGTTAGCTCAGTTGGTAGAGCATCTCGTTTACACCGAGAGGGTCGGGAGTTCGAGCCTCTCACCGCCCACCAGATAGGAAAAACCCTCGCGGAAAACGCGGGGGTTTTTCTTTGTGGCGGTCTCATCTGTTCGGATCAGCGACCGAGCGGTCAGCCGCAGACATAGCCCTTGATAAGATACTGGCCGTCCGGCTGTTGTTCGAACTCGGTGCGTCCCGGCGGTTCATCCTCCGGGCATTGCTCCTGCGCCTTCGCAAAACAGGCTTGCTGTTCTGGGCTGCCGCTCAGCACGGGCGTGTCGCAGGTGTAACCAGCCGCGAAGGGATTGAATGCCGTCGGGACACTGGCGCTGACCCCGCTGCCAGCCGGTTCATCGCTGCCACAGGCGGACAGAGCCAGCAGGGCACCAAGGGCCAGGGGGTACGTCGCGCATCTGTAAAGACGATCCGTCCGTGCCGGTCGGTTGGTATAGATCATTGCGTCGGCTCCATCTTTCGATACATCGGGCCGCGTGGCAAAGGCGCATAGCGTCGCCTGTCGCGGCATAAACTGGCTATGCCTCTACGGCACAACGGTCTTTCTCTCTGCGCAGCAGAGGATATATTGCAATGCAACATAAACATGCTAATTTTGGTTTCAGCGGCGATGAACTATTCCTCCCAGAATCATCGCTTAAACTTATTGCCCCGTTTGTCTTTCAAACGGGGCATTTTTTTGTGCGTCCGTCACCGCCGACCCGCATCGCGCAGTCTCGAAATGGCACATAGTCCCGGCAACACCCTCGGCATTTCCTTGATCGAGGGCGATCAACGGGTCGTTTTGCCGATGATACAGACGTGACAACAAAGAATAACTGATTGTTCTTAAAAGGCGAAAATCAAATTTTCGTGGCCCTGAAGGCCATGCCCGTTAAGTTTCACGTTGACACGTATAATAGCCTTCGCCTACCCAGCCATCATGAAAAAGGCTGCGACAAAAGACACTCCATCGGCATCAGCGTCGAATGAATTCGACAAGGTGATCGGCGCGCGGCTGAAATTCTATCGGCTGTCCCGAGAATTCTCCCAGACCGCTCTCGGGCGCGAGGCTGGCATCACGTTTCAGCAGATTCAGAAATATGAAAACGGCCTGAATCGGATCACCGTATCGCGCCTGATCGATTTCTCGCGGATTCTCGATTTTTCGATGACCGAGTTCTTCGATGGCATCTGCACCAGCGTCCCGTCGGTCACGGGCCTGCCGAACGACGTGATCGAGTCTCTCAGTACGCCCCAGGCGGTCGAACTCAATCGCAGCTTTGCGGCGGTCAAGAGCGTGCATATGCGCCGCACGATCGTGCAACTCGTCCGCGGGATCAGCGCGATCGAGGATGGCGGCAGCGTTCCGGGACAAGCCTGAGAAGCCCAGGGGCCGCAGAAACCCTGCGACCCTCGAGCTACCAACGCATCAGGCCGCCGCCGTCAAGGATTTCGTCAGTTCAAGAAGACGCCGTCGAGGTTCTTCCGCAAGCCGATAGTAATGGCGCAGCATATCCAGCGCTTCTTTTTCCGACATAAAATCGGGCGTCGAGGGCCCGGTCTGCGCATCCGGCATGGCGAGTTCTTCGCTCATATCATCGAAGAAAAAGCAGACGGACGTATCCATGGCCTTCGCAATATCATAGAGGCGGCTGGCCGAAACTCGGTTCGCGCCGGTTTCATATTTCTGGATCTGTTGAAACCGAATACCGACGGCATCGGCGAGATCCTGTTGCGTCTTAGCGAGCATCCATCTGCGATAGCGAATTCGTCGTCCTACATGGACGTCGACGGGATGGGCCATTTCTTGAACCTTTCAACCGGGGGG
>CALGNO010000064.1 GCA_937958625.1 uncultured Neomegalonema sp.
AGAGGGCAGCTCAACAAAGTCCCGCGCGACCGAGGTGCCCGAAATCCGCGGATAGGTCACGTCCGAGAGCAGGCCGTGCAGGGCATGGCCAAACTCATGAAACAGCGTCCGCGCGCCATCAAAGGTGAGCAAAACCGGCTCACCCGCCTGCCCTTGCACGAAATTGCAGGTGTTGATGACGATAGGCCGCACACGCCCGTCGAGGTTTTCCTGATCGCGAAACGTGCTCATCCACGCGCCGGACCGCTTTGACGGGCGCGTAAAGTAATCGCCCATAAAGATGCCGATATGGTCGGCACCGCGCGTCACTTCCCACACGCGCACATCCGGGTGATGGCGCGGCAGGTCAGGACGCTCGGCGAAGGAAAGGCCAAAGAGGCGCGAGGCGGTATCGAACGCCGCCTCGATGATGTTGTCGAGTTGCAGATACGGCTTGAGTTCCGCATCGTCGATGTCGTGGTCGCGCTGGCGCAGGATTTCGGCGTAATAAGCCCAGTCCCAAGGCTCGATTTCGAAATTGCCACCCTCTTCCGCGACCAGAGCTTGCAGCCGTTCGCGGTCAGTATTCGCCGCCGCCGTCGCCGACTTCCAGACCCGCTCCAGCAGGCCCCTGACCGCTTCGGGTGTCTTTGCCATCTGGTTGTCGAGCTTGAAGAACGAGAAATTGTCGAAACCGAGCAGCTTCGCGCGCTCATCGCGCAGGCGGATGGTTTCGGCGGCGATACCTTTGTTGGCGGTCTCGTCGCGCGATGCACCCCGCCCCACAAAGCCGCGCCAGACCGCCTCGCGCAGATCACGCCTTGAAGACGACTGCAGGAACGGCTCGACCGCCGACCGCGAGGCCGTCACGACCCATTTGCCGGGATGGCCGCGATCTTCGGCGGCGCGCGCCATCGACGAAATCTCGGCATCGGACAGGCCCGCGAGATCATCTTCGCTGTCCAGCACCAACTCGAAGTGCTTTTCATCGGCCAGCAGGTTCTTGGAGAATTTCGCGCCCAAACTCGCGAGCCGCTGCATGATGTCGCCCATTCGGGCGCGGCCAGCCTCGTCCAGCTTCGCCCCCGCCCGGATAAAGGACTCGCGGTAGAGCTTCAGCACCCGCTGTCGTTCATCGGTCAGGCCGTCATCTGTCAGGGCATCGACGCGGGCGAACAGGCGCGCATCCATGAAAATCTCTGCACTAGCCTTGGCAAGGCGCGGGGCGACCTCTTCCTCGATGGCCTGTAGACCGTCGGTCGAACAGAAACTGGAGAGATTGAAAAAGACGCTCGCCACCTTGTCGAGGGCACGCCCGGACCGTTCCAGCGCTTCGATGGTGTTGGCGAAGGTCGGGGCCTCCGGGTTGCTTGCCACCGCATCCGTCTCCGCTTGCCACTCGGCCAGTGCCGCATCGAAGGCGGGCTTGAAATGCGCCTCTTCGATCCGATCGAAGGGCGGCATGGCGTGGGGCGTGGTCCAGTCTTCAAGCAGCGGGTTCATCGCGTATCCTTCGATGGCAGCGCATAGGTAAAGGTGGCGTGGGCAACGGGTTGGGCCGGATCGCCGCCCTCGCTGTAAAGCACGGCATCGCCGACCGCGAGCCGACGCCCGAGTTTCAGGAGGCGACCATCGCAAAGCAGATCGGCATCGGCGGGCTTGCGAAGGAAGTTCAGCGACAGGTTCGTGGTCACCGCCAACGCCTGTTCACCGATCATGCCGAGCAGCGCGACATAGGCGGTTACATCGGCCAACAGTGCCATCGACGGGCCAGAGAGCGTGCCGCCGGGGCGCAAATGCTTTTCATTGCGGCGCAGGCGCATGGTGGCGGTCATCGGGGCCAGCGCCTCGATCACGACGTCGGGCGCAACCTGCGGAAACTCCCGCGCCAGAAACGCGGTCAGCTCCTCGCGGGTCATGCGCAGGCCGGTCATGCCCGGGCGATCTTTTGCTCGGGCGGATAAGCAATCGCGAACATGGCGCGCAACATGACCCAGAGCAGCAACAGCGCGCCAAGCTGGTGAACGATGGCGTGATACCACTGCGCGCCGCCCATCAGCGTGATGATGCCCCAGACGACTTGAGCAAGGCCCCAAAGGATCGCGACCATGCCCCAGAATTTCACGTCGGGATGGCCGGTCTTGCGGCACCGCCACCAGAACATGCCGATGACGATCAGAACGGCATAGCCAAGCATCCGGTGAATGAACTGCCAGATCGCCTCGGGCGTCATATGCGGCGGCAAAAAGCTGCCCTGCATCAGCGGCCAATCTGTATAACCGCGCCCGGCATCGAGGCCCGCAACCATCGCGCCGACCAAAATCTGCGCAAAGAGAAGCGCGACGGTCAGCCCGCCAAAGCCCAGTTGCGGTTTAAACCGGCGACGACGCGCGGCGAGCAGCTCATGCTCTTCTTCGCTCAGACAAAAGGCGTTCCAGCTGAGCAGCGCGAAGATAATGAAGGCAAGGCCGAGATGCAGCGCAAGCCGGTAAGGCGCGACATCGACCCGCTCGGTCAGCCCAGAAGTGACCATCCACCAACCAATGACGCCTTGCACGCCGATCAGTACGCCGGGGATCAACAGGCGCTTGGTCCATCCGGCAGGGATCGCCTTGGTAGCGAGGAAATAGAAGAATGGTATCAGAAAGGCGAGGCCGACGATCCGGCCCAGGAACCGATGCCCCCATTCCCACCAATAGATGACCTTGAATTCATCCATCGAGGGCCGATTGGCCTCGAATTCCGGGATCTGTTGATACTTGGCGAATTCGACTTGCCAGCTCTCAGCCGATAGCGGCGGCAGAACACCGGTGACGAGGTTCCATTCGGTGATCGACAGGCCGGAATCGGTCAGCCGGGTCAATCCACCGACAATCACCATGCCGATGACCAGCACCGCCAGCACAATCTGCCAAACGCGCAGTTTCGCGCGGTTGCTCGACTTCTGCTTCGATGCCTGGCCAGGCGCGGCAACAGCCGCCTCCGGTTCCGTACCCGCCTCGGCAAAGAGCGCGCGGGGCTTTTTTTCCGCCATATCGGTCCCTCGATCAACGTGTTGGTGTGGAGATAAGCCGCTGTCGACCGACCCGCAAGCGGTTCAGCGCCGCGCCCCCCGCCGTTTACGCGCCAGCGCTCGTGTCGTGCCCCAGATCATCCGCAGATCGGAGGCCGTCAGGGGCATCCGGTGATACAAATTATGCAGGGTTGTCAGCATCGAGGCACGCTTGTCTTCGGGCCAGAAAAACCCTGAATCGTCCAGCTCGCTCTCCATGAAGTCGAGCAGCGTATCGACATCTCCCTTGGCCGCAAAACCGGCCTTTCCGGGGTCCAGAGTCTCTGCGGGCGTATGATCTGCCGATTTGAACCACTCATAGCCCACCAGCAAGCTGCATTGGGCGAGGTTCAGCGACGGAAACGCCGGATTGACCGGCACCGTAATAACGGCACTGGACCGCTCGATATCGGCATTTTCCAAGCCGGTACGCTCTCGCCCGAACAGAACGCCGACCTTCTCGCCCGCCGCGATGGCGTCGCGCATTTCGATAACAGCGGCTTCGGGAGTAAGCACGCGCTTGGTCAGGTCGCGGGGGCGCGCGGTGGTGGCATAGACCAAGGTGAGGTCAGCGGTTGCCGCGCGGGTGGTGTCGAAGATCACCGCCTCATCCAGAACGTGAGTCGCGCTCGCCGCCATGGCCTCGGCCCGCTCGTTGGGCCAGCCATCCCTAGGATCGACGATGCGCATCCGGTCGAGGCCGAAATTCCACATCGCGCGGGCGGCGGCACCGATATTCTCGCCCATTTGCGGTTCGACGAGGATAAAACTTGGCTGGGTCATCGCGCCCTCACCATCCATAGGCTGGAGTCAATCGCGGCCTCATGCCGGGGCAGGCCCGCAACCGATGACAGCGCGTCGAGGCGCGTGCTGGCGAAATGGCTTGCAAAGACAACATCGTACGCACCGCCCATGAACCAGCCTGCCAAGCCGTTCTGCTCGGTATAGCCGCGCCAGTCCCAGCTATCGGGATAGGGGTCGGGCAAAAAGACGTCATGGATATGAACCCGCACACCGGGTTTCAGACGCGGCAGGATGCGGTTGAAAATCAGGTCAACATCCAGCCCCGGCCATAGGATGTGACTGGAATCGAAAAACGCGATGTCCCCCGCCTCCAGCGTATCAAACAAGGGCAGATGCGTGTCGGCCAGCAGTTCGGACTTCCACGCCACAGGCAGATCAAGCAAGGCCGCGCGAGGCTGGGGATCGATGCAGATATGCTCGGTATCGGCACCGGCATCCTTTATAGCACGCGCGAGAAAACGGGTCGAGTGCCCTGATCCAACTTCAATAATGCGGCGCGCTGGCATCTCACGCGCCAGCGTGTAGGCGACGGCGGCATCTAATGTCGCGAACCAGCCTTGATCCCAGCGAGGGGCGGGTGCGGACTGTCCGATAAAGCCCTTCATCTGGTCGCGATGCGCGGCAACCTGCGCCAGCACGTCCCGCATCCCGGTTTCGCGGCTGCGAAAATGGGCCTCGATCTCCGGGTATCCCGTTGCGGGCTTGGCGTCGGCGGCGTATCGAAAGGGCGTGAAGAACCCCCGCGCGCCGAGGCCGAGAGCGGTCTGGGCCGCCATACGAAACCGGCGCAGTCTTTTCTTGAGGGGTAAAGTCATCTGGACCCGGGCTGATATGAACGCTCCCCTTTACGACTATCTGCGCGGGAATTGGAGCGTAAAGCGCCTGATCGACGATGAATTGACCGGTGAGCAGAGCGTTTTCACCGGCAAGGCCGTTTTCGACGGCGAGACGCGCGATCTCTCTTACCGCGAAACGGGCAGCCTCGACCATAACGGGACAGTGATGCAGGCCACCCGCCGCTACCTGTGGCGGTGCGGCATGGATCGGGCGCGCGTCCTGTTCGAGACCGGCGCGCCCTTCCACGATGTCATCCCCAAGGACGGCATAGCAGAGGCGACGCATCTATGCGGCGAGGATCACTACGCCGGAGCCTATCGTTTCAGCGCCCCCGATGAATGGTCGGCGGTCTGGACCGTGACCGGTCCTCGCAAGCGATATCGCTCCACAACGACCTATCAACGCGCCTAACCCCTTGCATTCAGCGGGTGCCTTAGTACACCTAGCGGCGAAAGCGCCCGTATGGCGCATCCAGAACCTAGAGAGGGAAGCCCATGCAGAGCGCTGCACTCGCCCCAACCCTGAGCCAGGCCCTTTGGCCCGCTCGTGATACCGATGCCGCCCGCTGGCTGCGCGCCGCGATCCTCGTCAGTCTGGGCGTTGCGGCCTTGGCTGTTGCCGCCAAGATGCGCGTGCCGATGTGGCCGGTGCCAATTACGATGCAGACCTTCGTGGTCTTGACAATCGGCGCGGCCTATGGGGCCGGTCTCGGCATCACGACGATGCTGGCCTATCTGGCGGTCGGCGCATTGGGCGCGGATGTCTTTACCTCCTCCTCTGCCGAGAATAACGGTTTGAGCTATATGCTCGGCGGCACCGGCGGGTATCTGGTCGGATACGTGCTGGCGGCAGCGGCGCTTGGCTGGCTCGCACGGCGCGGGTGGGACCGGTCGGTGCCGATGATGGCGGCGGCAATGCTGATCGGGACCGTTCTGATCTACGTTCCTGGCCTCGTCTGGCTGAACATGCAGCCCTATTCCCAAGGCTGGGCGTGGACAATCAATGCTGGTCTGACGCCGTTCTTAGTAGGCGATGCTTTAAAGCTAGTTCTTGCTGCATGTATTCTGCCAGCCGCATGGACAATCTTCAAAAAGTAACTCTTTGTACTTCGTAATATACTGAAAGGGTCGCTGGTGCGGCCCTTTTTTATTTGTAGTAAATTCTTAATCATGAACTATCTATTTATCGTTGACGAAACGTTACTCGCTTTGACGCGAATTTTTTCTATCTAAACCGCATTTTCGTTGTGCGCATTAAGAATATCGGCAGGAGTTTCCCCTATCTTCTGGTCATCGGCAGCACGGGAAGGGACGCCCGGACTGCAACGGATACGAAAATCAAGGTCGGGGGACCCTCAACATGCCACGCAAGCCACTTACCGAAGAAGAAAAGTCAGTTGTTCGTGAAAAGGCCGCCCTTGCGGCACGCCGGATCATGGATGAACACGGGGCCGAAAAGGTCACGATCCGCGGCATCGCCAAGGAAGTCGGGATGAGCGCGATGAGCCTCTATACCTACTTCGAAAACAAGGCGGACATCGTCACATACCTGCAAATTCAGGCCGTCGATGAACTGTCGGGCGAACTGAACGCCGCCGCCGCCGCCGCCAACAGCGCAGAGACGCTGGTCGCGACGCTGGGACGCTCTTACGTTTCCTTCGCCGAGGAAAAGTCGGGCGAATTCAACCTCGCTTTCCGCACGGAAGAACATGGCGGGATCATGCCGGTCGCCGTTCGCGACAGCCTCAAACAAGCGCTGCGCCCCTTGCACGACGCGGTTTCGGCCACGGTCAAGGAGGCACGCTCGCCCGAGGAAGTGGATCGCATCGTCGCCGGTATCTGGTCGGGCTGGCATGGCTATGCCCTGCTGAGACAGGCTGGATGCGTGGTCGATCAGACGCCGATTTTCGACGCGAAGACCGCCGCCGCGACATTCGGCACCGAACGCCGCGCGATGGAAGCTGTTGCGCACTGAAATCCACTGTATTTCAGCGCCTTGAAATCACTTCGTTAGAAAGTGTATCAAGGAACAGGGAGGCTGGCATGTGCGGGGAGGCATGGGCCAGCCGAGATATCTCGATAGCAAACGCCGCGTTCCAGAGGGTTCGCGGCGTTTTGCTTTATAGTTGCTCTATGTCCCCGCGCGCCCAATCGTTTCGGGTGCGGGCGGTGAAGGCAGCAAAGGCGCGCGCCTCGATCGCGTCTCGCATACCCTGCATTAGTCGCTGATAATACGCCAGATTATGCCAAGTCAGCAGCATCGAGGCGATGATCTCTTTCGCGCGGTGAACGTGATAGAGATAGGCGCGGCTGAAATCGGTACAGGCCGGACAATCGCATGTCTCATCCAGCGGCCTCGGATCGTCGGCATGGCGCGCATTGCGGATATTGAGCGGGCCTCGGGGCGTGAAGACCTGGCCATTGCGGCCCGACCGCGTCGGCAGGACACAATCGAACATATCTATCCCGCGCTCCACTGCACCCAACAGGTCATCGGGCTTACCCACCCCCATCAGATAGCGGGGCCGATCCGCGGGCAAGTGATCGACACAGTGATCGAGGGTCGAGAACATCAGTTCCTGCCCCTCACCCACCGCGAGGCCACCCACCGCATAGCCGTCGAAACCGATGCCGCGCAGGGCCTCAGCACTTTCCGCCCTCAAATCCGCGTGAACGCCGCCCTGCTGAATCCCGAACAGGGCATAGCCGGGACGGTCGCCAAAGGCATCCCGCGACCGTTGCGCCCAGCGCATCGACAGGCGCATGGAGGTCTCGGCCTCCGCCCGCGTACAGGGATAAGGCGTGCATTCGTCGAAGGCCATCACGATGTCGGACCCGAGTTGGCGCTGAATCTCCATCGAGGTCTCCGGCGACAACATGTGCTTCGAGCCGTCGATATGGGAGCGGAACGTCACGCCCTCCTCGGTCAGCTCGCGCAATCCGGCGAGCGACATGACCTGAAACCCGCCGGAATCCGTCAGGATCGGCCGGTCCCAGTTCATGAATTTGTGCAGGCCGCCGAGCCGCTCGATCCGTGCCGCCGACGGGCGCAGCATCAGGTGATAGGTATTGCCGAGCAGAATATCGGCGCCGGTCTGGCGCACCGACCCCGGCAACATCGCCTTTACCGTCGCCGCCGTGCCCACGGGCATGAACGCGGGCGTGCGAATATCACCGCGCGGTGTACGAAGCGTCCCGCGCCGCGCACCGCCATCGGTGCCATGCAGATCAAATGAAATTTTGCTCATTTGCGCGACCATACGGGGCAATGTTCAGAGCGCAAGTATGCAAACTCCTTCCCTTGAAGGGCGCGCTTCGGTATGCGGTGGAAGGTAGGATTTGCGTGCAGGGAGAATTGCGCATGGCGGAACAGCGTCCATTAAATCCACTGGCCCAGGTACAGGCGGCGGTGACCGAAAAACGGGGCAAACAGTGGGCTTTTCCGGCTATTACCGGAGCGCGGACGGCGTTGATCGCCTGCGAAGTATCGCGCCTTGGGCTGGCCCTCGCGCCGCGCCTGCGCGCCTCGATTCCCCGCATCGACTGGTTGGCGAGGACATTGCGCGCCAGCGGTGGTCAGGTTTTCTGGAGCAAGTTTTCTGCCGGGGCGTTCGACGGTCCCGCAGGCGACATCGTGGGCGAGGCCGAGGTCGCCACCCTGCGCAAGCGGCTGTCGGACGAAAGCTGGACCGAGGTCAGCGAAGGCGTGCAAGGCATCGACGATGACCGCATCGTCACGCGCAAGGGCTATTCCGCCATCGGGGGCGAGTTGCTGAAGGTTCTGCGCGCCGAGAATATCGACACTATTCTTGTTGCCGGAGGAGAAACCGACGGGGCCATCGATTCCACGGCCCGAGCCGCCGCAAGCGCCGGAATGCGGGTGATCGTGGTGTCCGACTGCTGCATCTCATCGGACGAGGCGGCGCATTACGGATCGCTGATCGCCCTGCACCGCCGTATCGCCGATGTACGCCCGGCGGACGAGATCGTCGCCGAGTTGCGCCGGACGATGACCGGCTGACGGGCAGTTCCTCTGGTACGACAGCGGACTAGCGCCTATATTGACCTTTAGATAGCAAAGCGAGGCCCCGCGATGGACGCACCGACCCCCGCCGAAGGCGAACCGCTGATCGCCCCCTCATCGGAAGATCATCCGATGTATCAGGATATCGTGGATGCGATTCGTACGGTTCACGACCCGGAAATCCCGGTGAATATCTATGACCTTGGACTGGTTTATTCCGTTCGCATCGACAGCGAGAATGCGGTCGAGGTGGATATGACCCTGACCGCGCCCGGCTGCCCCGTAGCGGGTGAAATGCCGGGATGGGTCGCCGACGCGGTCGAGCCTCTGCCGGGGATCAAGCAGGTCGATGTCAATCTGATCTGGGAACCACCCTGGGACATGAGCCGCCTGTCGGACGAGGCGCGGCTGGAACTGGGGTTCATGTGATGTTTGGCATCCCCGGCGGAAAAGCGCCTGTGACCCTGACCCCGGCTGCGGTGGCCCAGCTCGAACAGCTGATGGCCCGGCCAGACGATCCGGTCTACGGCCTGCGCATTGGCGTAAAAAAAGGCGGCTGCGCGGGCATGGAATATACCATGGAATACGCGACCGAGGCGCCGGCGGGCGACGAAGTCGTCGAACAAGACGGCGTGCGCGTTCTGATCGCGCCGATGGCCGTCATGTTCCTGCTCGGCACCGAAATCGACTATGAACGCGGTCTGCTGGAAAGCGGCTTCAAGTTCCGCAACCCCAATGTGACCGAGGCCTGCGGTTGCGGCGAATCAATCAAGTTCGCCGAACCGGTCTGATCCGCGCACGGCTCAATTCAGGAAAACGCTATGACCACCCGCCGCAAGCTCGTTGCCGGAAACTGGAAGATGAACGGCCTCACGGCCTCTGCCGCCGAACTCGGACAGATGTGCGATGCCAACCCGAGCAACTGTGACGTCTTGATCTGCCCGCCCTATCCGCTGATCGGGCGGTTCGTCGGCGCGGCGGGCAATGCCCATATCGAGATCGGGGCGCAGGACTGCCACACGGCGGAAAGCGGCGCGCATACCGGAGATGTCTCGGCGGCGCTGCTCGCGGATGTTGGCGCGACGGCGGTGATCGTCGGTCACTCGGAGCGGCGCGCAGATCATGGCGAGTCGAGCGCGCTGGTCCGGGCAAAGGCCGAGGCCGCCACGGCACACGGGTTGACCGCGATTATCTGCGTTGGCGAAACCCTCGAACAGCGCGAGGCTGGCGGGGCCGGGGAACTGGTCGTCGGACAGATGCTCGACTCCGTGCCCGACGGGGCAACGGCGGCAAATACGGTGATCGCTTATGAGCCGGTCTGGGCCATCGGCACCGGCAAAGTCCCAACTTCAGAGCAGATCGGCGCGATGCACGCCGCCCTGCGCGCGGCGCTGGTCGAGAAGTTCGGCGAAGGCGACGGGATGCGTATTCTCTATGGCGGCTCGGTCAAACCGACCAACGCGGCAGAGATCTTCGCCATTGCCGACGTGGATGGCGGCCTGATTGGTGGCGCGAGCCTCAAGGCCAATGATTTCCTCGGCATTGTCAGCGCGGCTTAACACTCCTACGCTTTCGACGGGAGGACTCGCCGATGGGCCGGGAAGTTTTGACTGACGAGCAAGTGGAGCACTACCGGCGCGAGGGATACCTCGTGCTAGAAAACCGCGTGCCTATGGAGATTATCGAGGCCATCCGAGCCGAAATCGCGCGCTTTCAAGATGAAGCGCGGGGCATGACTGCCTCGAACGATCGGCTCGACCTCGAAGACAGCCACACGCCCGATGACCCGCGCCTGCGCCGTATCAAGTTTCCACATCAAATCAGCGATGTGATGCGTGATCTTCTCAACTCAGATTATATTCTCGCCCCGGCCCGCGACCTCTGCGGTGATAGCCTGCGACTCAATACGACCAAGCTGAACATGAAGTCTGCCCAATACGGCGCGGCAGTAGAGTGGCATCAGGATTGGGCATTTTATCCACAGACGAATGATGATGTGCTCGCCATCGGCGTGCTGATCGACGACCTGCGCCCCGAGAATGGCCCGCTGATGGTCTTTCCCGGCACCCATCACGGGCCGACCTTCGACCATAATGCCAACGGTGTTTTCGCCGGGGCGATGGATCTGGTGGCGAACGGGTTGGACATGAAAGACGCCGTGATGCTGACCGGGCCCGCCGGGTCGATCACAATCCACCACGCGCGCATCGTCCATGGCTCGGCGCTCAATACCTCGAAGTATGACCGGCGGCTGTTGTTTTATGAGATGATGGCAGCCGATGCCTGGCCATTGACCGGCTCGATGGCGCGGTTCGATGATCTGGACGAGTACAAATCCCGTCTGCTGTGTGGGTCGGAACCGGCGATACCGCGCATGACCGATGTACCGATCCGCCTGCCGATCCCTCAGCCTGCCAAGAAAGGCTCGATCTACGAGATTCAGCAAAACGCAGCGGTAAAATCCTTCGCGAGCGCCGAATGAGTTCGCTGGTGGTGCGCGCGGCTGATCTCGCGGCACGGGCGCATGTGGATCAGCGGCGCAAGGGCTATGGTGATGTGCCGTATGTCAATCATGTCATTGGTGTAGCGGTACTGGTTTCCAGTGTGACTGAAGATTCGGAAGTTCTCGCCGCCGCCCTGCTCCACGATACGGTGGAGGATAGCGAGACAAGCATCGATGACATCGCCGCCCTGTTCGGGCCGCGCGTTGCGGGTCTGGTCGGCGAAATGACCGACGATCCGGCAATCGCGACCCTGCCGACATTCCAGCGCAAGGGGATGCAGGCGAAGAAGATGGCGATAGCATCAGACGAGGCTAAACTGATCAAGGTCGCCGACCAGACCTGCAATCTCGTCGACCTCGAACAAACGCCCCCGGGCTGGCCGCCCGACCGGATGCGAGCCTATCTCGACGGGGCGCGTCTGGTTGTCGACGCCTGTCGCGGGGTCGATGCTGGTCTTGAGGCGGCTTTCGATTCGGCGGCGGAACGGCTCGCGGCTTCTCTCTAGCCGGTGCTTGATACGAGCGACCACGCCGCCAATCCGACCACCACGACCATCGACAAGGCCATCGCATAATTGATCAGCCGCTGGGTGCGCGGGGCCAGGTCAAGCTGGCGCAGGGCGACACCGAACCAGAGCCATAAGAAGTGAATCGGAACCCAGATTGCATTCATAATCAGCAGTTTGACGGCGACTTCTCCCCAATAACTCTCAAACCCCAGGGGGAAACCGGCAATCATCGTCGTGTTGACGACATAGGCTTTCGGGTTGAGCGCTTGCAACAACAGGGCGTCGCGAATTCCCGGCGCGCGCTCGGCATGGATGAAGGCGATCTTGCTGCCTGCAAAGGCAATCTTTGCCGCGAGGTATAGGAGATAAGCCGCTGACAGAACAAACAGAACTGTTCTTATCGCCTCGGACGCGACGACGACCGCCGCAACGCCTGTAATAACGGCCACCGCGACGGCATTGGTGCCGAGAAACAGCCCGAACACATACCGCGCGCCGGGGCGATATCCGAAGGCCGTGCCGACCCCCGCCGTGGACAGGACACCCGGCCCGGGGGAGAGGATCAACAGGAAGAAGGCACTCGCAAACAGCATCATGACCGCGTGATCCTTTCACCATCCCCCGATACCCGAAAGCGCATTTCGGGGCGGTTGTCTGCGAAATAACGCCCCAAGCGGGAAATTCCGAGCGATTGTGATTGACCCGACCCGGCCTATATGGCGCATCATGGCGCGAACAAGCGCAATGCGGACGAGGCACACCCATGAGATTTGAAGCCCCTGAAACCGTCGAAGCGGCGGTCAGCCTGATGGCTGGCGAATCCGGCGAGGCACGCGCGCTGGCGGGCGGCACCGACCTGCTGGTGCAGATGAAGACGGGGCGCATTCAGCCGGACCTCGTCGTCGACCTTAAGCGCATCCCCTCCATGACCGCGATCATTGAAGAGGATGGCGGGTTTCGCCTTGGCGGCGCGGTCCCGGCGGCGGAGATGCTGGAGCATGATGGCCTGACGGCTGCGTGGCCGGGGGTCTGCGAAGCGGCTTATCTGGTCGGGTCGACCCAGGTGATGGGCCGGGCGAGCCTTGCAGGCAATCTCTGCACCTCCTCCCCCGCCGCCGATACGGTTCCGGCGATGGTGGCAGCGGGCGCAATCGCTCGGCTGGTCGGGCCGGACGGCGCGCGCGAGGTTGCTGTCGAAGACGTGCCCTCGGGCGTGCAGAAGAATTCGTTGAAAAAAGGCGAGGTGGTCGAGTCGATCTTCCTGCCGGCGCGCCCTGCCCGCTCGAGTGATGCCTATCTGCGCTTCATTCCGCGCACCGAGATGGACATTGCGGTCGTTGGCTGCGGCATCAGCCTGTCGCTGGCCGAGGATGGCACCATTGCCGACGCCAAGGTCGCGCTGGGTGCAGTCGCGATCAAGGTTCAGGTCGTCAGCGATGGCGCAAAAGCGATTATTGGCGCCAAGCTGGATGACAGCGCCCTCGATGCCCTCGGCGCTGCCTGCTCCGCCGCCTGTAATCCCATCGACGACAAGCGCGGCACCGTCGAATTTCGCACAGATGTGGCTGCGGTTCTCGCCCGCCGCGCCGCCAAGATCGCCTATGACCGCGCCTCGGGAGATGCCGCATGAGCCAGCTACAGGTTTCCACCACCGTCAACGGCGACCCGGTCGAGTTCATCTGTGAACCCGATGAGAGCCTGATGGACGTTTTGCGCGACCGGCTCGGCCTGACCGGCACGAAGGAAGGTTGCGGCACCGGCGATTGCGGCGCCTGCACCATCACCGTCGATGGGCGCGTCGTCTGCTCTTGCCTGGTTCTCGGGGCCGAGGCGCAGGGGCGCGACATCGGCACCGTCGAGGGCATGGCCAAGGGCAGCGAATTGCATGTGCTGCAACGCAAGTTCCTCGAACACGCCGCCCTGCAATGCGGAATCTGCACGCCGGGTATTCTGGTCGCCGCCGAGGCACTGCTGAAAGACAATCCCGACCCGACCGAAACCGAGGTTCGCTATTGGCTGGCAGGCAATCTCTGCCGCTGCACCGGTTACGACAAGATCATCCGCGCCGTCATGGACGCCGCAACCGAGATGAGAGGAGCCTGACATGCCGCTCGATACCCAGCACGAGAACATGATCCGCGACTTCAAGGTCGTCGGCACGCGCCCGGTGCGCCCCGATGGTGTCGATAAGGTAACAGGCCGGGCGCGCTATGGCGCGGATATGACCTTGCCCGGAATGCTGTTTGGCAAGCTCGTTCGCGCGAACCATGCGCACGCAAAGATCGTCAGCATCGACACCAGCGCCGCCGAAGCCCTGCCCGGTGTTCATGCCGTCATAACCCGCGCCGATTTCGCCGAGGTAGAAGGCGATCTGCGCGATATTCTCGACCACTGCATGGCCGACGGGCGGGTTCTCTATGACGGCCATGCCGTCGCCGCTGTCGCCGCGAGCAGCAAGGCGATGGCCCGCCGCGCCGCCTCGCTGGTCAAGGTCGAGTACGAGGTCTTGCCCCACGTCACGGATGTTGACGCCGCCATTGCACCCGGCGCGCAGATCCTACGCGACGGTGCGGATTCCAACATCGTCGCGACTCACGAGTTTGGCCATGGCGACATCGACAAGGGCTTTGCGGACGCCGATGTCATCGTCGAGCGCAGCTTCACCACCGAGGCCACACATCAGGGCTACATCGAGCCCAACGCCTGCGTCGCCAATGTCAGCAGCGACGGCACCGCCGATCTGTGGTGCTGTACCCAAGGTCATTTCTGGGCGCGGGATACGTGCGCCGCGATCCTCGGACTCAGCGCCTCGCAACTGCGTGTCACCGCGTCGGAAATCGGCGGCGGTTTCGGCGGCAAGACGACCGTTTACATCGAACCGACCGCGCTCGCCCTGTCGAAAAAGGCAGGCCGTCCGGTCAAGATCGTGATGAGCCGCGACGAAGTGTTCCGCGCCTCCGGCCCCACGGCCTCGTCGTCCATCGACATCAAACTCGGTGCCAAAAAGGACGGC
>CALGNO010000065.1 GCA_937958625.1 uncultured Neomegalonema sp.
CGCTGATCTCGGCATTGCGGTGCCGCAAACCTATGACGACGTGCTGGCCGCCGCCGCCAAGATCAGGGCCGCCGATGTGGTCGATTACCCCCTCGGCGCGACGATGAAGACCGGATGGAACCTCGGCGAGGAATTCATCAACATGTATCTCGGCATGGGCGGGACGTTCTTCGGCGAGGGCAATGCTGCGACGCTGAATAACGAAGCGGGCGTGCAGTCCTTGCTGATGATGAAGGCCCTGACCCAGTTCATGGACCCGGAATATCTCGTCTCCGATTCCACTTACGTGCAACAGCAATTCCAGCAGGGCAAGATCGCCATGGCCAACCTTTGGGCCAGCCGCGCCGGGGCAATGAATGACGAGAACGAAAGCACCGTCGTGGGCAAGGTGAAGATGGCCGGTGCCCCCATGGCCGCCGTGCGCCCCGCCTCGACCCTGTGGTGGGATGGCATCGTCATCGCCAAGAACATCTCCGACGAAGAGGCCGAGGCGTCTTTCCGTGTCGCGATGGAGGGCATGGATGCCGACATGGTCAAGGCGAATAACGATGCCGCCGTCTGGCTGATCGACGGCTTCGAGCCGGGCGAGTTGGCAGTCGGTACTGCCGAGACCGCGAATGGCGGCGCGCTGCCTTATCCGGCCAGCTCTCAGATGGGCCTGATGCACACGGCGCTGGGCAATGGCATCGCAGACTACCTGACCGGTGCAAAAGACGCGGAGACCACGCTTGCGGATATTGAGGCAGCCTACACGACCGCCGCGAAGGAAGCCGGTCTGGTTGAGTGAGGCACGGCTCTCCCGTCTTGCCTTCCCGGATGCCGCGCGGGACATAGTCCTGCGCTGCTGGTCCGGGACGCGTCGGCAAGCCTTGGAACCATGGTCTACGGGAGCGTTTGGGTTTTAACCTTAAGAGGAGCGGACCGGTGAAATTTCGAACCTTTGCGGCCTTCGTCGGTCCGTCTCTTTTGCTGATGTTCCTGTTCATCGCTGCCCCGCTTGCCAGCGTGTTGTGGCAAAGCTTTCACATTACCAAGCCGGTTTTCGAAACGGTTTCAGTCGAAACCTGCACCCCCGGTTTTCCGTCACAAATCTGTACGACCGAAGAACGCACCATTCCGCAACTGGAGGATGGCAAGGTCGTTACCCGCACCGACTATGTCGGCTGGCAAAGCTATCGCAATGTGCTGGAACCCGACCGTGCGGCGGCGGCGATCGAGCGGGGAAGCTGGTCTGACCTGATGACCATCGACTTCTGGAAGGCGCTACGGTTTACGCTGACCTTCACGCTGATAACCCTGCCGCTTGCCATCGGCCTCGGGTTGCTCATCGCGCTTGCCGTGAACAACGCGCTCAAGCAAGTGCGCGGGCCGGTGATTTTCGTCTCGCTCTTGCCCTTCATCATCACGCCGGTAATTGGCGCGCTGTCGATCAAGTGGCTGTTCATCGGCGACGGGATCATGACCGCGATGCTGGAGCGATGGTTGCAGCAGGACATAGCGATGTTTGCCCAAGGCTGGACCATCGAGATTTTAATGCTGTTCTACCGCGTCTGGCACGTCGCGCCCTTCGCCTTTGTGATCTTCTATGCCGGGCTTCAATCGGTGAACCAAGACACGCTGGAAAGTGCGATTATCGACGGGGCCAGCCGGTTCGAGCGCCTGCGCTATGTCATCGTGCCGCATCTGATGCCGCTGATTGTCTTCGTGTCGATGATCCACCTGATGGATGCGTATCGCTGTTTCGAGGAGGTAATCGGCTTTTCCAGTCAGGCGCATCGTATCTCGCTGCAATTCCTGACCTTTGATCTGATGACCCCGGATGACAGCGGTAACCGTTCGATCAGCCGCGCCTCGGCCAGTGCCATGCTAACGATGATCGGCATCGCGCTGTTACTGATTCCGCTCGTGCGCAAGACGTGGCGCGACCACAAGGGGAGCAGCGCATGAGTACCCCTCGCGCCCTTCGTCAATCCCTCGGCCTGCGCCTGACCTCGGCGGGCTTTCTGATCTTCTGGTGCCTGCTGGCGGCGTTTCCGATTTTCTGGATCGCGGTGATGAGCTTTAAATCGCCGGTGGATGCCTTCGCCGCCAACCCGCTCGACGTCATGATCGGGCCGGAGACGAAGGCCAAGGGCCACGGCCTGTCGATCCCCGACATTATCGTGTTGCTGGGCGCGATTTACATGGTCTGGCGGGTCAGTGCTAAGGGCCTGCCGCGCCTGATTGCGGCCAATGCTCCCGAGGGCTGGAAGTGGCTTTGGTGGATTGGTGGCGTGATCGCAATCGGCTTGGGCGTCGTTATCGGTTTCGCCACCATTCCGCCGGTGATGGCAGGCGTGAACGGGGCCTTGGGGGCGCTTGGCGAGCCGTTGCTGGGCCTGACGACCGAACACTACCGGGCGGTTTGGGTCGATAACGAGTTCTATCGTAATTTTCTGAACTCGCTGCTGATCACGGTTGGCGTGGTGACGATTTCGCTGACGGTGGGCACGCTCGCCGGATACGGGCTGGCGCGGTCGGGGTCGAATCTGGCCTTCTGGCTGCTGATTATCGCGTTGATCTTTCGCGCGCTGCCGCACTCGGTGCTGGTCGCGGGGTATCTGCCGTGGTTCATCAACTCGGCGGAGATTCTGGAACCGATCATGGGCGAGAGCGCGCCGACCCTCTATGGCCAGCCCATCGCGGTGATCGCGGTGCTGGTGTCGATCAACCAGCCCTTCACGATCTGGATGCTGCGTTCGTTCTTCCAGAACATCCCTGCTGAACTGGACGAGGCCGCGCGGGTCGATGGCTGTTCGCATTTCGAGGCGTTCCGGCGGGTCATCATGCCGGTGATGTGGCCGGGGGTGATCACGACCGGGCTGTTCAGTTTTCTGCTCGCCTATAACGATTTTCTGGTCTGTGCGTTGCTGCTGGATGCCCAGAACCAAACCATGGTTCCGGCCATTACCGGCTATTTCAACCGCGAGACCACGACCACCGACCAAGTCGAAGCCGTCGCCGCCGCCGTGAGTATCATCGCGCCGTTATTCCTGCTGGTGATGGTATTCCAGAAGCAGATCGTGAGCGGGCTGACGGCGGGGGCTGTGAAGGGCTAAGGACGAGATATGCCAAGCAGATCAAGCGACCGACCGGGCGGATATAGCGGCCCGCTTTGCGGGACGCGCCCGCCTGGGGGCGGTCGGTCGCGTGGTCGTGCTACGCACTCCCTGAAGACAAGATTGAGGAACTCCACCCCATGAAAGGCTCCCGCCCCGAACAGGCCGCGCTGACCCGCGACACCGACCTCTCGAAAACCGACGAGACCCGCGCGGTGATTGAGGGCATGGTTGATGGCCTCAACGACCACCGCATCGACGACATTGGCCAGTTCTTTGCGCAGTCCTTTCGCTGGATGGGCAATCAGGGCTGTGGCACCAAAAACGGCCTGCAAGAGTTTCAGGATAACTGGCAGCGCCCGTTTCAGGCCGCGTTCTCGGATAAGGTCTGTGTCGACGAAGCGCGGCTTTACATGGGCGAGTGGGCGGCGGCCTTTGGGCGGCAGGAGGCGACCCATTCCGGCGCCTTCATGGGCGTCGAGCCGACCGGCAAGCGCATCGAAATCCGCTATATGGATTTCTGGAAAGTCGTCGATGGCCGGATCGAGGATAACTGGGTGATGGTCGATTTTCCGCATGTTCTGGCGCAGCTTGGCGTCGACGTCTTTAATGGCGAAGGTTGGGAAAAATTCGACCGCGGCGAAGTGGAAGCACCCCGGCCATGATCCGCACGCTGCGCAAGGCGCTTTATGATTTTGACGCCGCGACCGTGCGGGCCGCTTTGGCCGATGCCGCGCCCGATGCCACTTTCCGCCTCTGCTTTCCCTTCGAGACTATCGAGGGGCCGGAGGCGTATTTCGACACGGTGCTCGGCCCGTTGGGGCAGGCGTTGCCGGACCTTGAGCGCCGCGAGCATATCGTCATCGAGGGCGAGGACACCCATGGCGCACGCTGGATCGGGATTGGCGGGTTTTACACCGGCACGTTCAAGCGCGCCTTCCTCGATATTCCGCCGACAGGGCATATCGTCCATATGCGCTATCACGAGTTCTTTCGGGTCGAAGAGGGCCGGATCGTTGAGATGCAGGCGCTCTGGGACATTCCTGAACTCATGATGCAGGCGCGGGCGTGGCCCATGGTGCCGAGCCTTGGCCGCGAATGGCATATCCCCGGCCCGGCCACCTGCGACGGTCTTGGCCCCCACGACCCGGTGCGGTCGGAAGCCTCGCGCCAGCATGTCATCGATATGCTGACGGCCATGAAGCGGCATCCCGGCGAAGGTGGACCCGAGACGATGGAACTCGAACGCTTCTGGCATCCGAAATTCATGTGGTATGGCCCCTCGGGAATCGGGTCCGGGCGCGGCATCGAGGGCTTTCGGAACCATCATCAGATACCGTTCCTGAATGCTATGCCGGATCGGGGCAGTTATCCCGCCGAGATTACGTATCACTTCATGGCCGAGGGCGATTATGTCGGTGTCACCGGGTGGCCCGACATGATGCAGACGATCAGTCATGGCGGCTGGCTCGGTATTCCGCCCGTGGGGAAGAAGATCGCGATGCGCAGCCTCGATTTTTGGCGGCTTGAAAACGGCTTGATCCGAGAAAATTGGGTGCTTGTCGATCTGTTGCATATGTACGATCAGATCGGCGTTGATGTGCTGGCGCGGATGCGGGAATTGATGGGAGCGGGGCGATGACGATGCAGGGTTTTGATCCGCGCTGGCAAGATTTTCCCGACTACATTCTCGGCATCACCAAGGAAATCTGGGAGGATCGCGGCATCGCGACCCTGCATCAGTATTACACCTCTGATCTGGTGGTGCGCTCGCCGGGGTCGGTGGTGGTCGGCAACGAGAATGTCATCGCCGCGACCATGGCGACGCTGGCCGAATTTCCCGACCGGCAATTGCTCGGTGAAGACGTGATCTGGAGTGGGACGCCGGAGGCGGGGATGCTGTCCTCCCACCGTATTCTCTCGACGGCCACCCATACGGCGGATGGCATGTACGGCAAGGCGAGCGGCGCGAAGTTTCGCTATCGCATCATCGCCGATTGCCACGCCATCAATAATGCGATCAACGACGAGTGGTTGATCCGCGATCAGGGCGCGATTGTGCGCCAGATGGGCGTTGCGCCCGATGCCTTCGCTCGTGATTTGATCGAGCGTGAGGGTGGGCCGGAGGCGTGCGTCAAGCCGTTCACCCCGGCCATCGACAAGCCCGGTCCCTATCTTGGCAAGGGCAATGACCATGAGCTCGGCGCGCGCCATGCTGATCTGATGACCCGGATTATGGGAGCCGATATGGCGGCGATACCGGCGGAGTATGACCGGGGCTGTCATCTCGAATTGCCGGGCGGTGTGACCGAGCACGGGCGCGCGGCGGCGGATCGGTTCTGGATGAGCCTGCGCGCGGCGCTGCCCTCGGCAGAATTTACCGTGAATCACCAGATTGGCCGCGAAGACCCGATGATGCCGCCGCGTTCCGCGATCCGCTGGAGCCTGCATGGCAAGCACGATGGATGGGGCATGTTCGGCGCGCCCACAGGCGCGACCGTGCATGTAATGGGCATCAGCCATGCGGAGTTTGGGCCACGTGGCCTGCGCCGGGAATATGTGGTCTTCGATGAAACGGCGGTCTGGAAACAGATCGTGCTTCAGACGGGGTGATGCTACTGAGCATCGGAAATCATCTTTCGAGACGGCCCTTTGGGCCTCCTCAAGATGAGATCAAATCTTTGTTCTTAAGTGCAAAACTCATCCTGAGGAGCCGCAAAGCGGCGTCTCGAAGGATGCTTTGAGACCCCGTAGACGTTACATCGGGATTGGATGCTGGACGTAGACCTCGTGAATCTCGGCCAGCACGTCATCCGACAACGTCAGGTCGATGGCTCCGAGCGCCGTCGATAACTGGTCCATCGTCGTAGCACCGAAGATAGTTGACGTCATGAAGGGCCGCGAGGCGCAAAAGGCGAGGGCCATCTGGGTCGGGTCGAGGCCGTGGCGTTTCGCAATGTCCAGATACGCACGCAGGGGTGCGTCTAGCCGATCCGTGAACCGCCCGCCTAGCGCGTCGTTGATCGACTTGCGCGATCCTGCGGGGACCGCGCCGTCAAGATACTTGCCCGTCAGGATACCCGCCGCGAGGGGCGAGAACGAGAGCAGGCCGACATCCTCGTGATGGGACAGTTCCGCGAAATCGAGGTCGAAATGGCGGCAGAGCAGCGAGTATTCGTTCTGGGTCGAAACCACGCGCGGCAGGCCGTGCTGTTCGGCGATGCGCAGGAACTGAGCAGTACCCCATGTGCTTTCGTTTGACAGGCCGACGGTGCGAATCTTGCCCGCCTCGACCAGTCCTTGAAGGGTCTGCAACGCCGCCAGAATGTCGTCCTGCGCCTTCGCCCGGTCTTGCTGGGTCGGGTCAAAGCTGTGCCACTTGCGGAAGTGATACGAACCGCGATTGGGCCAGTGAAGCTGATAGAGGTCGATATAGTCGGTTTGCAGGCGTTTCAGGCTGCCCTCGACTGCCGTCGTTATCGTTTGGGGGCTGATCTCGGCCCCATTGCGGATGCCTTTATAGCCCTCGCCGACGACCTTGGTTGCCACCACGACATCATCACGTCGCCCGCTGTTCGCGATCCATGTGCCAAGGATTTCTTCGGTACGGCCCGCCGTTTCCGGCGATAACGGCGTCGTCGGATACATCTCGGCGGTGTCGATGAAGTTGATCCCGGCATCCAGCGCCGCGTCGATCTGCGTGTGGCCCTCGGCCTCGGAGTTCTGCGTGCCCCAGGTCATCGAGCCGAGGCAATACTGGCTGACCTCGATCTCGGAGCGGCCTAGTTTCCGAAACTGCATCGGTCAGTCTTCCAGCCCGAAATCATCGTCGAGGGCGACCGGCGGGGTCACGCGCTCGCCGACATAATCGGTGACGTGCTTGACCATGTCGTCCATCTGCTTGTCGAAGAAGTGGTTCGCGCCGTCCATGACCGTATGGGTGATGGTGATGCCTTTTTGGGTCTTTAGCTTCGTGACCAGCTTTACCACATCATCGGGCGGGGCCACACGGTCCACCGAGCCGTTGATGATCAGACCCGAAGACGGGCAGGGCGCAAGGAACGAGAAGTCGTATGTGTTGGCGGGAGGCGCGACGGAGACAAAGCCGCTGATCTCTGGCCGGCGCATCAGCAATTGCATCCCGATCCATGCACCGAAGGAGAACCCGACGACCCAGCACTGGCGGGCGTTGGGATTCATGTCCTGCAAATAATCGAGCGCCGATGCCGCATCGGACAGCTCGCCGATTCCGCCGTCGAACTCGCCCTGGCTGCGCCCGACTCCGCGAAAGTTGAATCGCATCACGGAGAACCCAAGGCCGTGCATCCCATAATACAGGTTGTAGACGACCTTGTTATTCATCGTGCCGCCGAACTGCGGATGCGGTTGCAGGATCAGCGCGATGGGCGAATCGTTATCGGGCTGCGGATGATAGCGACCTTCGAGGCGGCCCTCGGGACCAGGGAAATTCACTTCGGGCATACGCAGGCAATCACTTTCAATTTAGTCGGCAGACCGTTGGCAAGGGCAATACTTGACCTCCGGCATCGGGTAATTTAGAAGGATTCTAAACTACGCCCTGACCCGAGCACTTTCGCGCTTGCGATATAACCACGAGGGCCTTTGGGTCAAGGAAAAGAGCCATTTAGAGCAAATGGGAAGCGTCGCATGAAATTGAGCACAAAGGGACGCTATGCCGTGACCGCGATGGCTGACATCGCGCGTCAGGACCATGACCGACCGGTTTCCCTCGGCGATATTTCGGAGCGTCAGGGCATTTCCCTTGCTTATCTCGAACAGCTTTTCGGCAAGTTGCGCCGGGCCGGTCTCGTCACTTCCATGCGGGGGCCGGGGGGCGGTTACACGCTCGCGCGGCAGGCGAGTGCCATTGCCGTGGCCGAGATCATGGCCGCGGTCGACGAGCGGTTACAGGCGACCCAGTGCAGTGGCGCGGTGGGCGAGGGCTGTACCTCGGACGGGGCGCAATGCCTGACTCACAACCTGTGGGAGAGGCTCAGCGCTCATGTGCATGTGTTCCTGCAGCAGACCTCGCTGGAGGACGTGATCGCGACGGATATACAGCCCTGCCCAGCGGTGCCGGATTTCACGGCGCTTTTGCAAGACGAGGGGAGCGTGCGTGTCTGACCGCGTCTATCTCGACTGGAACGCGACCGCGCCTCTGCGGCCCGAAGCTCGCACCGCCATGATCGCGGCGATCGATGTCGTGGGCAATCCGTCGTCGGTCCATGCCGAAGGCCGCGGGGCGAAGATGATCGTTGAGAAGGCACGGGAACAGGTGGCGGCGCTGGTCGGCTGCGCGCCGGTGCAGGTTGTGTTTACCAGCGGGGCCACCGAGGCCGCGATGCTTGGTCTGAAAGACATGGATTGCTGCGCGTCGGATGCGGAGCATGACTGCGTTGCCGCTTGGACGGACCTTGGCCTCGCGGTTGACGGCGACGGGGTGATCGAGCTGACGGGCGGTGCCGCAACCCGGCAGGTCGCGAACAGCGAGACGGGCGTTATTCAGTCTCAAGCCGTTCATATCCCGTTCGAGGATGCCGTGCAGGCCGTCGGAAAAATCGCGTATGACTTTGCGTCGTCGTTGGCGGACTCGGCGGCGGTTTCTTCTCATAAACTGGGCGGGCCGAAAGGCTCGGGCGCATTTGTTGCGACGCATCCTGATGAAACCGTTTTCAAGATCGTCGGTGGCGGTCAGGAAAAAGGCGTTCGCTCGGGAACCCTGAACGTGATCGGTATCGCCGGTTTTGGCGCTGCCGCCGAAGCTGCCCAACGTGATCTTGATGCGGGCGTCTGGGAGCCTGTTGCCGACCTGCGTGACGACCTGGAGGCCGCACTTTATGACTGCGCGGGCGACGATCTGACTATCTTTGGCGAGAACGCTCCGCGCCTGCCCAACACGTCCTGCTTCGCCATTCCCGGATGGAGGGGCGAAACGCAGGTGATGCAGCTTGACCTCGCCGGGTTTGCGATCAGTGCCGGGTCGGCGTGTTCATCGGGAAAGGTCGGCCCTTCTCGCGTTCTCAAGGCGATGGGGTTCGACGACATCACCGCCAGCTCGGCCATTCGGGTCAGCATGGGACCGACGACGACGAAAGAAGAAGTCTCGCGCTTCATTGACGCGTGGACCGCTCTATATAGACGAATGAAAATGCGCGCGGCCTGACCGCGAAGCCTAACGGCACCAAGGGGATACACGATATGACAGCTCTCGCTGAAGTTCAGGTCAAAGATGGCGTCGACGCGGATACCGTCGACAAGGTCTCCGCGCTTGCCGGAAAGTACAAGTACGGCTGGGATACCGACATCGAGATGGACTATGCGCCGAAGGGCCTCAACGAGGACATCGTGCGCCTGATCTCCGAGAAAAAGAACGAGCCGCAGTGGATGCTTGACTGGCGGCTGGAGGCGTATAATCGCTGGCTGCAAATGGAAGAGCCGGAATGGGCGATGATCGATTATCCCAAGATCGATTTTCAGGATCAGTATTACTACGCCCAGCCGAAATCTTTCGAGGAAAAGCCGAAGTCTCTTGATGACGTCGACCCTAAACTGATCGAGACCTATAACAAACTCGGTATTCCCCTTCGCGAGCAGGAGATTCTGGCCGGCGTCGAGGGGGCAGGGTCGACTCCCGCTGAGGGCCGCAAGGTCGCCGTCGATGCGGTGTTTGATTCCGTCTCGGTGGGCACGACATTCCAGAAGGAACTGGCCGAGAAGGGCGTGATTTTCTGCTCGATTTCCGAGGCTGTGCAGGAGCACCCTGAACTGGTGAAAAAGTATCTCGGCTCGGTCATTTCCAGCCGCGACAACTACTATGCCACGCTCAACGCCGCCGTGTTCTCGGACGGGTCGTTTGTGTACATCCCGAAGGGCACGCGCTGTCCCATGGAACTCAGCACGTATTTCCGGATCAATGCCGAGAATACCGGCCAGTTCGAGCGCACGCTGATCATCGCGGAGGAGGGGTCTTACGTCTCCTATCTGGAGGGCTGTACCGCGCCCCAGCGCGACACGAACCAGCTTCACGCCGCCTGCGTCGAACTGGTCGCGATGGATGATGCCGAGATCAAGTATTCGACCGTCCAAAACTGGTATCCCGGCGACGAGGACGGCAAGGGCGGTATCTATAACTTTGTCACCAAGCGCGCTGATTGCCGGGGCAAGAACTCCAAGGTGATGTGGACTCAAGTCGAGACAGGCTCGGCAATCACGTGGAAATACCCGTCCTGCATCCTGCGCGGCGACAACTCGCAAGGTGAGTTCTATTCCATCGCCATCGCCAACAACGCGCAGCAGGCCGATACCGGCACGAAGATGATCCATCTCGGCAAGAACACGAAGTCGCGGATCGTCTCGAAGGGGATTTCGGCGGGCCGTGCCCAGAACACCTATCGCGGTCAGGTCTCGATGCACCCGAAAGCGACGGGAAGCCGCAACTTTACCCAGTGCGACAGCCTGTTGATCGGTGACAAATGCGGGGCGCACACGGTCCCCTATATCGAGTGCCGCAACAACTCCTCCCGCGTGGAACATGAGGCCACGACGTCGAAGGTGGACGAGGACCAACTCTTCTATTGCCGTCAGCGCGGCATGGACGAGGAAGAGGCGGTTGCCTTGGTGGTCAATGGCTTTTGCAAAGAGGTGCTGCAAGCCCTGCCGATGGAGTTCGCGGTCGAGGCGCAGAAACTGGTGGCGATTTCGCTTGAGGGGAGCGTGGGGTGATGGGTGGTTACTTTATCCCATTCGTCCTTATGGGCGCGGCGGCAGTCTATTTAGACGTATGGGTCACCCAAGGTCTGTTTGGATTTGAGAATCCATACTGCGTCATTGCGCTTTGTGTCATTTCGGTTCTCGCTCTCTTGGGTTCTTTTAGAGACGGAAGACTTCCAGCTATCATCATGATGATCGTTGGAATTGTAACTGGCGTTCTTGCCACGAATTACCTTCGCACCTCATACTTTGATCAACCCAGCGTCCTTATTGGAGTCGGCCTTTGACTACCACCGCCGCACCTCAACCAAACCCCCATATGACCTCAGACGAGTTCCTCGTCTGGGCCGAGGGGCAGGGCGACTCGAAGTTCGAGTTGCATGATGGCGTTGTGGTATCGAAGGGTGAGCCGCTCGACGGCGCTCCAACCGCGATGGCGGGTGAACGGCGTCGGCATTCGGTCGTGAAGCTGAATGTCGTTCGCGCGCTCGATACCGTCGTGCCGCCGTGTCGTGTTCACGTCGATGGAATTGCAATTCGCGTATCCGACGATGCGGCGTTTATTCCAGATGTTCTCGTCGATTGCGGTGCACAGACTGACATGGACAGCCTGACCGCTGAACGACCGGTAATCGTCGTCGAAGTCCTGTCGCGCAGCACGGCTCATCTGGATCTGGGCCGTAAGCTGGAAGGCTACTTCGCGGTCGAAAGTGTCCAGCACTATCTGCTCGTCGATCCGCATGACCGGCGTGTGATCCATCATCGGCGGGACGCCGGGATCATCGCAACGTCGATCCAATCGACCGGCACATTCGACCTTGACCCGCCGGGTCTCACCATTTCCGTCGATGCACTCTGGGACGGACTGGTTGACGATGAGCCTCAGGCATGACCCGCTCCAGCCCCCTCTTCGCGGTCCTCTACGGCTGCGCCATTGCTGTTGCGGTGTTCTTCATGGGTATCGTCACGGGGATGGGCGGGGCGTTGATGTCCAATATCGCGTTCTCTCTGGCGATGGGGGCGCTTGGGGCGTTTGTCGTGACTGTCATGAGCCGCCGGGCGAAGGGGAGGAAGTAGGATGCTGAACCCGCAACCGCCGGCTCCCATGACTTCGCGAGAATTTCTCAACTGGGCCGGAGAGAACGAGGTCGGTCACGTCGAATTGGTGGGCGGCGAAGTCGTTGCCATGTCCGGTGACACCAAGCGGCATAACCTGACCAAAAAAGCCGTGGACCGCGCTTTTGATGATGCTCTGGATCGGATTTCTTCGCCCTGCGTGTCCTATATAGATGGCATTGGGGTGATTGTTTCCGACGATACTACCTATATCCCGGATGTGGTCATCGACTGTGCGGAACACCAGATTGGTGAGGATCGGGCGGCGGATAAGCCGGTGATCGTCGTCGAGGTGCTGTCGAGAACCACGGGTCACATCGACCGCGGCGAAAAGCTCATCGGTTATTTTCAGGTGCCAAGCGTTGCCCACTATCTGTTGGTCGATGCCGAGCGGCGGCGGCTGGTTCATCATGCGCGGGACGGCGATGAAATACGAACGCGGATACTTGGCGGCGGCGCGCTCGATCTGACGCCGCCGGGCCTTACCATTCAAATCGAAGACTTCTGGCGCGGGCTGCCGTCGCCATCGAACACCTAAGGGACCACCGATGCTTAAGATTGAAAACCTGCACTGCCAGCTTGAAGAAGAGCCGGATACGAAAATTCTCAAGGGCGTCGATCTGGAGGTCGAGGCGGGCAAGGTCCATGCGATCATGGTGCCGAACGGGTCGGGTAAATCCACGCTTTCCTATGTTCTCGCGGGCCGCGAAGGGTATGAGGTGACCGAGGGGTCCGCCAAGCTGCTCGGCGAGGATATTCTCGACATGGAACCGGATGAGCGCGCGGCTGCGGGTCTGTTCCTGGCGTTTCAGTACCCGGTCGAAATTCCGGGTGTCGGCAACATGATCTTCCTGCGCACCGCCCTGAATGCCCAGCGCAAGGCGCGCGGCGAAGAAGAAATGGGCGCGCCGGAGTTTCTCAAGCTGGTCCGCGAAAAGGCGAAGGAACTCGACATCTCACCCGATATGATGAAACGCCCGGTCAATGTCGGGTTCTCGGGCGGCGAGAAAAAGCGCAACGAGATCCTTCAGATGACCCTGCTTCAGCCGAAGCTGTGCATCCTCGATGAGACCGATTCCGGTCTCGATGTCGATGCCATGAAGCTGGTGTCGAAGGGCGTAAATGCCCTGCGCGATGAGGGACGCGGCTTCCTCGTCATCACCCACTACCAGCGCTTGCTCGACCACATCCAGCCCGATGTCGTGCACATCATGGCGAAGGGGCGCATCGTGCAGACCGGCGGGCCCGAACTGGCGCTGGAAGTCGAGAAAAACGGCTATAGCGATATTCTGGGAGCGGCGGCCTGATGGATGCTCCGATCAACCCCTGGCGCGCGGCATACGAGACCTTCAAGGCCAGCGAGAGCGCCGCGAAGATGGGCGTACCGGCCCGCGACGCCGCTTTCGCGCGGTTCGAGGCCCATGGCCTGCCGACCAAGCGCGATGAGTATTGGAAATATACGCCGGTTCGCGATCTGACCCCCGAAACCGGCGTCAGCGCGACCTCGGCGAAGGATGCTTTCGCGGGCGTCGATGCGTATCGGCTGGTTTTTGTCGATGGCCATCTGGACAACGCGCGCTCGGATCGTGATGCGCTGGCGAAGGTTGCCGATCTCCCCGACGCCGGGGCCGACTGGGTCAACACGGTCTATGCCGAGTTGCAGGGCAAGAAGGTTGAGGGCGCGCAAAAGCAGATCGAGCGGCCCTTTGCCGACCTCAACCTGGCCATGGCCACGGACGGTATTGCCGTGCGCATTCCTGCGGGTACGAGCCTCGATAAGCCGATCCATCTGCGCTACGAAGGCAACAAGCCCGCGCATCTGCGCATCGTGATGCTGGTCGAGAAGGGGGCTTCGGCGACGCTTCTCGAATCCGGAGCCGGGGCGCTGACCACGGGTTCCGAAATGGTGCTGGAGGATGGCGCGACGCTCAATCACCTGCGCGCCCAGACCGAAGTGGCGGACAAGCAGTTCACCGCGCTCTATGCCCGCATCGGGGCCGGGTCCGAGTTCCGTACATTTACCCTCGCCGCCGACGGTGCGCTGATCCGTAATGAGACCGAGCTGACAATGGCCGGTGAAGAGGGCAACGGCTATATCGCCGCCGGTGTCATGGGCCGCGATCATGCGTTGATCGACAACACGGTCTATATCCGCCACGAGGCCGCCCATTGCGAGAGCCGTCAGGTCGTCAAGAACGTCATGGACGGCGACTCGAAGGCCGTTTTTCAGGGCAAGATCTACGTCAAGAAGGACGCGCAAAAGACGGATGGCTATCAGATCAGCCAATCCGTGTTGCTGTCCGAGCGGGCCGAGTTCAATGCCAAGCCAGAGCTGGAAATCTACGCCGATGACGTGATGTGCAGCCACGGCTCTACCACGGGGGCGCTGGACGAAACCGCGCTGTTCTATCTGCGCTCTCGCGGCGTGCCGGAGAAAGAGGCCGAGGCGATGCTCGTCGCGGCCTTTGTTGACGAGGCGGTGCTGGAAATCGCTGACGAGGGTCTGCAAGACATCGTGCGCGCATCCATTGATGCGTGGATGGCCGAGCGGGCGGCGGGCTAGGCCGTGGCAAATCTCCCCGCCCTTTATGCCGAGGCATGGACCGCGCCGCGCGTTTCGATGCGGCGCATCCTGTCGCTGAACCTGTCAGAGCGTGATCGGATGATCATGGTCGCGGTGACCGGCGTTCTATTCGCGATTCCGCTCACCCTTGTGATGAAGACGATTGAGTTGCCGGTTGGGCCGGACGGGGTTCCGATCTCTGCTCCGTCTGGATTGTTCGTAGCGACCCTGGTCGTCGGTGCGACGCTGTTGGGCTATTTTCTGACGGCGGGGTTGATCAAGGTGGTTGGCGGTGCCTTCGGCGGCACCGGGAGTTTCGAGCAATGCAAGTCGGCGGCGGCGTGGAGCCAGTTTGTGGTCGGGTTGGCCAACCTCGCGTTGCTCTTTATCTCATTCGTACTGCCTGCCGCGATTGACTCGATCCTGCGACTTATCTTCACGCTTGCTGCGGTTTATGTCTCGTCGGCCTATATCGCAGAGGCGCATGGATTTCAGAGTATCGGCAAGGTCGCAGCGGCATCCTTCGGGGTGCTGTTCTTTCTGATGCTGGTGCTATCGTCCTTTATTCCGGCCACAATGGTCGTCGCGCCTTAACAGGGTCGGGTTTTTCCTATGTACGATATCGACGCCATCCGCGCGGACTTCCCGGCGACCGAGTTGCAGGTTCATGGCAAACCGCTGGTCTATCTCGATAACGGTGCGAGTGCGCAAAAGCCGCGGCGGGTGATCGACGCGGTGACGCGGACCTATGAGAGCGAATACGCCAACGTCCATCGCGGGCTGCACTATCTCTCAAACCTCGCCACCGAGAATTATGAGGCGGCGCGGGGTGTCGTGCAGGGCTTTCTCGGTGCGGCCCATGAAGATGAAATCATCTTCACACGCGGTTCGACCGAGGCGATCAACCTCGCCATGTATTCATGGCTGGAACCGCGTATCGAGGCCGGGGACGAGATCGTTCTGACCACGATGGAACACCACGCCAATATCGTCCCGTGGCACTTTTTGCGCGAGCGGCACGGGGCGAAGCTGGTTTGGGTCGATCCTGATGTGAATGGCGACTTGTCGGCGGAGGCGATCGGTGCCGCGATAACCGACCGCACAAAGCTGGTCGCGGTCACCCATATGTCGAACGTCCTCGGCACGGTCCTCGATGTGAAGCGCGTGACCGAGCTGGCCCATGCCGCCGGGGCCGCCGTGATGATCGACGGTTCGCAAGCGGCGGTGCATCTGCCGGTCAATGTAGCCGAGATCGGCTGTGATTTCTACGCCATCACCGGGCACAAGCTTTATGGCCCCTCGGGGTGCGGGGCGCTTTATGCCAAGCGCGAACGTCACGACGAGATGCGCCCGTGGCATGGCGGCGGTGACATGATCCGCCATGTGCGCAAGGACGAGATCACGTACAACGTCTCGCCTCATAAATTCGAGGCGGGCACGCCGCCCATCGTCCAGATCATCGGCATGGCCGAAGGCATCCGCTATATGCGCGATGTCGGGATGCAGGCGATTGCGGACCACGAGCATGACCTGCGCGACTATACTGCGGAGCGGCTCGCGGGGCTGAACTGGCTGCATGTGCAGGGCCATTCGGACACGAAAGGCGCGATTTTCTCGTTCACCATGGAGGGCGCGCACGCCCATGATATTTCGACGGTTCTCGACCGTTACGGCGTCGCGGTTCGGGCGGGGCATCACTGTTGCCAGCCGTTGATGGAGCATCTGGGTGTCACGGCGACGTGCCGCGCCAGTTTCGGTATGTATAACAACCGCGCCGATGCCGATGCTCTGGTCACGTCGCTGGAAAAGGCGCGGACGCTGTTTGAATAGCGGCTGGCGAAAGGCGCGGCCTTGGCTGGTTTTGCGGTCAAGCCGCACTCGGGTCTGCGCTACGGCTCTCCGCGCTTGCCCGCGCCCACGGGCTGAAGCCGGTAATCCCCCCTAAAATTAGTGGTGTTCAGAAGTGGAATTTTCTCGGCAAGATAACTGAGGAGATTTTTGATGATGAACGGACGATTCACCGATGCGCAGATCATGGGCATCTTGAAGCAGGCTGAGGGCGGTGTGCCG
>CALGNO010000066.1 GCA_937958625.1 uncultured Neomegalonema sp.
GAAGGGTCTGGCTCTACGCTTACCGAAGCGCAAGCTCGAAGCGATCTATGTAGCGGCATCCGGGCAATTTGAGGTCGATCTGTCGAATACCTTTGGCGACCTGCGCGACGTGACCCGTTTGCGCAAGCCGCTGACGGTCGCCGCCGGGATAGCCGAAGAGGCAACCATGGCGCTCGATGGGTTCAGCCGCCTTTTGGGCAAGGATACGGCGGCGCGGGGGACGCTGGTCGGTCATGCGCTATTGCCCACCGAGATCAGGAGCGGCTTCCCCTGTGCAGAAGCTGACGAACTGGCAGCATGGGCGCGGGAGCGTATCGCAGCGGGGGGCGCAGTCGATGCGTTAGATCTGCTGGAACGCTTGACCGGTACGCGGCCCGACAAGCCGACGCGCAAGCGTCTGACCGATGCGTCCGACATGCTGCTGGGGTTCGGCATTGGTATGGCCCCGGACCCGCGATTCGCCCTGCGCGCGCCGAAAGCGGGCGAGCCGGTCATCCTGTTCGATCTGCCCGCCGATACAGTTGCGCTCGACGTATCCGAAGCGTTCCGCTCCGCCGCCTTGAATCTGGGGATCGCGACGATGATCGCGCAGGCCGACGATACCGTCGATGCGAACGAGCAGGCGGTGATCGACGCCATCGTCAACGATACGCCCGGCCTGTCGCCCTCCGAACGATTGCGTCTGTCGGCGACCGCGCGGTGGATGCGCGCGGTGCCCCCCGACATGACTTTGCTGCGCAAGCGGATGAAGGATGCTCCGGACGATGCGCGCGAGGCCTTCGCCGCGTTGGCCGTGCGCATGGCCGCCGCTGATGGGGATGCCGGGACCGAGGAGATCGCGCAGTTGGAGAAGCTCTATAAGACCCTCGGCCTTGATTCAGGATCGCTCTACGGCGCATTGCACGGTGCGATGTCGCAGGGCGTGGTGCAGGGAACGGACGAACCGGTCACGGTTCGCCCCGCCGCGCTTGTTGGCAACGGCCCAGCCATCCCGCCAGAAGTGCCGCCCGCCCAGGAAGGCATCGGACTGGATGCGAAGAAGGTCGCGGCTATCGGGAAGGATACAGCGGCAGTCGCGGCCCTGTTGGGTGGCATCTTCGGCAACGAGGAACCCGAGGAAAAGTCCCCCGCTGCGCCTGAAGCCGATGCCGCGACTCTGTCCGGCCTGACCCACGCGCAGACCGCTCTCGCGCGTGAGCTGGCAACCCGCGATCATTGGCCTGAAGCCGAGTTCGAGGCTGCCGCCACCCGCCACGGCCTGATGCCTGCCGGGGCGGTCGAGGCGATCAACGAATGGAGCTTCGTCACCTACGACCGCGCCTATCTCGACGAATACGATGGCTACGACATCGACCCTGACATCGCCGCCGACATCGGAGACTGAACTTCATGGCACAGCCCATCAAGCGCCGCGAGCGCGACACCATCGTCCAGGCCCTGCGCGCGGGCGTCGTACCCCGCCTTGGCCTTCAGCATATCCAAGTCGGCCGCGCCCGCGAGATCGGCGAGATCGTGCGCGACATCGAGCGCGTGGACGAAGGCGGCAGTGCGATCCGCTTCGTCATCGGCGAATACGGGTCGGGCAAGACGTTTTTCCTCAATCTTATCCGGCTGGTCGCGCTCGAGAAGGGCCTTGTGACTTTTTCCGCCGACCTTGCCCCCGACCGGCGCATCCACGCGACAAGCGGACAGGCGCGCGGTCTTTACGCCGAGATGGCGCGCAATGCTGCGACGCGGTCCAAGCCCGATGGCGGGGCCATGGCGTCCATCGTCGAACGCTTTGTCGGTAAGGCACGGGCGGAAGCCGAAGAGAGTGGGCGGCATACGGGCGAAGTCATCGCCGACCGCCTCGCCCATTTCGAAGAGATGACTGGCGGGTTCGAGTTCGCGACCGTAGTGCGCAAATACTGGGAGAGCTTCGACACCGGTGACGAGGAGCTGAAATCGTCGGCTCTGCGCTGGCTGCGCGGCGAGTTCGCTACCCGGACCGATGCGCGGAAAGCGCTGGGTGTGCGGACCATCGTTGATGATGGCTCGGTCTACGATCATCTTAAGCTGATGAGTGCCTTCGTTCGCGCAGCAGGCTATGGCGGATTACTGGTCGTGTGGGACGAACTGGTCAATCTCTACAAGCTGACCTCCCGCCAGGCCCGCGACTCCAATTACGAGCAGATCCTTCGCGTGCTCAACGATGTGTTGCAGGGATCTGCCTCGCATATCGGCTTTCTTCTGGGCGGGACTCCGGAGTTCTTGATGGACACGCGGCGGGGGCTCTACAGCTACGAGGCGCTACGCTCGCGCCTCTCGGAAAACGCCTTTGCGAGCGATGGACTGGTGGACATGAGCGGCCCCGTCATCCGTCTGGCCAGCTTGTCGCCGGAGGACATGTTCGTGCTGCTGCGCAACGTGCGCCGGGTGATGCAGGGGGAGGAGGGTGCCCTGCCGGACGAGGCGCTGCACGCCTTCATGGCCCACTGCTCGAACCGTATCGGCGAGGCGTATTTCCGCACGCCCCGCAATACCGTCACCGCTTTCGTACAGATGCTCTCGGTGCTGGAGCAGAACCCCGGCACCGATTGGCACGACCTGATCGAGCGGGTCGAGGTCGGGGCTGACGGCGGAGATGACCTAAGCGACATCGACGAAGGACAAGGCGCCACTGAAGGTACTGCGATGCCGAAGACGGGACCGGAGGATGATGAGCTTGCCACCTTCAAGCTCTGACGCACCTGTCGCCTCGTTCCACGGCCTTTCCCGGCCGGTTCAGCGATGGATACGGGACAAGGGCTGGACGAACTTGCGTCCGGTTCAGGCAGAGGCTATCGGCGCAGTGCTGGGAAGCGATACCGATATCATCATCACTGCCGCCACCGCAGGCGGCAAGACGGAGGCTGCGTTCCTGCCCCTCTTGTCTGATGCGCTGGACAGACCCGCCGAGGGAGGGGGCTTCGACCTCGTCTATGTCGGCCCTCTCAAGGCGTTGATTACCGATCAGGCGTTACGGTTGGAAGGGATGCTGGAGAAGACCGAACTTGCCGTTCATCCCTGGCATGGAGATGTCGCCAAGACCCGGAAGGACCGCGCATTGAAATCTCCCGGCGGCGTGCTGCTCATTACGCCCGAGTCGCTGGAGGCGATTTTCGTACTGCGCGGGCGCGAAGTGCCGGGTCTGTTTGCTGGAACGCGTGCAATCGTGATCGACGAGCTGCATACGTTTCTCGACAGCGACCGGGGCGTTCATCTGCGCTCGCTGCTGACGCGCCTCGACATCGCGGTCGGTCGACGTGTCCGGCGTGTCGGTCTGTCAGCGACGCTAGGCGAGATGGAACTGGTACGTTCGTATTTGAACCCCGACGCTCCCGACACCGTGCGCATGATCGCCGATGCGGGGGGTGGTCAGGAACTGCAAGTCCAGTTGCGCGGCTACGTTGAGCCTGGGGAAAACGGAAGCGGCCCCTCGAACGAGGTCGCCATCACGCGTCATCTGTTTGACCGTTTGCGGGGCACCCGCAACCTTGTCTTCGCAGGATCACGACAGAACGTCGAAGGCTACGCCGATCGTCTCGCGCGTATGTGCGAGCGCGAGAAGGTGCCCGTCGAGTTTCTGCCCCATCACGGCAGCTTGTCGCGCGACCGGCGCGCCCATGTCGAGGATACCCTGCGCGAAGGACGAGTGCCGCTGACGGCAATCTGCACTTCGACGCTGGAACTGGGGATCGACATCGGCGACGTGGTCTGCGTCGGCCAGATCGGCGCACCGTTTTCGGTTGCGGCTTTGCGCCAACGGTTGGGGCGATCGGGCAGACGGGCAGGTGAACCTGCCATCCTGCGCATGTATGTCGATATGCCGAAGTTGGGGCCGCAGAGTAATCCGATCGACCGTCTGCGCCTCGATCTGGTGCAGGCTGTCGCCATGATTGACCTTCTGACGGAAGGTTGGTGCGAGCCGCCTGCACCCGGTACGCTGAACCTGTCGACGCTGACGCACCAGATCCTGTCGGTCATCGCGGGGCGGGGCGGGGCAAGCGCCGCGCGGCTTTACAAGATGCTGTGCGAGCGCGGGCCGTTCCGGTCGGTCGATCAGGCCCTGTTCCTGACTCTGCTGCGTGACTTGGGACGACCCGATACCGCTCTGATCGAACAGTCTTCCGATGGCTTGCTGCTACTGGGCGAGGCTGGCGAACGGATCGTCGCGCATTACAGTTTCTATGCCGTGTTCAAGACGCCGGAGGAGTATCGCCTTCTCGCCGCCGGCCGCGAGATCGGTACGATGCCGGTCACGACAGTGCTGGCCCCCGGTATGACACTGGTCTTTGCCGGACGGCGCTGGCGCATCGTGGAAATCGACGATATCGGCAAGGTCATCGAACTGGCTCCGTCGAAGGAGGGTCGCCCCCCTCGGTTCGCGGGTGATGGCGGTGCGATCCATGACGACGTGCGCGCCCGGATGTGTGACGTGCTGGAAGGGCGCATGAAGGAACCCATGCCCCGCTACCTTGACGCGGCAGCGCGCGACGCTCTCGCGCTGGCCCGGGGGGATTACGACCGTCTGCGTCTGCGCGGTACGGGCATGGTCGGCATTGAGGAGAAGAAAACTTTGGTCGCACCCTGGGCCGGTACGATCCGCACGACGACACTGTCTTTGGCCCTACGCGACCGAGGTCTGTCCGTAGAAGCCGATGGTGCGGTGCTGGAGGTGCCGTGTGGCCTGGAGAACCTTAGGATCGAACACCTGCCCACGATATACGAATGTGGACTTGCACTCTCGCATGAGACTGGCGGGATGCTGGTTTTCGACAAGTTCCACGAATACCTGTCGCCGTCTCTGCTGATCCGCGACGCCCTGTCATCACGCCTCGACAGACAAGCACTTGGCCCAATGATCAAAGCTCTGTTGGCAGAACGTTGTCCATAAAACGATCAAGGAGTGGACGATGGGAGCATATAGTCTTGGGTCAACAGCTTGACTTCGCAACGCGAAAACCGTCAAAGCGTATTCGATTAATTTTGCCACTTAACGTCGATATGAAAACGCTGACGCATAAAATTATAATTGCGCAAGTATAAAACTTCCGCCTTGATGCAGGCTTGTGTTTGCTTAGGTTTCTCTGAAAGCTTGCATGCTGGTGAATATCGTACCTTAATTCGTGAAAATCATGATACGGATGATCGCCTCATGTGGACGCATTTGCAGCCCTTCGTAGAAGCATCATTCACTGAACAGGCAATTAGACGGCGAGCTACCGTCAGCCTCTCTCGCGCGATGAATCTTAGGCGATTGATCGCCTTTACCGGTTCCGGCACGACAATGTCCTTCGGAATGCCAGGCTGGAAAGAGCTTGCCCCCGAATTCGTGGCTGCCACTGCGCGGCAGTTGCGCGCGGCCCATGCCGCGGGGGAGCAAGACGTCTGGGCATTGGAACGCAAGCGGCCCCAGATCGAGCAGCTGCGCGGTATGATTGGGCTGGGGGGTGGAGGCGGGAACTGGCATTCGCTCGATCCGGAAAGGGGCAAGCGGCTCTCCATCTGCAATGCCGGCCTCGCCATCGAACTCTGCGAGGCGATCCTGACCGGGCTGCCCCCTGACACGTCCACCGGTCGCACGCGGCTCTGGCTAGCGCGGCGCGACTTTGCCACCGGTTTCCGCGCCGGAACGGACGCGTTGGCCGAACGGCGATTGCGCGGCCTCTTCGACGATATCAGCGATGGACCGATCGCCTTCGGGGAAGCAGGACTGGCGGGAGTGCTTACCCGGATCGCTGCCGGCGAAGAGATCGGGAAGGTGCTCGACGGTGACGATTTCCGCCGCCATCCCGGAACGGCGGAGGCGGAGGAGGCGCTGGACGCGATCCGCAAGTGGGCGGCGGTGCCGGGAGGCGCTCCCGATGCTGATGCCCTGCTGCGTCAGATCGAGCATTCAATTCTGCCCGATGACGACACGGGCACGGGTGCCCTGCCGCCGCGCGGCACGAACGTGGTGGAGGCGCTGGTCAACGGCATGGGGATCGACCGGTTCCTGACCATGAACTACGATGTCGAGCTTGAGCGGGCCTTTCTGAGACGGGCTAGGCGCCGGGGCGCGGAGCCGGAGATCACGCCCTTCAGGCACTTGTGCCGAGAGCGCCCGACCGACCGCGACGACCCGCGCACCGTCACTATCGAAGATGGCCTGCGCCGGGCGGCGCGCAGCGCGACCCTCGCGCCGGGCACGGTGGGCGCGATGATCTCCTTCGCCGCCTTTGCGCGCACCTACGAGCGACAGGTCTTCCACCTGCACGGGCGACTAGACGACCCTGCCAACATCGTGCTGACGCAGAACGATTATCGCCGCGTCTACCTGCCTGATGACGACGCAGAACAGGCGTTCCTAGAGGCGCAGGAAGTTACCTTCGGGGGCAACGATTTCCTTTTCGTGGGCGTCGGCATGAGCGAGGCCGATGTACTGCGCCCCTTTCGCCGCTTCGTCAGCCGGGGTATCGCGCCTGACCAGTCCCCGCGCAGCATCGTCTGCCTCATGGCGCGCGAGCATGACCCGGAAAAAAGACGCAAGGCTCACGAGAAGGCCATCGAGTGGATCGTGCATTATGACGCCTACACGATATTCTACGGCGATGAGAGGTATGTCGAAACCATGTGGGCGCTGGATGCGGTTGAGGGCTACCTGTTTCCGGATACCAAGGCCCCGGTGGTGTATCAGGCGTTCGAACGGGCTCTCAAATATCTTGCAGACGCTCTCGGCGAAGATAGGGCTCTGCTCGAACCTTGGGCAAGAAAGGATTTCCGACGCCGCAAATCGAGCACACCGCAGAAGGTAGCGGCGCGGGAGCTGCTGAAACTCCTTCGCGGACGGGTGCGGTCGCGTGCCCTAGTCTCCGAACTGGAGAAACTGAAGGTAGAGGCGAACCGCTGGTGGAAGGCGTTCCGCACGACGCCCCGCGAACGGCGTTCGATCTACAGCCGTGTGGTCGGAGATCCCACGCTGGGCACCGTTACTGCCCGCCACCGGGTCACCGGCAATCGTGGCAGACCCGTCATGTGGTCCAAGGCGTCACCGCGCTGGAGCGCCATCCAGAATCTAGCGGCCCCGGAGGCGCAGAACAGGATCGAGCGCAAGGGCGGGCTGAACATCCAGCGCATCGTAATGCCGCGCGGCGGCGGCAAGGGATCGCTAATCCATCTGCTGATGCGCGCGGGCAACCGCGATCTGATCTTCGGCTATCCCGATAGGACTAGGCCCTATGCCGACGCCTTCATTGCCCACCTCTCCTTCTCCATGGAATTCAACTCCGTCCTCCGGGCCTTCTCGCGCTTCATCGCAGGGCGGATTGCCGAGATCGAGGTCGCTCTCTTGCGGAGCCGATACCGGGTCGATCCCGGTGGCCCATCCCCTGTTATCAGAGCGGTTGGCAATCTTCAGCCAAAGGATACCCGCACGGAAAGCAGCTGGCGGCAGGCCTGCGACGATTATGTCCGGAACAGGCGGGAGGAGCCGGAACTCGCCCTGACCGGACCGGACGTGCCGAATCAGGTCGCTCTCCATGCCAGTCGCGGAGACGGCTCGCAACAGGTGCGGCGTCACCGGCTGGAGACTCTGCGCCTGCTGCTGACCCGCTATCAGACCATCGCGTCTGAGAGCGAGCGGGTCTTTGTCTGCCTGAGCAATCTGGACCGGCTCTGCGACGATGACGGCGACGGACATAATCCGGTGCATCGCGCCTTCTTCCGTCTCATCACCGCCAGTGCGGATACCAATCGGGACCAACCGACACCGCCCATCGACCTTCTGTTGATCGCCGGGCGTCCGGATGTGCCGATCCACTATCTCAGCTGCACGAAGCCCTCCATCGACGACGTGCCGGTGGCCGATCAGATCTATCACTCCACGCTGAGCAAGAGCGGATCGGTTCAGGAACGCTGGCACCAGCTCAAACCCGCGACATGGCGGGAGCGGGCTTACCTTACCCCGCTGGCGGGGGAAGGGGGGCTGCCTGATGATCCAACTCTGCTCGACACGGTTCTGGAGGGCGGGTTGGAGGCGTTCGAGTACCGCTTGGAAGCTCGGTTCGGAGACCTGCCCTCCGGGTGCCATGCAAATCCCGTATTTCGCCGCACCGCCCTGCTGATCGCCGTGCTGGAGCGGGCAACGGCCCGCCTCGCCACTGGAGGTGCGGGCGTTCGCGGGGTCTATCGTCAGATCACCGTCTTGCTTCTCAACAACGCGGCGCTGACCGGCCTCGTAATGACACTGTGGGCGAATCTGCCTCCTGAACCCGGTACGAAGGACGGGGAAAGAGACGACCGAGCGGAACTGGTGACATTCCTGCGTGCACTGGACGCTGCGGCGGCGCGCTATCCCGAAGCGCTCTACGACGAGATCCTGTCGCGCTATCGCGCTATCGACGTCTCGAACGGTTGGGATCGCGTGACCATTTTTTCCCCGAAGGAACACGAACACTTCGATTCCGGCATCTTCGCGCTCGTCCTCCGCCATCTCGCGCTGTTCTCATTGCCGGTGGAGCCCTGGGTTCTGCTCGGATGCCCAATTCTCCTGTCGGAATTCCGGTCGGTTCTCAATGATAAGGCGCGGAAGGAGGGTAGGACCGACGCGGCAGACCCCGCCGCAGCGGAATGGACGCGGCGCGGCGAACGCCTCCGGCTGTTGCGCATCCATCTGGAGGAGTTGGTGCGCCGCGGTCTCGTGATCGAGGTCGCACCCTCCGTCCATGTCGAAGACGAGGTCGGGATGGACGAATTGTTCATCCACACGCGGTTCTCACTGCACGCGCGGCTGCGCGAGCACCTGACCCGGCAGATGCGCCTGTCTGTGGTGGACGAGGGCGACAGCAACCATCACCAGCTGTCGATCTACTGCGACCAGCCGCGCGATCTGCCGACTCCGTCGAGGGATCATTTCGCGATGATCCGCGATATTCTCGATCATCAGATAACTCGATCGCGGCAGACGCTCGAACTCTTCTACGTCCTCCGCCCCTACTGGGAGGGCGAGAACGCACCGGAAAATCGTGGACAGAGCGTGGACCGGGCCGCGCGGATGCTTTTCGCTCCCCGCGATGCGCAGGACGACCTCGCCGGATACATGGGCGATATTCATGCCGTACCGCAGCGTTTGCGCGGATGCTACAGCCTGCTGCGCGGCGCATTCTCCCTCGGCGCGATCTCCCGTCTGCGGGCGGACGCATTGTCTAGCGATCGCGAAGGCCCCTTCGAGAGCTACCAAGGATGGTTGCGCTCGCTGTGCAATGCCGCCGTCGGCTTGGAATGGAACGACGAGGCGATCCGGACGGTACTCGAGGGCAGCGTGTTCGGGGATGATGCGACGGTCGGGGCCGCGACACGGGCGGTGGAGGAGGACAGGAAGATCGTCGAGATCGCGGAGCGTGGCTATCGTCGCCTGTTCGACAACCACGGATCGAGAAAACCCGATTTCGCGACGGAAGTGCGGGGTATCCGCGAGAAGATATACGAGAGCGCGGACCGGGCGAACCTCGACCGGCGGCAGAAGGTATCGCACTGTTTCGCACGCGTCCGTCACCCGCTCTACCGCGACGAGATCGCCTGGACGTTCAACGAGCGTGGCCTCGCAGCCTTGGTGCAAGGTAAGGTATTCGACGCGGTGCCCCTGTTCGGCATAGCGCGGCGCATGGTTGAGCATTCGAGGATTCCAGGGGAGGAGCCGCATTACCACCATGCCACCGAGCACCGCATCGTCCTCAATCTCGCCATCGCGCAGATCGAACGGGGACGGATCGGCGCGGCGCGCGAGGAACTGGAGGTCATCGAGCGTCAGACCGCCGTCCAAAATCGCTGGACACCCAATCCTCTGCATCACTTTGCCAAAGGATATCTCGCGCAATGCGACCATCTTTCGGGCAGCCTTCAGCGCGCCAAGGACGGGTACGAGCAGACAATAGGGCATTTCGTCGAGGGCCGTCGCCTGCGTCCGGTCGCGATCTTTAATACATATCTGGCCGATCTACTGCGCGCGCAGGGCGATCTCGACGGTGCGCTCAGGCACTCCAACCTTGCCATGACTGCCGCCGCCCAGGCCGAGCAGCGCGACGTACAGCACTATGCAGTCAACGCAGCGGCGCGCATCCTAGCGGCGCAGGGCAAGCGCGCAGAGGCGATGGAACATGCCACGCGCGTCGTCGATTACTCCACGCGCATGGGTCTCTACGGTCTTCAGGCAGAGGGGGAGCTGACGCGGGCAAGCTCGATGTTCGACAGTGGCGACACCCAGCTTGCCGGCGCCGCCACCGCCCGCGCCATCGCGCTGGCGACGCGCCACGGCATGCGCCTCCGACGTCTCAACGCGCTCGCCCTCTACGCACGCATCCAGATCAGGCTTGGCCGTGTCGAGATCGCGAGAACGGTGCTTGACGAAGCCAAGTCCGAGACCGAGCGCGTGGGCTATCAGACCTTAGCCGCGCGAATATCTGAGGCCCTAGCTCGCTTGTAATCCTGTTTGAAATCTTTCGCAGAGGTTTGCAGGGAAAACACTCCATACCTATCCACGTTATACTAGCTGGAGCATTAATTTATCATAAGACAAATTACAGGTAAAAGAACTGTAGCCGCAAAGTTAAAGTGTCGTCATCCCGCAAAGTAGGAATGTCGCTTACCCTTTCCCGGTCCGGAATGGGAGGCCGACATGGGATGGGTGATGATGAGCGAGCGGGAGTTGAACCGGGTCGAGGTTTTGTCGCAGGTCGTCGACGGGCGGATCGCGTCTTCGGAAGCGGCACGGGTGCTAGGGATGAGCATTCGGCAGGTACAGCGGTTGTTGGTTCGGTTTCGCCGGGACGGTGCTGGATCGATCCGGCATAGGGCGCGAGGCTGTCGATCGAATAATCGCAAGGAGGATGGCGTCCGGGACTATGCGCTGTCGTTGATCCGGGAGAGCTATGCGGATTTCGGGCCGACGCTGGCGACGGAGAAGCTGGCCGAGGATCACGGGCTGAAGGTCTCGCGCGAGACGGTTCGCAAGTGGATGATGGCAGAGGGTCTGTGGCTGAAGAAGGCTGCTCGGCGGGCTTTCCACCAGCCGCGCCTGCGTCGGGAACGGTATGGGGAGTTGATCCAGATCGACGGTTCGGATCACCGCTGGTTCGAGGACCGTGCTGACCCCTGCACCCTGCTG
>CALGNO010000067.1 GCA_937958625.1 uncultured Neomegalonema sp.
GATCACCGCCGCCATGCCCTCCTCGGCCAAGTCGTCGAACGCCTCCGCCGAAACCACATCGCGCATCTCGGACGGCATCGCCTTTTGCCAATCGGCCAGCATTGCTGCGATCTCGTCCCGAAAGCCTTCCTTCGCCGCTTCCTCACGCATCAAAGCGGCCAACTCGGCGATATCCGCCGATGCAAGCGGTGCATCCCCGGCGCGCAATTCCACCTTATCGAGATGCACCCCGTCGATGCCGGAAAACGCCTCCTCGACAAAGGCCCGTCCCGCCCCCGCTTCGGCCATCAGCGGCGTGACCCCCTGCCCTTCGAGGACAACACGCAGAGCGACCTCCCGCCCCGGCACGATCCGGCTCGCTACCGCCCGCGTGATAGCATCCTGCCGCGCGGTCTGGGTTGCCTCGGCATCGAAGGGCACCACCAGCCGCTCGAAGATCAGCGATGCGATGGCCCGTTCCTCGGCATGGACCCCGTTGGCATCGACGGTGACGAGCGTTGCCGTGCCGCCATCGGCTTCGTTCACATGCCGCCCCTGCGGAATACCGCCCATGACCGCAAGGCTGCCCTCACCCCGATACTCGGCGCGCTTATGGATATGCCCCAGTGCCCAGTAGTCATAGCCATGGCCCAACAGGTCCGACACGCCACAGGGCGCATAACGATCATGCCCTTCCGCGCCATCGAGCGATGTATGCATCAGGCCGATATTCACGATGCCCGGATCATGCGTGGGGTAGTTGGGCAGCAAGCTCTTCTCGATATGACGCTCCGCAAAACCGATCCCGTGGATCGCAGCGCCCTCGATGCGAAAGGTGGGGCGGTCGCGGGTCAGGATATGGATGCGATCCCCCAGTGGGCCGTAGCGGTCGGCGGCTAGGGTCGCGTCGTGGTTTCCCCAGATAATCGCCGTGTCGATCCCCGCCCGCTCCAACCGTGCCAACTCGCCCACGAGGGCGGCGCGGGCGGTCAGATCCGGCACCCCACTATCGAACAAATCTCCGGCGAGCACCAGTGCATCCACGCTCTCCTCAATGGCGACATCGACCAGCCGCCGCAACGCTTCCCGCGATGCGCGTGACAACCGTTCGCGCAGGACCGGGTTGCGAAGCGCGAGGGACTGAAGTGGCGAGTCCAGATGCAGGTCGGCAGCATGAAGAAAGCGCATGCGGAGGATATTTCGTGTTTGTACGAAATTTGCAACCTAAATTGGATTTCGGGCGCGCGGCGGTCTCGCTAAAAAGCGTTGTTTTCAATGAAACCTCGGACTGGACGCCAGCAGCTCCATCATGCACTCCCATCAGCTCTCATCAATGCGCATCTCGCACTCTCTAGCGCGCATCGCTTACGCTTTGAGCTAAGGCGTAGAACCCATGAACTGTGAGTTCCGCCCCACAGAGGTAAATTTCGGAACGGCATTGCACGGCCCTCAACGGGTGGTTGGGCAAAAGCATCTGATCAAGGAAAAAGAGGGCGCGGATGCATTAAGCTGGCGAGGTATTTGGTTGGTATTTTTGAAGTAGAGTATCTATCAGCTGTCAAATGACTGTTCTTTTCAATCCATGGCGTCCCGTGCCGGGCTGGCTCTACTCGCTTTGCTCGCGGCACACCCGCCCTGCCCTGCATCGCCGAACGCCTCAACAAAACAAACCCGAAATATCTAGGATACAAACGCTATACTAGTAGATGTGAGGGGCTGGGCGCATAATTCGCTCAGACCGTTCCTTGTTCCAGATTTGTCATGATGAGGAAAAGTACGAGCAGCCGAACTGCGTAAACACGAATCTGACCGCGCGCAGTCATCATACTTCTATGAGCAGGGACTTTACCATCGGGCCAAGGCTCTGGCGGTCGAGACGAGATGAGAGGGCGTCGCGGATCAGGAGGGCCGGGGAGAGGTATTCGTGGAACTTGTCGAAGGTAAGCGTTGCGCCTGTTTCCGGTGACAGCTCCAATCCGTTCTCGCGCAGGGCGGGCAGGTGCTCGGTGCGCAGCGCGTCGATGCCGCAGGGCACCTCCAGCACGGCCCCATCGGCATCCATGGCGAGGTCGCGCCCGCGCAAGGCGAGGGACAGGGTCGTCGTGCGGATCGTTCCGGCCCAGGGGGCGATCAGGGTTTTCTTCTCTTCGATCGGCACCATCGCCCTCCCACGCAAACCCAGCCGGTCGTAATCTTCGCGGGCCATGGCGAGGGCATCGCGGGCCGCTGGATCGAGATAGCGAGGCACATTGCGCCCCTCCAGCACACCCCGCATACGAGCACGCACACCGTCATGGATCGCGCCCCCCTCGCCGCCAAACAGCGGCGGGGCACCTTCCTGAGAGGGCGTCAATTCGATGACCTTGGCCGTTTCGTCGATCTCGACGATTTTCCAGCGCCGCCCCGCAAAGACCAGCGCCATGCCGGGGATCAGGACGCTGACGACCGGCAGCGTGCCGATCTCGCGCCCGGCGGCGAGCAGGCGGTATTCCTCCGGTGACTGGAACACGGCATAGAACCCGTAATGCGCCACGATCCGCTCGCCCGCCTCGCCGAGCAGCAACAAGCCGTCGGTGGATTGCTCGATCAGCGCCACTTCAGCCCGCCCCAGATCACGCAGCAGAGCGGTGAACAGCGGTGGATCGACACTGCGAAACGGCCCGAGCTCGCACAGCATCTTGTAGAGGCGCGCGGCGCTGGCCCCGCCCCGCTCGGCAATGACCGACAGCACCTGATGCGTCAGGGTCGACAGGTTCAGTGCCCCGGGCGCAGGCGGCTCGCACCACTTTTCGAGCAACAGGTCGATCATTGCGATGCCCTGCACCAACTCCAGACGCAGGCGGTCGATCGGGTTGCTCTGGGGCCCCAGTTTCGGCATGTCGATATACATGCGCAGCACCGCAGGTTCGCCCGCCCGTCGCCCGGATCGCCCGAGCCGCTGGCGCAGCGAGGCGACCGAAAACCCCGGCCCGATATGCCCGACACATTCCACATCACCGATATCGATGCCCAGTTCCAGCGTCGAGGTACACAGCGCCGTAAGCGGCACGCGGCCCTCGCGCAGCGTATCCTCGACATGGGTGCGCCGGTCGCGTGACAGGCTGCCGTGGTGGGGCAGAAATTCGACCGGCACTTTTGCCCGCTCGCACATGGTTCCGAGGCGGTCGGAGTAGGTTTCTACATTCCTTCGCGAACCCGCAAAGACCAGATTTCGCGATCCGCGCAGCTTGCTGAACAGATGACCGGCGATCGCGACCTCGTTTGAAGGGCCGACACCCTCCTGCCCCGGTTCGACATAGCCGCGCAGCTGGATTTGTAGCTCCTGCCCCGGCGCGGTATCGGCGATCAGGCGCACGGCATCGGGGTCGTCGGGGTTCAGATAGCTGCGCACCAGCTCCATCTCGCCCAGCGTGGCTGACAGCCCGACCCGGCGGATGCGTCGCCCGCCCGCGATGTCGAGCCGCGACAACAGCGAGCGCAGATGCACCCCCCGGTCGCTGTCGAGAAACGTGTGCAGCTCGTCGATCACGATGGCGCGCGTTCCGGCGAACAGCCCCGGCACCTCGCGCCCGCGCAGCACGAACATCGCCTCCAGTGATTCCGGCGTGATGAGCAACACGCCGCCGGGGGATTTCAGCGCGCGATCCTTGCCCGATTTGGAGACATCGCCATGCCAGGGGTGGACGGCCATTCCAGCCTTTTCCAGCATCCCTTCCAGCCGCAAAGCCTGATCGGTAATCAGCGCCTTGAGCGGGCCGATATAGACGAGGTCGAAGCCCCCTGCCCCGCTCGGCTGGTCGAGCACCTGCGAGAGCAGCGGCAGGAACGCCGCCTCCGTCTTGCCACCCGCAGTCGCAGCGGTGACGATGATGTCGTCCTCGCCGCCCATGATCGCGCCGATGGCCTCGGCCTGCACGGGGCGCAGGGTGGCCCAGCCCTTGTCACGTATCCACCGCTGGATCGGACGCGCGAGGCTGTCGAACTGGACTGCGGGGTCGTTAGAGTTTGAAGCTGGCAAGGTCGTCATCCCCCTCATCGTCCACGCTGGACTTCGGTTGCGCCCCCTGCGGGTCGCCACCCGCGCTATCGTCGATATCGCTCAGATCATCGCCCCCATCCGCGCCTACCTCGACCCGCTCGATCAGGTCGTGCCAGTCGGTGCCGGGGTTCTGCTCCAGCACCGACAGCATCTGCACGAAGGCGGTGACGGTATTGCGAGGCGTGCGAAAATACGCCTCGCCGATCCGGTTCGAGCAATGGGCCATGAAGGCTTCCAGCGCCTCATCCGGCAGCGCGCCCTCCTCCCCCTGCATCACCCGGCGCACATTGCGCAGCAATACGAACATGTCCTCGGGCGACAGACTGGCGAGGCGGATTACGGGGCCGGACATGTCGACTAGCCCGTCGCTCGCGAAGGTGTTCTCGGACAAGCGCGAGCGCAGCGCCTCGTAGCTGTAAAGCCCCCGCCGTGTGTCCATCAGGAATTCGGGCGTTCCACCCAGCAGAAACCCTAGATGCGAGGCGGACCCCTGCAACACATCGTTCAGGATGCGTAAAATCTGTTCGTAGTTTGCATCGCGGGCTTGACGGGAGGTGAGCTTGTAGAGGTTTACCAGCTCGTCCCACACGATCAGCAATCCGCCGTACCCCGCCGCTCGGACAAAGGCGCTCATCAGCTTGATATGGTCATAGACCGAGCCGTCATCGACGATGGTGCGTACGCCCAATGCTTTGCGCGCGTCCGTCCGGGTGGCGAATTCGCCGCGCAGCCAGCGCAGGGCGGAGGATTTCAGCTCCTCGTCACCCGTGTCGAAGCCTTCCCAGTATTTGCGCACGACGGTCGCGAATTCGAACCCGCCCGTCATCTCTTCGAAATGGGCGAGACGCTCGGCGATGACCTCGCCCGTCTCGCGGCCCGCCTCTTCGGCTTCGGTTCGAGCCTGGCCGACGAAGCGCTCGACGATGGACGCCATCGCCCCACCGTCGGGTTTGGAGCGGGTCGCCGCATTGCGCGCCATTTCGGCATAGAGGCCCCGTGCCTGCCCGCCCGTGGCGTGGATGCGGCGGTCGGGGGCCAGATCGGCAGAGAATGTCACGAGGCCCTTTTCGAGGGCAATCAGGCGGATGAGGTTCAAAAAGAACGTCTTGCCCGACCCGTATTCACCGATGACGAAGCGGATCGCGCTGCCTCCCTCGTCGATGCGTTCGACATCGCGCACGATCTCGCGGATTTCGCGGGCGCGGCCCACCTGGATATGCTGCAGCCCAAGCCGGGGCACGACGCCCGCGCGCAGGGCCTGGGTGATGGTATCGCGCTCGCGGCGCTTGAGGGGGGGTGCCATGGTGTCAGTCTCCAGTCTCTGCCGCAATATCGGGGTCGATGTCGTAGCCGTCGTATTCATCCAGATAGGCGCGCTCATGGGTGGCGAAGGCCCAGTCGTTGATCGCCTCCACCGCACCGGCGGGCATCAGGCCATGGCGGGTGGCGGCGGCTTCGAATTCTGCCTCGGACCAGTGATCGCGGGTAGCCAGCTCGCGGGCGAGGGCGGTCTGTGCGGGCGTCAGTCCCGGCAGGGTCGCGGGGTCGGATGGGGTGGCGGCTTCCGGTTCTTCCTCCGGCTCGTCCCCCGCAAAGATAGACCCCAGCAGGGTGGAGACATCGCGCGTATCCGCGCCGATACTCGCCACTTTACCCATATCGAGACCGACACCGCCGGGGGCCGACACCCGCTCGGGTGGAATGGCCGGGCCGTCCGGCGTGGGACCGGCGGGGCGCATGGTGACGGGGTCGTCCGATGCCACCGACATCGCCCCGTGCAACGCGCCGTACAGACCCGACGGATCGAGGCCGAGGGCCTTGTACAGCTTTTCGAGCTGCGCGATTTCCTCCGGGGATGCCTCGCCATCAGCGGCAGCCATCTCGACGGCCAGCGCGGCGAACGCCTCGCGCGCAGGCACAGGCGCATCCTTCATCCGTTTGCGCAGCAGGGCCATGTCAGGCGGCACCGCGCGCATCCACCGCGCGGTGGCCGACAGGCGCAGGCGCTCAGGGATCGACAGGCCGGGTGTTTCGGATACGAGGGCATTAATGCTCGCCGCCTCCGCCGCGTCTATCGTATCATCCGCCTGCGCGATCATTGTGGCGATGCCGATGCGCAGGGCGGCGGCGCGGAACCCGTCCGACACCTCCAGCGCGCGGGTATCGGGGGGCAGATCGAACAGGATGACCGGCTCGCCCGCCTTGGGCGCGCGCAGTGCAAAGCGCGGGTCCGGGGCCATCCCAACCCCGAGGCCCAGCAGCATATCGGACGCATCGGTCAGACGCTTGCGCGTCAGCTTGTCGGGCCGCGCCCCGGTCAGGCGCTCCAGCAGATCAAGCGCATCGACCTGCCCGCCCTGCGCGATGCAGGCCCGCACCCACTCAGCCAGCGCATCGGCTTCGACACAGGGAAAATGATCGCGGATTTCGGCGGGCAGCAGCGCATGGGCGGCCAGCGTGCCCCGTGCGTCTGCATCCTTGCCGAGCAGGCGACTGAATCCTTCGAGGGCGGCGGTCGCCTCATCGGCAATCGTCGCGGCGGTCGCCAGCGGCTTGCGCAAGGATGTGACATCGCGCAGGTCGCCAACGATGCCCGACAGATCCGCTTCGAACCCGCCCGAGGCCGCGTGATAGCTGGCCTCCAGCTTTCGCTTGGGGCGACGCAAGGGCAGGCCTTTGGGATGATCGCGCGCGAAGATCGCATCGAACAGGGCCGCAAATTCAGGGACACAGCGCCGCGCCGGGGTACGCAGGCGCGTTTCGCCATCCGACAGATACCACGCGCGCAGCCAGGGCGCATCAAGCGATTGGCCCGCCTCGACCCGCCGCGCCAACCCGACCTTCAGCGCCAGCGACACCTCACCCCGGCTTGCGGCAGGCAAGGCATCACCCTCTTGCTCCAGCGCCGCCGCGTCCAGAAACGCACCCAGATACCGCGATGCCGAACGGTTCTCGCCGAACAGATCGCGCAAACGCTTTATTTCGGCCACCAGTAAACGGCGCTCATCGTCGCCCGGCGTCTCACGAAAATACCGTCGCTCCAGCCCGTAGAAATAGAGGAACATGTAGCCCGGATTTACGGCCCGAATCCGCCCTTCGGCCAGCCAGTTGAGATACGTTGCGCGGGCGAGGGGCGACAGGTGTGCGTAGTTTGGCCAATAGGAAAGATCGTGCCCGTCCCAGTCGCCACCATGACGCCCGACCGGGCGCGAGGGATCGATAAAGGCATTATCCGGCTCGCCATAGCGACCGTCTTTGGGTGGCGAACCGACATAGATCATCCCGCCGATGTCCCGACCCGCAACCGTGACATTTTCCCCCGGAGGAATCCAACCGGAGGCGTTTCCTTGACGAGCGCGCGGGGGTGGGGTCGCTTCTGGCGGCGCAGGGTCAGGGACGGGGGTCGAAGTCTCTGACAGCGTATAGGTCGCGTCCTCGACCGGGGTGGCGACGGGATCAATCCTCTGGGTGAGCACGATAGCGGGAGCCTCCGGTGGTGGGGTGATATTTGGCTCGCGTTTTCTGCGCGGGCGACCCGTGTCCTTTTTCGGCGCGCGACGAAACAGCCCTGCGATACCCCGAAAAATCCAGCGGATCAGTAGAAAAATCCCCCGGAATACGATCGCGATCAAGGCAAGCACGATGACGATGGCGATCCAGCCCGGTTCCTGCGGCGCTTCGGATGCCGGTTCTGGCGCTTCCACAGTGTCCCCCGGCGTCGGCATCGGTGGCGCGAGCGCCGCAACCGTTGCGGCATCAAGGGATCCGGTCACCGGCAAGCCCTCAGCCGATTGAAACAGCCGCAGCGCATCCTCACTGCGGGGGCCAAGCTGACCATCGACTGGGCCGATGTCGTATCCAAGGGCCGTCAGGGCTTGCTGTGCGGTGGTGGCGTCCATATTCTGCGCGCTGACAGGCGCGGCGACGGCCAATGCCACGATCAGAAACCCGGTGAGAATTCGTTTATCCATCAAGCGCATACCTCGGCCACAAGGCCATCATCTCACCATCCAGAGCCGTCAATGGCGGAGCAGCCGCCCCCGGTGCCGGTGCCGTCCCCCCCAGAACGATGCGCGCCGCCGCGTCAGGCCCCAGCGTCCAGCCGGTCGCGCTTTTCGTGCGCAGTTCCAGCGGTGGCGATCCTGCCTTGCCGCGCAATGCGAGGCCGCCACCGGGCAACGCATCGACCGCAAACCCGGCCCCGCGCGCATCATCGGACAGGGCCGCCGCATCCGGCACGCCCGGCCGGCCCTGCGACATCGAAGACGCCAGGCCGTCAAGCAACGCGCCGATATCCTCCGGCACATCCCCCGCTGGCCAGAGCGCGGCTTCGGCAAGGTTGCGCTTGCCGCGCATCAGGTCGTGCAACAGGCAGTCAAACGACGCGGTGACATAATCGGGATGGATGGCCATCGGCATATGCACGGTCACGGGTTTGGTCTGGCCGATGCGGTGGGTGCGATCGTTGCATTGCTCCTCGACCGCCGGATTCCACCAGCGCGACAGGTGGATCACATGGCACGCGGCGGTCAGGGTCAGGCCCGTCCCCGCCGCCCTTGGCGCGAGGATCAGCACGTCGAACTCGGTGCCATCGGTGCCGTGGCGCTGGAATTTGTCGACGATGGGCTGGCGCTTTGGCGGGGGGGTGTTCCCGTTGATAATCAGCACCTCGTCCAGCGCGAACAGACGGCGCAGGATCTCGGCAAAGCGGTATTGCAATCGCGTATGCTCGATGAACACCAACGCCCGTTCTCCACGCGCGCGGATCCAGTGCAACAGCTCGACAGTCGCCGCCAATCGAGCCGAGGCGGCGACGAAAGCGGCATCGCCCTCCCCCTCCACCGCGCCGGGATGAGCCGAGACGGAGCGGATGTGCTGCAACGCCTTCAGCGCGCCGCCCTTGGGCGAGGACGCCGCCTTCTCATGTGCCTCTTCGTATCGCGTCGCCTGGATCGGGGGCATGACGCGCGGGTGCAACAGGCGCAGTTTCGGCGGCAGATGCGCGGCCACATCGGTCTTGAGCCGCCGGATGCCCAGCGGCGTCTCGCCCGGCGCGCCGGTACCGAAGATGCGCGCGTTCAAGGCAGCCATACCCTCCTCGGTCGGCGGCTCGAACGCCTTGCGAAAGTCGCGCAGCGAGGCGAGTTCACCGGGCGCGAGCTGATCAAGGATCGCCCATATGTCGGTCAGGCGGTTCTCGATGGGCGTGCCGGTCAACCCGATGCGGAACCGCGCGTCCAGCGACCGCACCGCCGCAGCCCCCAGCGTCGCGGGGTTCTTGATCGCCTGAATCTCGTCGAAAACCGCCACCGCAAACCGCAAACGACCGAAGGAATGCTGGTAGTTCATCAGCGTCTGATACGTCGTCAGCAGCCAGCGATCCTGCCCGCGCCCGTCTTCAATGGCCTCGTGCAGATCGCGAAAGTCGAGCCGCGCGGTGCCGTCATCCGTCTCGCGCCCCTCGGCCCCGTGCACCTTGCGCGCCGTGACGCCTGAACCGTAGAGTCGCAGGACGGTGCCTAGGCCGTCCGCATCCAGATGGGTTGCAACCTCCTTTTCCCAGTTCATCAGCAGCGATGTCGGCGCAACGATCAGGATCGGCAGGCGGCCCTCCACCGGCCCAGCCGCCATTGCCCCGCGCAGCCACGACAAAAACGCGAGGGTCTGCAGCGTCTTGCCCAATCCCGGCTCGTCGGCATTCAGCAGCCCCGGCACCCCCGCGCGCCACGCGGCAACCTGCCAGTCGAAGCTGACCTGCTGATGCGGCATCGGGGTGCTGGTCACGGCGGCGGGCATGGTATCAGGGACGGGGGCCGACCGGGGGATGCGCGCGGGGCTGAAGGTCAGGGCGTCGAAGTTGAGTTTGGTCTGCAGCACGATGGCCTCGGCGGGCGTGGCCTGGTTCTCCTGCGTGGGCGGGCTTTCAGGTGCAGGCGGCTTGTCGCCTGCGCGGTCCTCTTCCTCCTCGCGCGCTTCCTCGGCCCGCGTCTCCAGCTCGGCCTCGGTACGCGGGCCAACGGGAATGGTGACACCGCCGCCCACATCGATGTGACTGTCACCCTGATCGAGCGCCTTCGCATGGTTCTCGCGGATCACCTCAAGCTGGGCGCTCGATTTGCTTTGCAGGGCGGCGCGCTGTGTTTCGGTGAAGGCCTCGGGCAGCCATGTCGTCTTATGCGTTGCGGCCCCGCCGATCTCCGGCGGCCGCCATGCGCCCACGCCGACGACGCGCGCCGACAGATACTCCTCCGTCTGCACAAAGGTCTGCCCGACCGCCGCCTCGACCAGCGCCTCGCGCGCCGTATCATCCGCCCCGTCGAAGGCCCCTTCGCTTTCGAGCGCGGCCTCATAGGCATCGGTCAGGTCCGGGGCGGGATTCGCGACGAAGGCTTCTCGTTCCGCCCGCGGGGCCTGCTGTTTGCGCGCCATGACCGCGAGGGCAGGGGCCGCACCGCGCTCGACCACCAAATAGCTGTTGTCGCCGGTACGATAGGCGGTGCTGGCACCACGCCGCTCGAAATCATCGTGAAACTCACCAAGCGCCCCCTCAGCGAGTGCGGCTGTCTGTTCACCCTCCCCCGTCGAAAAGGGCAGCGGGTCGAAGGTAACACCCCCCTGCCCGTCATCGCGCAGGGCCATCGCAAAAGCATTGGCGCTTGCGATGCGCAACGACCCGAGAAAGCCGGTCATGGCAATACGCGCGCGCTCGTCGGGGGGGCCATCCTCCTCCTCGTCATCCGGACGCAGGGTGCGGCGGAACCGCGCGAGCGCGGACCAATGCTCGGCCAGCGGGGCCGCATCGTCGAACGCCTCGGCAATCAGGATGGCGTCATAGGCCGCGCGCGGCACCCGCCGCTCGCCCCGGTCCGTATGCAGGATCGCCCCGGTGCGCGCAGGACTGGCCGCTCGCCCCCCGCGCGTCCAGCGGCGGTCGAGGCGAAAACCGGGACTGCCCAGCAACCCCGATACCCCTGTCTCAAATGTCAGATCGGTGAAGGCCGGCAAGCCCAGCATCCGCGCCGTTTCCCCATCGAGGCTGGCGGCGAGGCCGTGCGACAGGGTGATTTCCGCTTCCCCAATCGCCAGCGCGCCGGACGGCTCGTCCTCCGCCAGCGCGCGCAGGTCGGACAGCGCCAGCCCGAGCGCCCAGTCTTCGCGGCTCATGGCATCGACCGATGCGGGTGACACATTGCCGATCAACCGCGCGAACAATCCCGCCGCGGCAGGTGGGGCGGTCAGGGTGACAAGGTCGTCAGTGGCGGTGAAAGTCAGCGCGGGCATCCGGTTTTCTCCCTTACCCAGTTTTTCCATTTTCCGCCGCCGTCATGCATCTTCTTGTCGTTGCCACGCGCGGGCAAGACGTCGCGAATATCCCTGCAATCGTAGATGTTGCGGTGAAACGTCGGTTTCTTTGGGTGATTGTCGGGGAAGACATGGACTTGGAAGTTGTACGACCCTTCCACGACGGTCTTCCCGTTGATATTCATGATCAGCAGGGACTTTATCTTGTCCTCGCCTGTTGCGTTCTGTCGACCGTATCGGCCGAGCGAGGCTTTTCCCGCTCTTGCCTCCACATTGCGCGCGATCGCGTGTGCGTCTGGACTCAAGGCAACGCAAGCGTCCTGAATATGGCCCTCATGGAAAAGATCGCGCCAGAAGGGCATGCGGTCGGCCCACATGTGCTTCTTCTCGGCTTGAGTGACGATGTCCAGGAACGCTTCGAGTGTCGCCCCGGTCTGCCAACGGATGAACGTCTCGCGCGTTTTGTCCATCGCTGCGCTCCACGCGCCACCGCCCGTGATGCGCGGATCACCGAATGCCGCGACGAGGCGTTCGAGCAGGGTGCGCTTCCACGTCGCCGACGGTTCGCCCCCACGCCACGGTGACAGCAGCGCGTTGATGGCCTCCTCCGCCCCAACTGCCCGCGCCCTGCCCCCGTCCGGCGCGAACCAGTCGAGGACGCGGCGGGCGACCGGCTCTTCGGCCATGCGCGGGGCCAGCGTGGCAACGAAACCCGCGCTCGCCATATCGACCAACCCGCCCGCCGGGACGATGGGCAATCCCGCGAAGGGTGCCGCTGCATCCGCCGCCGTCGCCATCCGCCGCCCCAGCGCCGTGCCGCCCTTCACCGCATCCAACGCTTCGGGCAGGATCGCCAGCATCTCCTGCGAACGGACCGGCAGATGCGCGCGCCGGGCCTTCATCGCCGCCGCAAGCATGCGGGTACGCTCGGCCCCCTGTTCGTAACTGTCGATATGCACGTCCAGCATCGCCTTGAGGACGCCGCCACGATCCGACGCCTTGGCCTCCGCCAGCATGAAGCTGCGCAGCTTCGCCAAGTTTTCGAGGTCGCGCAACTTGATGTCAAAGGCGGCACGCGCGGCGGATGCGGCATTCTCGACCGTGCATCCTTCCCAGTGCCACGCATCGATTCGGCGCTGGAAGGCACGGGCCACGCTTTCGCGGTCCTGCTCCGACGGCGTGGGGGCGATGTCGGGAAAGGTCTGATCCACCCGTTTGATCGCCGCTTCCAGCTTTCTGGTATCCGCCGGGCGGGCCGGGGACAAGGCAGTGGCGGACCCGCGCAGGATGTCGGACAAATTCATGGCGCACCCCCTTCCCCGCGCAACTGTCGGCGGATCACTTCTATCTGAGCGCTCTCACCGGGTGTCACCATTATGAAGCGCAGGTCGATGCGACGGTTGGTCGCCTTTCCCTGCGCCGTACTGTTATCGATCACTGGGCGGCCCTCGCCATAGCCCGCGATGGATAGGACCGGCTGCCCCGCAAGGTTGCGATGCGCGATCAGGTCTGGTTGATGCGCCGTCATCGCCGCGTAGGTCGCGGCACCGCGCCGGGCGGATAGCGCGACGTTCAGCGCATCGGCACCGTCGCTGTCGGTGTGCCCTTCGATCTGAACAGCTTCGATCACGGCGAATGCGGGGTTGCACTGCACCGAATACGCCGCCCGCTCGCCCAGCGTATAGCAGGGTAACAACGCATCCAGACGCTGGGCGATTCGCTCGACGATGGGCTTGCGAGCGGCAAGCAGTTCATCGAATCCCGATGCGAACAGCCCCTCGCCCTGAAAACGCAGCACGTCACTTTCGGAGGTGATGACCCCCTCCAGCTCCGGGAAATCGGCCAGCAGAGCATCGCGCAACCGTTCCAGCACCTTTTCGCGCTCCACCGCGACGCGGGCGATGTATGTTTTCAGAGGATCGGGGCGGGACAAACGCGCAAGTTTCGCACTCAGGGCCTCGATCTCGGCTTCGAGTTCGCGAATACGATCACGCCGGTCGGACAGCATCTCCAGCGTCGCATCGCGCTCGGTTTCAGCCAGCGTCAGCGCGGCGCGTAATGCCTCGATCCGCGCAAGGGCGGCGGCGAGGCGATCCTCCAGATCCGCCACCGAGCGCAGCAGGATATCGCGCTCGGACAGGGCTGCGGCCAGTTCCGCTTCCAGCACACCGATCCGCGAATCCTGTTCGGCAAGCCTTTCCAACGCCCCATCGCGCTCCGCCTCGGTTCGTACCAGAGTCGCGCGCAGGGCCGTGCGCTGGCTGATCAGATCGACGATTTCGGCCTCTGCCGTGGCCAGCCGCTCTTCCATCCGGTCCAGCTTTTCGAGCAGGGCGTCGCGCTCCACGCGCACCGGATCGTATACGGCGACCGGCACGGTTTCTTCGGCATTGAAGCGGCTGGCGAAGAAGGCTAGCAGGATCATGATGATGAAAAGGAAGCTGACGGTCATGTCGGTCATCGACACAAAGACCGATTCCTCCTCCTCATGCTGTGGACCGCGCCGGGTGGAGAGCGTGCGCATCGCCTCAAGACCGCTTCTGCTGAGGCAGGAACGCATCCGTCTGGCTGACGAGCGTGGTCAGCGTGTCGAGCGCACGAGCGTGTTCGGTGTGGATGGCCGTCGACCGCTCGCCGATATTGGCTAGGGCGCTCTCGATCTCCTTGCGGTACGTGCCAAAGGCATTGCCGAGCTTGTCGTCGATATCGTCGAAGTTCTGGGCGATCGTCTCGAACCGCTCCAGCGCTGCCTTGACCGCCGACAGATTGGCCGCAATCGCGTCGCGTTCAGCGGCAAGGGCGGCTTGCCCCGCCTCCATCGCCGTCTGGGCGGATTGCACGAGGCTTTCTGCGCCTGTCTTCATGACTCGCGCGCTGTCGCCCGTCGCCTGCGCCGTCTCGCGCGCGGCGGTTTCAAACCGGGCTGCCGTGTCGCGGATGGGGGCCGCCGCCGATCCGAGTGCTTGCGCCGTCTCGCCCACCCTGTCCGCCGCCTCGCGCGCTGCGACCGCACCCGCCTCGGCCCCGGCACTGAAGCGGCCCATTTCGGTAGCGCCCTTCGCTGCGCTATCGGCGGCGCGCTCCAGCGAGGCGCGCATGGCGTCGAGCGGGCCGAACAACTGGCCCGACATCTTCTCGCTCAGGGCTTCGGCCCGATCCGTCACGGCGTTCAGGCTGGTATTCAGGCTTCCCAGCACCTGCTCACCCGCCGCACCCACATTCGCCGCCGCCATCGCGCCCGCGCCCTGCAAGGCCATGCGCGCCGCCTCGCCTCCCTGCGCCGTCGCCGTCTCGATCTCGGCCCGGAAAGCGCCCGCCGCCTCGGTCATCGCGCCCGCCGCCCGCTCCATAGCCGCGCCGTTCTCGGCGGTATTCGCCTGAATGCGGTCGAGGGCGTCGCGCATGCCCGCGAACAGAGTTTCGGCGCTTTCGGTCATACTTACTGCATTCTGCTGCGCCGCCGCCCCCGCGCTTTCGCGCATCTCATCAACTGAGGCGGCGAGGCGGGCGACTGCACGCTCCATCTCGCTGCCCATGCGGCCCGAGCTGTCATCCATGCGCCCGGCCAACGCCTCCAGCGTCGTGCCGGTCGTCGCCAGCCTCTCGCCGACCTGCGCCAGCGCATCGCCGATACCATCGGTGATCCGACTTGACAGTGCCTCTGTCGACGAAGCGATACCATCGGTTCCCGCCGTCCCGATTTTCTCAACCACGGGGACCATCGCCTCCGCGATCCCCGCGCGGATAGCATTCGGCAGGCCGGTCTTCAACGGTTCGTCGATATTCGAGATCAACTGCGTTATCAGGGCTTGAGTCTGCTCCGACTGCTTCTTGACCTCGGCCAATTGATCCTTGGCGATCTGCTCCAGCGAGACATAGGGCAACCGCCGCTCCAGCGTGTCGCACAAGTCGTGCAGCGCCCCCTCCATCCGCCCCAGCCCCGACCGCAGGACAAAGCCGAACAAAATCGAGCAGAACAGACCCGTCAGCGACATTATGAACTTGGCCGATGCCACATCCAGCAGCGTGCTCAGTGATTCGTCGGTGATTTCTTCCTTCGCGATGGTGCCAAGCGCCGCGATCAGGCCCAGAAACGTCAGTAGCAGGCCCACGGTCACGAACACTCCCGGCCATGCACGCCAGAATCCCGTCGACACGCCCAGATCGGCTAGATTGAAGAAGTTGGATGGTCTGACCGTGTTGCCGATTTCCGTGCGGCCATGCTCCTCCGGCGAGCGCACCAGCGTTTCGGCAAACTCCTTCCAGGCAACGCCCAGCCGATGGCGATCCCGATGGCCGCTGTTGCGCCAATCCGCAAAATCGCTCGATAAAGCATCGACCTGCTCGCCCGAAATCTCCTCGGCACCCTCGACCTTTTCTTGGGCTTCTTTCACCCCCGCACAGAAGCGCCGCGCAAACCTAACAAACCTTACCGTCAGAACGGCAAGCAGCAACACAAGCCCGATGACAACAATGCCGGGCGAGGCATCCGCCGTGAGCAGACCGGAAATCCAAAGGACGGCATCCTTGACAGACACGCCAAAGGTGTAAAGCGCATCCATTATTCGCTCGTTTCTTGCATTAGTTGCTTTTCTACACTCTGCAATTATTTTCGTATCGCGTCAAACATTCCAGAAAGCTATCTGTTCCGCGTGCACAGTAATCACCCCCATCTCGACACCTAGCATCTGCTCAGCAGGATGTTTGACCTGACCAACGAGCGCAGCCTCATCACAAATATCGCGCTGATCCCCGATCTGGCTCTACCGTTGTCGCGAGCGGCGCACCCGCCGTACCCTGCCAAGTCTCCCCACTCTGAAACGGTAATCGAGTCAGACTTGATGTATGCGATGATCGGGTCTCCCTACGGGCAGGA
>CALGNO010000068.1 GCA_937958625.1 uncultured Neomegalonema sp.
TGCCTCCGACCTTGCGCTGCCGGACAAGCTGTCGCCAAAGGCCGAGCCGTAGAGTTTTTCGATGCTGATGAGCGTGTCGCCCTCGGCATGGCCGCCCGCGCCGGTGCCGCTTGCCAGATCGACCTTCACGGCGGCATCGGACTCGCCGTAATGCACGGTATCGCGGGCGTCGCCGCCATCGAGAATATCGGCCCCTTCGCCGCCGTCGAGATAGTCCTCGTCACCGCCGCCGCGCAGGACGTCGTCGCCGCCCATGCCGTAGAGCTTGTCTTCGCGATCCGAGCCGGTGAGCGTATCGCCGTGCTCTTGCGAGCCGATCACGCGCTCGATGCTGTCATAGGTATCGCCCTCGGCGGCCCCGGCCCGGCCCTCGCCGGTCGCGAGATCGACGGTCACACCGCGCCAGGAATAGCGATAGTCGATGGTGTCGAAGCCATCATCACCATGATGCGCGTCATTCCCTGCCGCGCCGATGAACCAATCGTCCCGCTCACCGCCGATCAGGGTGTCATCACCTGCGCCGGCATCGAGATAGTCCCTGCCCCGGTCGCCGGTCAGGATGTCGTCCTCGGCTGTCCCGTAAGTGACCTCCATCAAGTCCTGAACAGGAATGAAATGGGTAACGGTCTCGCTGTGGTCGCCGTATTGGACAGTCACAGAAATTTCGTAGGTAAGGGCCGTTTCAAAATCGAGGTCAGCGTCTTTATTCAAGGAAATCTTGCCGCCCTTGCCCAGCATCTTGAAGTCAAACAGGGATGCATCCGGTCCCGTCAATGTAACCGAATCCGGCTTGGTCTCGAACGACACCTTGGCAACCACCAGCTTTCCGTTCGAAAGCTCTGGCAATAACTGTTTGCGGGCGGACAGGACGGTCGTTTGCATGGTATTTCCCCACCAGAGCCACAACGAGGCGGCATGAATTTCTGGCGCAAGAGTCCGTTTTTCGCGTTGATCAAAGCCTAATCAACGTGACAAACGAAAGATGAAGACCCGCATGAACCGGGGCTTGGAAAGCGAATATTTACCACGTTCAAAAAGAAATTCGCATTTTGCAATCCGATCTTCTCACAACGCAATTCATTCGTGAGGCCGTTTTGCAGAACGCTATTTCACATACAGCGTTATACCATGCGAATTTTAGCGACATTATTCAACGCACCGCCTCTTTTTGCTGTTTCGGGGCGGCTTCAGCCGCGATGCGTCAGATCGATCCCGCCTCGACCATGTAATTATTGGCGCTGCACATCTTTGCATCATCCGAGGCGAGGAAGAGGACCATGCGGGCGATATAGACCGGCTCGATCAGGTCGGGCAGGCATTGGCGGTCCCGCTGTTTCTCGATGGCCTCGGGCGTGACCCACAGCTCTTTTTGCCGCTCGGTCATGATCCAGCCGGGCACGACGGTATTCACCCGGATGCGATGTTCGCCGAGGTCGCGGGCCATGGTGCGCGTCAGCCCATGCACCGCTGATTTCGACGTCGCATAGGCCGGAAAGCCGCCCCCCGCCTCCCACCATGAGTTGGAACCGATATTGATGATCGACCCGCCGCCCTGCTCGATCATGTCCGGTGCCACGGCCTGTATCGCAAAGAACATGTGGCGCAGGTTCGTGGCGAGGCGTTCGTCCCAATATTCCGGGGTGACGTCGCGCCAGTCATGCCGGTCATCCCGCGCGGCGTTGTTTACCAGCACCGAGAACGGGCCGACCCGCTCGCGCAGCACGGAAATCGCGGCGCGCATCGACTTTATCTCGCGCAGGTCGCAGGTGACATGAACCGCCTTGCCATCGGTTTCATCGGTCAGTCGCTCGCTGGCCTCGCTGTCGAGATCGAGAAAACCGACCCGGGCACCCTGGGCGACAAAGGCACGGACGGTCTCGGCCCCGATACCCGACGCACCGCCGCTGATCAGAACGGATTTGCCTTCGAGGCTGGGATAGAGGGCAAATGTCATCGGGTTTTCCTTTCGGGATAATCGGGCGAAAAGCGCCGTCGCTTTTCCTATTGCATACAGCGCACGTCGAAAAGAGCCACGGCGATCCCGCTCGGTCAAAGAACGGAGGGAGCCCCCGGCGCGACTCGTCAGCGCCGGTTGACAGCGTTATTCAATCGTCGTTATTGGACGCTCTGTCCAACGACCGTGCAAACGGCAGAATAACAATCGCTCGGCCAGACCGGGCGGGACATGCAGGGGAGAAATCCTGCGATGGTCCACAGGGAGGAACCATGACTAAATTTTTCAAGACGGCGGCTCTTGCTGCCGCGCTCGGCTTTGCTGCACCCGCCATGGCGCAGGACATCATCGTCGTCAGCCACGGCCAGGCCAATGATCCGTTCTGGTCCGTCGTGAAGAACGGCGTCGATCTCGCCGCTCAGCATACCGGCGCCAATGTCGAGTATCGCGCACCGGAAACCTTCGACATGGTGGCCATGAGCCAGCTGATCGATGCCGCCGTGAACCAAGAGCCGGACGGCATCGTCGTGTCGATCCCCGATGGTGATGCGCTCGGGCCGTCGATCCAGCGTGCCGTGAATGCGGGCATTCCGGTGATTTCGATGAACTCCGGGTCCGATGTGGCCGCTGATCTTGGTGCCCTGCTCCATGTCGGCCAGTCCGAGTATGATGCCGGTCTCGCCGCCGGTCGCGAGCTTGCCAATATGGGCGGCACCAACGCGATCTGCGTCAACCACGAAGTCGGCAACGTCGCCCTCGACCTTCGCTGCGGCGGTTTTCAGGAAGGGTTCGGCGGCGAAGTCGTCGTGCTGCCCACCGGCAATGATCCGGCGGAAATCGAAGCGAAGGTGAAAGCGGCCCTCGCATCGAATCCCGACATCGACGTCGTTCTGGCCCTCGGCGCTTCGCTCGCGGGTGAGCCGTCGGTCACCGCCGTCAAGGCATCGGGTTCGACCGCGATGGTTGCCTCGTTCGATCTGTCAGCCGGGTTCCTGCAATCCATCGTCGACGGCGAAGCCGCCTTCGCGATTGACCAGCAGCAGTTCCTGCAAGGCTATCTGCCCGTGTCCTTCCTGGCCATGAACGCCGAATATGGCCTGGTGCCGGGCGGCAACGTGCCCTCGGGCCCGAATCTCGTGACCCAGGACAAGGCCGCGCAGGTGATCGACCTGTCTTCGAAGGGTATCCGCTAGAGACGTATCGGTTTATTCGGAATCGAAAGCCGCTGCCTCTCGCCTTCGGCTCGAACGCGCCTTTCGATGCACATGTTTCGATGTAAACCTGAAACGCTCTAAGCCATGGAACCTTCATCCACGCTTTTGGGGGCCGTGGCGCATATCGCGCCCCGGCCCTTTTTTATGGTCGAGATCAGGGGATACCGATGTCGGGAAATGAGGCCATCGCGCCAACGGACGAGCGATTGAAGAAAGAGGGCTTCGTCGCGCGGATGATGAAGCGCCCGGAACTCGGGGCGATTGCCGGGGTCATCCTTGTCACCATCTTCTTTTTGATCACCGCGGACCCGGCGATGTTTACGCTGTCCGGTGTGATCAACTTCATGACCCCCGCCGCGCAGCTTGGCATCCTCGCCATCGGGGCCGCCTTGCTGATGATCGGCGGCGAGTTCGATCTGTCCATCGGGTCTATGGTTGCCTTTGCGGGGCTGTTTTTCGCCGCCGCGACCGTGACCTTCGGCCTGCCGCTGATCCTCGCCATTCCCCTGACGTTTCTGTTTGCGGCGGCAGTCGGGTCGCTGAACGGGTTTATCGTCATAAAATCCGGCCTGCCCTCGTTCATCGTGACGCTGGCGTTTCTTTTCATCCTGCGCGGTCTGTCGCTGGTCGGCCTGAAGGTTGCCACCGGCGGCTCGACCCAGCTGCGCGGGGTGCGCGATGCGACCGAGGGTGATCCGCTCGCGCCCTTCTTTTCGGGCGATGCCTTTGGCGGATCTTTCGCGTGGCTGGCAGAGAACGGGTGGATCGACACCTTCAAGAACGGCACACCGAAAGTGCCGGGACTGCCCGTAGAGATCATCTGGTTCGTCATCATCGCCCTGCTGGCGACATGGGTGTTGCTGCGCACTCCTGCCGGAAACTGGATTTTTGCCGCCGGGGGCGACACCAATGCGGCGTTGAATTCGGGTGTGCCCGTGCGGCGGATCAAGATTTCGCTGTTCATGGTCACCGCCTGCTGCGCCGCCATGGTCGCCATCATCACGGTGATGGATGCCGGGTCGACCGACTCGCGCCGGGGCTTTCAGAAAGAGTTCGAGGCGATCATTGCCGCCGTTATCGGCGGGTGTCTGCTGACCGGGGGCTATGGCTCGGCCATCGGGGCGTTCTTTGGCTCGATCATCTTCGGCATGGTGGTGATCGGCCTGACCTATACCGATTTCGATCAGGACTGGTTTCAGGTGTTCCTCGGCGGCATGTTGCTGATTGCCGTCCTGTTCAACAACGCCATCCGCAAGCGCGTAACGGGGGAACGCTGATATGACCCAAGGCACAGCACCCATCGTCGAAATGCGCAATATCGAGAAGCATTTCGGCAATATCATCGCCCTCGCCGGGGTCAGCTTCGACGTCAAAGCCGGTGAGTGTCATTGCTTGCTTGGCGATAATGGCGCAGGCAAATCGACCTTTATCAAGACGATGTCCGGCGTGCATAAACCCACGAAGGGCGAGATCATGTTCGAGGGCAAGGAGATGGATTTCTCCAGCCCCCGCGATGCGATGGAGGCCGGGATTGCCACGGTGTTTCAGGATCTCGCCATGATCCCGCTGATGAGCGTGACCCGCAACTTCTTCATGGGCCGTGAGCCGACCAAGGGCAGCGGTCCGTTCAAGCGCATGGATGTCGAGCGCATGAACGAGATCACGATGACCGAAATGCGCACCATGGGCATCAACCTGCGCGCCCCGGATCAGGCGGTCGGCACCCTGTCGGGCGGCGAGCGCCAGACGGTGGCCATCGCACGGGCGGTGCATTTCGGTGCGAAGATCCTGATCCTCGACGAGCCGACCTCGGCGCTGGGCGTGCGGCAGACCTCGAACGTGCTGGCAACCATCGACAAGGTCCGCAATCAGGGTATCGGGGTGGTGTTCATCAGCCACAATGTCCGCCACGCGCTGGCCGTGGGCGACCGCTTTACGGTGCTCAATCGCGGCAAGACGCTGGGCACGGCCACGCGCGGCGAGATTACGCCGGAGCAGTTGCAGGATATGATGGCGGGCGGTCAGGAGATGGCGACGCTTGAGGGGTCGCTGGGCGGGACGGTTTGAGCCAATCCGCTTTGCCGCCCCGGATCAGCGTCCGGGGCAGCGGATGATAAGCATCACCCCAAAATCAGGCGCGGTAACCAGAGGACGATCCCCGGAAACGCGATCAGGACGGCGACCGTCACCACATCGGCGATGAAGAACGGCGATGCGCCGCGGAACACGTCCTGCGCCGAAATGTCAGGCCGCACCCCAGCAACCACGAAGCAGTTCAAGCCAATGGGCGGGGTAATCAGGCATAGCTCCGCCATCTTCACGACGATAATACCGAACCACACCGCACATTCCGGCCCGGACATGCCGAGCGCGCTATCGGCGGCGGAGACGTAATCGCCGCCATTCAGCGCCATCACCGCCGGAAAGGTCACCGGCAGGGTCAGGATCAGCATCCCGATGGCATCCATGAACATGCCGAGGATGACATAGACCCCGAGGATCATCAGCAGGGTCAGCATCGGTGATTGCTCAAGCCCGCCGATAAAGTCGGCGAAGGCCGTCGGCAGTTGCGCGAACCCGAGATAGCGGACGAAGATCAGCACGCCCCAGATCATCGCGAAGATCATCGCGCAGAGCTTGGCCGTCTCGATCAGGGCCGCCGACAGCTCCTTCCAGCGCATCCCGCGCCAGATGGCCATGACCAGCACGACAAACGCGCCCAGCGCCCCGGCTTCGGTGGGTGTTCCCCAGCCGCCATAGATGCAAAGGATGATGATGCCGACCACGAAAAAGATCGGCGAGGCACCGGGCAGCGATGCCATCCGCTGGCCGAAACTGTACCCGCCCACAGGCGGGCCGAGATCGGGTTTCATCTTTGCCATGAAGACGATCAGCGCGCCGTAGATCAGCGCCGAGACCAGACCGGGCAGGAACCCGGCCATCAACAACGCGCCCACCGAGCTTTCGGTGATGATCGCGTAGATCACGAGGATGGCCGAGGGCGGGATCAGCGACGCGAGCGTGCCGCCCGCCGCCACGACCCCCGCCGCGAACCGCTTGTCGTATCCGATCTTCAGCATCTCGGGGATGGCAATGCGGGCGAAGACCGCCGATGTCGCCACCGAGGCCCCTGACACGGCGGCGAATCCGGCGGTCGCGAACACCGTCGCCACGCCCAGCCCGCCGGGCAACCACCCGACCCACCGCTTCGCCGCCTCGAACAGCGCCTTGGTCAGCCCTGCGTAATACGCGAGATAGCCGATCAGGATGAAGGTCGGGATCAGGCCGAGGACATTGGTGGCGGTTTTTGAATGAGGGACTTGTCCGGCGGCTTTCAGCGCCACGGTCATGCCCTTGACGACGCCCATGTTCTTGTCGAAGGCGAAGATGATGAAAAGACCCAGAATGCCAATCAGGGCGGTCGCAAAGGCGACGCGCATTCCCATGATGACCAGCACCAGCAAAACGCCGGACAGGATCAGCGAGGTGTCAAACGTCGTCATCGGGCCTGTCCCCCACCGGTTTCGTCATCGGCCAGGCCGGAAACGGTCTTTGCCTCGTTCAGCGCCTGGGTCGCGGCATCCTCGGGGATGGGGACGGCGGGCGGCTCCAGCTCGCCGCTGACCAACGCGCGGGAATAGGCCCATATTTGCAGGACCAGGCGGATGGCAAACAGCGTGAAGACGACCGGAAAGAGCAGCTTGGCGGGCCAGATCGGCAGTTGAATATCCACCGAGGAATCCCGGCTCCACATCGGTGCGGCAAAATCGAACGAGCGCTCGAAATGGGTCCACGTCCCGTAAATCAGGCCGAGGGTGATCAGCAGCATCAAGACAACGCTGATCAGTTCGAAGAACCACAAGGGCCGCCCCTTCATCTTGCCGACGAAGATGTCCATGCGGATATGGCCGCCGTCGCGCTGGGTCGCGATCAGGCCGAGGATGGCGATGGCGGGCACCGCCTGTTCCGTCCAGTCGATATAGCCGGGAACCGGGCCGAAATTGGCGTCGAACCACTCCCAGCCCGCCTTGTTGGCCAGATCACCGACCTTACGCCCGATGATATTCGCCACGGCCAGCAGCATCACAAACAGCGCAACCAGCCCCGCGAGCAGGGTAAGCGCGCTTTCGATGCGATAAAAGCCCCGGTCAACGCGGCTGACGGTCGATCCGTCGACCAGCACGGAATTAGCGGACATGGCGATTCTCCCTCAATCAACCAAAACGCCCCTGCCCGAGATGGACAGAGGCGTCGAAGGCGTCGTCAGCGCACGATCAGGAACCGCGCATATCCTCGAGGGTCTTTTGAGTCAGGTCATAAAGCTCCTGCGCCGGGATGCCCTGTTTGGTCATATCGGCAATCCACTTCTCGCGGATCGGGTCGGCGGCCTTGGCCTTGAACTCTTCGATCATCTTGTCGGAATAGGTGATCTTGGCGACTTCTTTTTCCGCAAGGATTGTATCCCAGCGTTCGAGAAGCCCGGCATAGTTTTCGAGGTAGTGATCGATGGCCTCGGGCACTGAACTGTCCAGCGCGGCACGATGCTCGTCGCTCAGGGCTTCATAGGCGTCGATATTCACCACGACGGGGCAGTTGACCGTGCCGGGGTTCAGGTTCTCGGTCCACCACTTGGCAACATCAATCGTACGAAACGACAAATGCGCGTGCTGGGCGAAGGCGACCGAGTCGACAACGCCCGATTCCAGCGAGGTATAAGCCTCGGTTGCCGTCACCGAGGTCGGCGTCGCGCCAACGGTGGAAAACGCCTGACCGAGACCGCCGGTGGCACGGATGCGCATCCCGTCAAAGCCGTCGAGATCCCGCGGCTCGTCGCCCACGCCCGCCACGTTGTATTGCGGCATCGGCGACGTCATCAGCAGCTTGGCATTCCAGCGCGCGAGATCCTTTTGCGCCGCCGGGTGGGCATAGACCGCATGGCTGACAGCCACTTCTTCCTCAAGGTTGTTCACGCCGAGGAACGGCAGTTCCAGCACCGTGATGGTCGGGTTCTTGTCGCGGTGATAGCCCGCGCAGAACTGCGCCATCTCGAACGCGCCGATGGAAATACCGTCGAGATTCTCTTTGTTCTTCGACAGGCCGCCATAGGAGACGTTCATCGTAAATTCGCCGCCGGTTTTCTCGGAAACCAGTTCGGCCAGTTTTTCAACATGCTCGGTAAAGGCGCGGCGCTTGCCCCAGACGGACACGTTCCATTCGGTGGCCCAGGCTTCGGCGCTGAGGATCATGGCCAGCGACGAACAGACCGCAATTTTGAAGGTTTTTCTCATCATATCTCTCCCAAAAAGTCAGGCGCGACTTTCCCGCCGCGACATAGTTGACCGGCCCAATCATTCATTCGTAGCGCAAGGACACAAGCACAAAAGCCACGAAACAGCCTTCCGGGCGTTGGGGGCGGGCCCTCGATGTCTCGGACTTTACCCAAGGGAGTGGGCAGAACGGGTGATGTTGGGGACAGTGCGGGTCGGCAGATGGTTCAGATTTTGCTCAGCCGACTCTGCAAATCCGCCAGCACATGGAGGCGGATGGCCGAGGAGAGGTTATCCCCCGGCCCGTCGAGCCGCGTCGCGTCAATCTCTGACGCGAGGGCATTCAGGGCCACGCCCCGGGACCGGGCACAGGCGCGAAAGGCATCCCAGAACTCGGGTTCCAGCGACACGCTGGTGCGATGGCCCTTTAGGGTCAGAGAGTGTTTGACCGTCGGCACTTGGTCGGCTCAGTGCAGGGAAGACAGATCGACGATGGGCAGTTTGACCCCGACCTTGCGCGCGGCGGTCATCAGCGGCGATTCCGGGTCGAGCAGCGCCACCTCGAAGGACCGCTCGCCATTGAAGGCAACGGTCGCCGTCTCGGCTAGGGATGTCGCGATGGAATCGGCGTCCTCGATCCCGCCCACGGTCAATGCAACGCCCAGCACAACCCGGCGGATCGCCTCTTCTTCGCCCGCATCGATGGCAAGGCTGAAGATGATTGCCTCGTGGACCTCCCGCCGCAGGCCCGCCAGCTTGGCGGTGATCCGGCCCACGGCTTCGGGCGAGAGTTCGGGCGGCGCGGTCACGTCCATGCCGCTGCCCGCCGGAACCTCTTCGGTTTCGACCATGCCCTCGGCGCGTTCATGCAGCCAGGCGACAACCTCCATCGGAATCACCACCGAGGACGGCGCGACGGCCAGGTTCACCCCGACCTGCAACTCGCCCTGAAACATCTTGAAGAACGTGCTGCCCGGAATCCCGACATAGTTCACCGGCTCTGTCGCCCAGCGCGCGAGGCGTTCTTCGGTATCGAAAACGAGTAGGGTTTGCGCCCCCTCGACTTCGTAAACGAGCGGTTCGATCGACATGGCATTCTCGCCGCCCTCGTTGCCCTCTTCGT
>CALGNO010000069.1 GCA_937958625.1 uncultured Neomegalonema sp.
CGATCAGCGCGCCTTGATGATCTTCAATGCTTCGCGAAAAGCCGGATCATTGCCCCCGCCGAGCCATTCGAACATCACCATTTCGGCGCTCACCCGTGCGATGCCCGCGCCCTCCATCCGGTGCAGCGCTGTCTCTCGGTCGAGCACATGGCGCGACCCGACCGCGTCGACGACCACAGCGACACTGAACCCCGCATCGTGCAAATCGAGCGCGGTTTGCATCACGCAGACATGGGCCTCGGTGCCACAGACAACGACCTGCCGCCGCGCCATTCTCTCGCGAAAACCGTCCTGACGCATGGCCGAGAATGAGGCCTTCGCGAACACCTCACCCGATGCGAGGTCGAGCGAGGGCACGGTGCCGCCGATGCGCTCGGCCATATGCTCGGTGGCCAGAACCGGGATTTTCAGCAGCCGAGCCATGCGCAGCAGCGCGGCGGCACGGCTGACCACGGCATCACCGCCATCAATTGCCGGAACGAGTTTTTCCTGAAGGTCGATCAGCAAAAGCTGTGATGTTTCGCGATCCAGCAACATTACCCCTCGAAACTCAGATGCGCGGCGATGGCGCGCTCATGGGGCGCATCGCGGTGTTCGATCAGATAGAGGCCCTGCCACGTTCCCAGTTGTACCGCGCCGTCTATTACCGGGATCGACAGCGAGGTCGCGGTCAGCATCGTGCGGATATGGGCGGGCATGTCATCCGGCCCCTCGATGCTATGCCGATAGTCGGCCCCGCGCGGCGCAAGACCATCGAGAGCGATCAGCAGATCGTGGCGCACGTCGGGGTCGGCGTTCTCCTGTATCGTGAGCGAGCACGACGTGTGCTTGACGTGCAGGGTGAGCAGCCCTTCCCGCGCGCCGACGTCATGAACCCAGGCGGTGACTTTGTCGCTGATATCCGTGAAGCCCTGCCCGCGTGTCGAGACCCGGAACAGGGCCGTCGCCTGCTCAATCATCGTAGGCCGGTGGTTCGGGCAGCGTGCCCTCTGCCCCCCACGGCTCGACCACGACAGCGGAGATCGAGTTTTTCGGTGAACCCTCGATCACGCGATCCGAATATGTCAGATAGACCAGTGCGTTACGCGCGGGGTCGTAGAAGCGGACTACTTGCAGTTTCTTGAACAGGATCGACGTGCGCTGGCGAAACACCTGCTCGCCCGCTTCCAGTTCATCGAGGTATTTGACCGGGCCAACCTGCCGACAGTCGATCGAGGCATCGGAGGTGTCCTCCGCTAGGCCGAGCGAGCCGCGAATGCCGCCGGTCTTGGCCCGCGACAGAAAGCACGATACGCCCTCGACTTTCGGATCATCAAAGGCTTCGACCACGATCTTGTGGTTTGCACCGAGCAGTTTAAAGACCGTCGAAACCTCGCCGATCTGTTCGGCGGCGGCGGCGGTCGGTACGGCAATAAGGGCGGCAATCAGGACGCGTCGCATTTCATTCTCCCACTCGGTCAGCACGCATGTGACATACTGTCCCTAAAGTCGCAACGAGGGCAGGCGGCATATGTTCCGACGCCATGACGACGCGCGCGGCACCCGCCGTGGAACATTCCACACGCCCCTCCCTTTTTCCGGGACAGTCAGGAAACCCGGAGGCACCATGTCCACCCCATCGAACGAGTTTATCGAAGCCCTCGCCGCGCTCCAGACGCGGCTCAAAGACACCCTTGCCGGATTCGATGAAATCCAGAAAAAGGCCGATATGGAAATTGCGGGGATAACCGCCGAGTTCATCGCCGCCCATACAGCCCATGAACTCGCCCTGTCCCAGCGCCTCGTGATGCTTGGCAGAGAGCCGGACGACGACGGCTCGTTCTTTTCGACCATCCAGCGTTTGGTGATCAAGACCCGCGCGGCCTTCGATGACATCGACGATGACATCCTGCCCAGCGTGGTGCGCGGCGAGGAACGCGTGATCGACCTTTATGACGATGCCATCAACAATGCGACCGACGCGACTGACAAGACCATGCTGAACCAACAGCGCGACGAGGTGCGGTCGCTGACGGAGAAGGCGCGGGCAATGGGGGACTGACCCCCCGCTGCCAGTTCCCTCAGTGCGCCACCGCCGCCGCGACGCTTTCGTCGATCATACGGCCCTCGCGGAACCGGTCGAGAGAGAACGGGGCGGCGATGCGGTCCGGCTCTCCTTTTGCGATGGTGGCGGCGAAGGAATGACCGGACCCGCACGTCGCCTTGAACCCGCCGGTCCCCCAGCCGCAGTTGACGAAGATACCCTCGACAGGCGTTTTCGAGATAATCGGCGAACGGTCGCCAGTAATGTCAACGATCCCACCCCACTGGCGCAGCATTCTGAGCCGAGAGATGATGGGGAATGTCTCGACCAGCGCCCGCACGGTTTCTTCGATATGATGAAAGCTGCCGCGTTGGGTATAGGCGTTATAGGCATCGGTGCCGCCGCCAATGACCAACTCGCCCTTGTCCGACTGGCTCATATAGCCGTGGACAGTATTGGCCATGACGACGATGTCCATGCAGGGCTTTATCGGCTCGGACACCAGCGCCTGTAGCGGTACGCTCTCCAGCGGCATACGAAAACCAGCCATATCGGTCAGGCGCGAGGTATTGCCCGCGACGACGATGCCGAGTTTCTTGCACTTGATCGCGCCCTTGGTGGTCTGGACGCCGGTAACGCGGTCTCCATCACGGTCGATGCCGGTGACTTCACATTGCTGAATGATGTCCACGCCGAGATCATCCGCCGCACGGGCATAGCCCCAAGCAACCGCATCATGGCGCGCCGTGCCGCCCCTCGGCTGCCACAGACCGCCCAGGATGGGATAGCGCGCATCGGAGTCGATATTGATGATCGGGCACAGCTTCTTGACCCGCTTCGTGTCGGCCCATTCCGTGTAGATGTTGTTGATCCGGGTCGCGTGATAGGTGCGCTGCCACGCGCGCTTTTCATGCTCGGTCTGGGCCAGCATCAGCACGCCGCGCGGGCTGAACATGATGTTGTAGTTCAACTCCTGCGACAGGGTCTCGAAGAGCGACCGCGACAGTTCGAACAGGGCCGCAGAGCTGTCTTGCAGGTAATTCGAGCGGATGATCGTTGTATTGCGCCCGGTATTGCCGCCGCCGAGCCAGCCCTTCTCGATAACCGCGATTCGCTTCTCGCCGTGCTTTTTGGCAAGGTAATAGGCGGTCGCCAGCCCGTGCCCACCTGCGCCGACGATAACGATGTCATATTCCGGCTGAGGCTCCGGCGAGCGCCATGCGCGCTCCCATCCCTGATGATGCGACACGGAATTGCGCGCCAGCGAAAAGACCGAATAGCGGGGCTTGCGTTTCGTCGCCATGACTTGCCTCGGAAATATGCGTTCCACGCCCTTTAGCGCGCTTTCACCGACATAGGACGCACCGATAGCGCCCTTCAAGGCAGGATTACCGACATGCGCCGATGTGACCTTGCTCGATGGCGTGCTTCTGTGACGTCTTGCGGGGGGCGCGGGCGATGGATAGGTGTCAGGAAACGAAACTGTGTGTC
>CALGNO010000070.1 GCA_937958625.1 uncultured Neomegalonema sp.
CCGCTCTGCCAGTCATTATTCCAGTGCGGTTGATAGGTGCGGGTGGGCTGGTCCGCTGGCGTCGCCTCCTTGAGCCATTTCTGGAAGGATTCCGACCATGGCTCCTCGACGCCCAGCGCCATGGCATAGGGCAGCAGGGTCTCGAAATGTTGCGGGGTCATGGCGGGTGCCCCGGCCATGTTCAGGCGGTCCTTCTCGGCCATGTTGAGATAGAGGCGCAGGCCCTCGATCCTGTCCATCGCCTCGCGCCCGACCGAGGTCGGTGCGCCGATCAGGAACCAGAACAGGATCGCCAGCCCGATGATTCCCAGCACCGGCATGACGATGGGCACGTCGATGCCGCCCGACAGATCACGGGCAATCTCGCTGAAAACCGACACGATGGTCGCGCCGATGAAGAGCAGCACCGGGATGAAGACAACGAGGAAAAGCCTGCCCGCGAGATCTTTGGACTCGAAGGCGTTCCGTAGAGACTTCAGCAAGATGGTCAGGAAGATCAGCGCAAAGAAGCCGATGAGAATGAACGGAAAGACATTCTCCGCGATCTCTCCGGTGATGTTGGCGTCCTGCCCCATATAGGCCGCGATGGCGCCAACGCTGAGGACGAGGCCGCCAATCAGCCAGCCCCAGTTCTTGCGAAAATACGTGCCGCGATGCTCGTCGGTCATGGCGGTCTTGAAGGCGGAAGTAAGTTTTGAAACCTTGCTGGCATTCTTGCGGTTGAACTTCAGCGGGCCAGCGGGAAGCGCCTTGTAAAGTGCCGCCTCGCCCACGGGCAGATCACCCATCGGCACTTTTTCGGTGGTGACGGTCAGGGTCTTGCCGAACCCCTTCATGGTGACAAGACCGCGCACGCCGAGGCTGACCAGCGCGGCGGCCATAGCGTCCCGGCCCGATTTGCGCAGGCCGCGATGCTCGATATAGCTGACAAGGGCCGGGGAGACGCCCTCGGGCACCTCCCATTGAGGGACCACGGTGCCGGGTTTCGGGTCACGCCCGACGAAGAACCACGCGACCAGCCAATAAAGCCCGACGGCCAAGAGCAGGAGATAACCGATCAGCAGCGCCCGGTTGTCGGTCAAGAACCAGCCGACGCGCTGGGCGAAATCCGGCTCCGCGACCACGCCCTTGGGCATGGCCAGTGACACACGCAGTTCACGACCGCCCTCGATCGGGCCTGCCACGCGATAGGACAGGCCATCGCTTTCGACGGTCATGTCGATCAGGTCCGTGGGCTTTGCAGGGCCGCGTCTTGTCTCCCGCAAGAGATTGCTGGCCGTCAGCCCGTCCACGGCGCTTGGCAGGGTCAGCCGACCCGATGCCGCGCGAATGCCCATGTCGCGCAGGCCGAGGGGCAGTGCATCCCAGAAGACCGTATCGCCGTCACCGCCGTATTCCACCGCGCGGTTCCAGCGATAACGCAGGGTTAGGTCATGCTCACCGACGTCGAGCCGCTCGCCATGTTCTGCAAAGCGCAGGGAGCCGGTGCGCCCGAGTGTCTGGTAATCGGCGCTGAGCGCCGCACCGCCGGACGTCACCGAATAATCGGTGATGTCGGGGGGCAGGTCATCTTGGTCCGTGCCGGGCTTGCGGAAGACACGCAGCAGATCGTGGATGATCCGGTCAGTCTCCGTCACCGAAATCAGCAAGCGTTCGGTCACGTCGAGCGAGCCGTCGGTGTTCAGCACCGCCTCGCTCTCGAACCGCTCAATCGTGCTGTAAAACGGCACGTTCGGCGGCTCTGGCACCAGCCCGCGCTGGAACCGGACCGAGATGCTCAGCCCCTCGCGCGGGGCCAGCGGCTTCGTGGTGGCGAAGATCGCGTTGCGGGCGCGGGTGCTGGCGGATGAGGCGTTGCTCGCTGTACTCCCGAGGCGACCGGTGAAGGCGACCATGCCCGACACGATGCCCTCTTCGGGCAGGGTCACGGTGGCCGTCGCGCGCTCGATGGGGAAAATCCAGGCGTTGCCGGTGACGTTCCAGTAGACCTCCGCATGGTCCTCGAAATGCCGGGTCTGGTTCGGGGCGCGGTATGTGATGCGATAGGTATGGTCCCCGCGCGGCAGGAACACATTTTTGTCGCCGATATAAAGACGCAGGTTGCCCTTGCCGTTTCGCTCGGTGAAGAACGGTTCGGGTTTCCCGTCGCGGGTGACCGTCAGGATCTGGATGTCGACCGCTTGGGTCTCGCCCGCACCGTTCTTGGTGGTCAGGGGCAGGTCGCGAAAGATGCCGCGTTTGATCTGCACATTCTCGGCGCGGACCTGAATCGTCTCGGTGACGATCAGGTCGCCATCGCTTTCCAGCACGATGTTGGAATCGAAGGACGTGATCGCCTCCCTTGCGTGCGCCGGGGCGCAGAGCAGCAGGAAGACGGCGATGAGAATACGCAGAACCATGGCACTCACCCTTGTTGGGAAAAATCGACCTCCGGCACTTCGCGGTCGGCCATATTGGCAATCTCGAAATAACCCGCCGGACCGAAACCGAACTGCCCGGCGATCATGTTCGACGGAAAGCTCTCGATGCGCGTGTTCAGGTCGCGAGCGGTGCCGTTATAGTAGCGGCGCGCCATCTGAATATCGGCCTCGGTTTTCTCGAGACTGGCCTGAAGCGCGACGAAATTCTCGCTGGCGCGCAGGTCGGGATAATCTTCGCTGACCGCGAGCAACCGGCCCAGAGCCGAACCGAGCGCGCCCTCGGCGGCGGCGCGCTGCTGCACGTTATCGGCGGGGGCGGCCTCGACCAGCCTGCGCGCCTCGGTGACCTGTTGCAGGGTCGTGGCCTCGTGGCCCGCATGGCCCTTCACGGTCTCGACGAGGTTGGGGATCAGGTTCGCCCGCCGCTTGAGCTGCACATCAATCCCGCTCCACGCCTCGCGCACCATCTGCCGCGCGCGGACAAGGCCGTTATAGGCCGTGATGGCGTAAAGTCCGATGGCGGCGACCGATACCAGCATCACCGCCGGAAAAAGATATTCCATACCCCGCCCCTCTCCTTGAGCGGGAGTAGTGTAAAGGGTTTTCGCGAAAAGGGGAGAGGGGACGTGCGGCGGGCCGGTTCGGGATTGAGCGGGACAGCCATTCCACGGCACTGCGGCTTCTGCCCTCGACAGCCCTCCTTCGAGACGCTCGCTTTGCTCGCTCCTCAGGATGCGGTCTCCTCTTAATTTCAACGCGCTAACTTCATCCTGAGGAGGCCTCGCAGAGGCCATCTCGAAGGGTGTGATGGAAGCGTCAATGCTTCGGTCGGGGCAAAAAAGCGTAAGAAAATCAACAAGACCCTCGCGTCGAGCG
>CALGNO010000071.1 GCA_937958625.1 uncultured Neomegalonema sp.
ATCGAACCGACCGCGCTCGCCCTGTCGAAAAAGGCAGGCCGTCCGGTCAAGATCGTGATGAGCCGCGACGAAGTGTTCCGCGCCTCCGGCCCCACGGCCTCGTCGTCCATCGACATCAAACTCGGTGCCAAAAAGGACGGCACGCTCGTTGCCGGAAGCGCGACGCTGCGCTTTCAGGGCGGCGCATGGGGCGGGTCGCTGGTAGACATGGGCGCGATGGCGACCTTTGCCTGCTACGACATTCCCAACGTCAAGGCGGTCGGCCTCGACATCCTCGCGAACCGGCCCAAGCTCGCCGCGTACCGCGCCCCCAGCGCGCCTATGGCAGCGTTTGCGGTGGAAAGCGTCGTCAACGAAATGTCGGAAACACTGGGCGTGGACCCGGTTGATTTTCGCCTCAAGAACTGCTCGAAGGCGGGCACGAAGTCCTCCTACGGCCCCCGCTATGGCGAGATCGGGCTAGAGGCAACGCTGCAAGCCGCAAAGGACCACCCGCATTGGTCCGCCCCCCTGCCCGAAGGTCAGGGACGCGGCATCGCGTGCGGTTTCTGGTTCAATTTCGGTGGCCGCACCTGCGCATCGCTGAGTGTCGTCGATGACGGGACGATCAGCCTGTCGGTCGGCAACCCGGATATCGGTGGCTCGCGCGCCTCTATGTGTCAGATGGCGGCAGAAACGCTCGGCATCCCCTATGACAAGGTCCGCGCTATCGTCGCCGATACCGCGTCATTGGGCTATAACGACATCACCGATGGCAGCCGGACGACCTTCGCCTCCGGCATCGCGGTCATCACGGCGGCGAAACAGGCGATTGAGCGTTTGTGCGAGCGCGCAGCAGCAAAATGGAGCATCCCGGTCGAAGCCGTTGAATGGAAGGACGGCGCGGCCCATCCCGCTGGCGCGAATGCGGGGTCGTTCGAGCCGTTGACCCTCGCCGAAATCGCCGCAAAAGCGGGGACGACCGGCGGCACAATCGCGGGCCATGCCGAGATCAGCGCTGACGGTGCGGGCGTCAGCTTTGGCACGCATATCTGCGATGCCGAGGTCGACAAGGAAACGGGCCGCACGACGATCAAGCGCTACACCGTCATTCAGGATGCGGGCAAGGCGATCCACCCCGACTATGTCGAGGGACAGTTCCAGGGCGGCGCGGCGCAGGGCATCGGCTGGGCGCTGAACGAGGAGTACATCTACGGCGATGATGGCCTGTTGCAAAACGCAGGTTTCCTCGATTATCGCATCCCGGTCGCCTCTGACCTGCCGATGATCGACACGCAGATTCTTGAAATCCCGAATCCCGGCCACCCCTACGGTGTGCGCGGCGTTGGCGAGACCCCGATCGTTCCGCCGCTCGCGACGGTCGCTCATGCGATTAAAGGGTCTTGTGGACAACGGATGACCGCGATCCCGATGTCACCGCCCAAGGTGCTGGCGGCGATCAAGGCTGCTGCGACCTGAATGGCCCATGACGTCAGGCTGTGGGGGTCTATCCGCCCCCTCGCCAATGACCTCGAGATCGTCGAGGTCGAGGCCGCGACCATCGGTGAGTTGCTGCAAAAGCTGGTCGAGGCCCATCCGGGCCTTGAACCGGTCGCGCGGGACGGCATCGCCGTATCGATCAACGGTGTCCTGTACCAGCACTCTCACAATCAACCGATCCCCGACGGGGCGGACGTCTATCTGTTGCCGCAGTTGAAGGGTGGGTGATGTCTTGGTTCGCCGTCGACGGGCGCGCCCCTCACACCGGAAACACAGCCTTACTATCCTCCGGCGCTTCATCACGTTCGGTCAGGGTATAGTCGCGCAGCACGCTGCCGATCCGCAGATGATAGTCCCGGAACATACCGTCACGGCCCATCGCCTGCATCGCGCGGTGCTCCTCAAGCTTGCGCCAACGGGACAGCGACTCCTCGTCGCGCCAGAACGACACCGAGAGCAGCTTGCCCGGCTCGGTCAGGCTTTCGAAGCGTTCCACTGAAATAAATCCATCAAAATCAGATAGATGCTTTTTCATATTCGCCGCGAGAGCGAGATATTGATCCTTGCGCCCTTCGGCGGGCCAGACTTCGAAGATGACTGCAAGCATTGACGACTCCCACATAAGGCGCGCACGCTTCTAACCGAGGGACGGGGAATTGCAAAACCGGAGGGATGCATCATGCGTCTTGTCGTTGCGCTCTGTACGGCGCTGGTGGCCACGCCAGCCATGGCCTCGGATTGCTTTCAGTATGTCGAGGGACCGAGGGTGGAGGGCATCCACCATGCGTCGCTGTCGCCACGGCGGCTCGGCGATGCCTTGCGCGGATTGCGAACCGATGCGGCGTGGGAGTTGAAGGGGCGCGAGGTTGGCATCCGCTATATCGGCCATTCGACCTTTCTGGTCGAAACGGACGAGGGCCTGCAAATCCTCACCGACTGGTCCGGTGCCTATCGGTCGCTGTTCGACGAACTGCCCGACGTCATCACGATGAACCACGCCCATAGCAGCCATTGGACCCCGAACCCCGACCCCGACATCACCCACGCGCTGCAAGGCTGGGGCAGCGAGGGCAAGCCCGCCGAGCATTATCTGGAGCTTGGCGCGAGCCTTATCCGCAATGTGCCGACCGACATTCGCAGCTATGGCGGTGAGCCGTTCGGGAACTCGATTTTTATCTTCGAACATGGGGGCCTGTGCATCGGCCATCTCGGCCACCTGCACCACGAACCGACCGAAGAGCAATATGCGGCCATCGGACGGCTGGATGTGGTGATGGCCCCGGTCGATGGCGGGATGACCCTCGACATTTTCTCGATGGTGAAGGTTCTCAAGCGGTTACGGGCGCGTGTTGTCCTGCCGATGCACGCCTTCAGCAGCTATACGCTCGCGCAGTTTTTGGCCGGGATGGAGGAGGATTTCGAGATCGAGTATGACGATGACAATGAGATCGTTATCTCTGCCAAATCTCTGCCCGATGCGCCCACGGTGATCGTGTCCAAGGGGTTATGACGCGGCCTGTCCGGCGAAAAGGATACGCCGGCACAGCAGTGACGCAGCCACGCCCGCAAAGGCGCCAATCGCGTTCGCCAGACCGTCATACCAGTCGAAGGACCGCCCCTCGACAAACCCGCCCTGAATGATTTCGAGCGCCAGCCCGAAAATCGGCATCGCAATCACCAGCACATGCCGCCGGTCCGCCCAACCCGTACCGCCGAGAATACCGAGGCCGAAATAGGCGATGAAATGCAGCAGCTTGTCATTCAGGCTCATTTCGGTCTGGATCGCCGCTCCCGGTATCACAGTCAATGTCACAACGACGATGAGGGCGAGAAAGAACAGGGCTTGAATAGCGCGCTCCAACATGACCGGGCTGAGTAAATTCCGCACGCGCCCTACCCTTCGCCATAAATGAAGTGGCCACCGACCGAAAACATCAGCTCGATCGCCAAACCGGCAACAATCGCCAGACGGGCAGGAATGCCGATGAATCGGCGCAGCAATATGACCGCGAGCACCATGGAAATACCCGCTTCGACCCATCCCGCCTGAACTCCGTAATGGTCGGGATCCCAATAACTTATCGGACTACTGTAAATCCAGTCCGTGAACGGCCAGAAATGCGGATGGCCGTCGTCGTTATGAAGCGGCAGATCAAGCAGCGCATGGGCTAGCGCGGCAAGACCGAAGGCCCAAAGCCAGTCGGCCCGCAACGCGATGCCGACCACCAGCATCAGAGCAAAGACCGGCGCGGAATTATTGACCGCGAACACCTCTTGCCAGAAGGCGGAGAAATAGGCGTCGCGAAAGATCGCGTCCAAGCTCATCCCGTTGACCCATCGCTCCCACCCGACCATGAAAAACATGGTGATGTCCGGGAACAGTGCCCCGGCGACCAGCGCCGTGTTACGGCCCCGTGCGTCGGGCTTTCCCGCCATCGCGACGGCGAGCAGAACGTGGGCGGGGGTATTCATGGCGGCTCCGGCATAGGGCGACGGGGCGCTGTACCCTCGCACCCGCGCCCATGCAAGCCGCCCGTCTCAGAGCGAGGCCATCGTGATGATCTTCGTCACATAGTTCTTCGTTTCTGTTATGTTCGGAATACGCCCCAGCCGCGCAACACGGGTCGGTCCTGCATTGTACGCCGCGAGCGCAAGCTGCCACGATCCGAAGCGCCGGTATTGCTGTTTCAGATAGCGCGCACCGCCGATCATGTTCTGGATCGGGTCGCGCGGATCGACACCAAGTTCGCGGGCCGTGGCGGGCATCAACTGGGTCAGACCGATGGCACCGACATGGGAACGCGCATTCGGGTTAAAGGAACTCTCGGCGTGGATCAGCGCGAGGAACAGGTTCGCGGGGACGCCTTCACGCGCAGCAATGCGGGTGGCTATGGCCTTCAGCGCCTCGACATGGCGGGTGCGCAAGTGGCGAGGCTTTGCGCGCGGCAGAGGATCGGGACGCGCGAAAGTAGGGAACGCCTGTTGCGTCAAGGTATCGAAGCGCGCTTGGTGGCGCTCCAAGCTTTTGATATTCATGGTTTGTTCAACATAGTTTGGACGTTCGATTTGGGTAGACTGGAACATGCCACCCTCCTGCACCCGCGCAAGGCCATTGGCGACCGGCATCATCACCGCAAAGGCGATAGCCATGCCGACGATGATACGGCTCGACCGAGCAGGGCTGGTATTCGAGCGTCGGGGCATGGCTCTCTGGCCGGAGCGAATAACGTCAAGCATTTCAGCGACTCACATCTAATTCCTAATATGTTCTATTAGTGTTCGACGTACGGACAAGAGTCAACACCTTTTGTTCGCATACGGATGATCGACGCGCGAAGGCAGGAACCTTGACGACAAACCTGCGCTCGTATTGGATGCTTTAGCGTGGCGGGCATGGTGAAAAGGTATCACGCGAGCTTCCCAAGCTCTCATTGCGGGTTCGATTCCCGCTGCCCGCTCCAATCAAGAACAAATAAAAAATTTACTTTAAGACTTGTAACGGATTTGGCGACACCCATTTGAAGTAGGCCCCGGGGCGTCGGACCCGGATGACCAGTGTTTAGGACCGCAAGCGTTATCTTCTGCGCGCGCGGCAACCAGGTCGGCGTGATCCAATTCATGTCGCATCCTTCCATGCACAATGTGGTAATACTATACCACGCTAGGTTAACTCGTACCGGAGAGTGCCTTTGCATTCGTTGATGGGAGCTAGGTCAAATAGCCCGGGCATTTGAAGAACGGAATTCATTTATGCCCGGGTTTTACCTACCATCTGAAAACGAGTTTGATCCCTCAACTGACGACTTTGTGCTTCGGTCCGTTACTAAAGAACGGCGTTACAAGCACTTCGATCTGCCATTGCGTGACAACGATCTCGAGCGGGAGTTCGACTTCTCGCAAGACAAGGAGACGCACCGATTCTGGCCTTTGCTTGGCTTCACTGATCTCGCGCGCCGATACGTGCGCGTCAAAGATGATGATGGCAACTGGAAGCGAAACGCGAACGGCGACTTTGAACGAACGGTCGTGGAAAAACCACGCCCAATCCGGTTTGCGGGGCATGAGGACGCAGCTTACCTCCAAGCCTACGCAACCCACCTCAATGACTTCTATGAGCATGCGCTCGCGGAGGATGGCACGGCAGGCAATGTCCTCGCCTACCGCAAGGGTGGCGGCACGAACATTCATCATGCGAAATCGTTATTCGACGAAATCGTTGACCGTGGTAATTGCAATGTCATTGCCATGGACATTTCAGGCTTCTTCGACAACCTAGATCACCTGCTTCTCCGTGATGAAGTCGCAGGGTTACTCGGTGTAAGCAGATTAGAAGGGCATCACGGTACAGTTTGGAAAAACGTCACTCGCTATTCTTGGGTTGAGACAGTCGACCTTGATGCGCGACTTGGGCGAAATCGAAAAGGCGGAGGTCGCGTTTGCACTCCACGCGATTACGTCACCCACGTTCAAGGACGAAAAAATGGATTGGTCAGAACGCACGATCAGCGATTTGGCATTCCGCAAGGGACACCCGTATCAGGCCTGTTTGCGAACATTTACCTCCGCACCTTCGATAAGATGATGGTTGCTTGGTGCAAAGAACGGGGCGGTTCTTATCGTCGATACTCAGACGACATTGCGGTCGTACTCCCGTTAGGTAGCAAAGCAGATGACGTCGTTGCGTCAGTGGAAGCTATGCTCGCAAAATTCGAACTGAAAGTATCGGTCAAAAAGACAGAAACGGCCCAATTCAAAGCTGGCGTTCTTACGTCCAGCAAACCCATTCAATACCTTGGCTTCACATTCGATGGCACGAACACTTTCATACGCGACTCTTCGCTTGCCGCCTACCTAGGCAAGATGCGGCGAGGTATCCACGCAAAGCTAGTGGCCGCTAAAGTTAATGACGTACCATCGTTTGATGTCTACCAGCGCGAACTGCGCAGTCGGTATACTCATGCAGGTAAAAGGCGCAACTTCATCAGATACGCGCACAAGGCCGCGGACATTATGGAAAGCCCAGAGATCAGACAACAAGTGAAGAAGAATGCAACTTGGTTCAATCGTGCATGGGAAAGCGAGGTGGCCCGAGTGTATGGAGGTTCGGGGGGCAAAAAAATGAGATTTCCAGAAAACAAAATAGCCCAACGCCAATAAACATTCCGAAAAACCATAGCAGAAAACCAGTAAAAATTGATAAGATTTTTGATTTACTTTTAGCGGTTAAACTTCCCAAGCTCTCATTGCGGGTTCGATTCCCGCTGCCCGCTCCAAGAATAAATAGCGCCCTACTCCGCCTTCGCCAACATCCGCCCGGTCCGGCGACCACCGACGATGTGGACGTGCAGGTGCGGCACCTCCTGGACGCCGTCTTCTCCCGCATTCGAGATCAGGCGGAAGCCGTTGCCCCCGGCGACTGGCGAGACGCCCTCTTGCCGCGCGACTTTCCCGATGGCGCGCATGTAGGCGACGAGTTCGGCGTCGCTGGCGTTCTCTGAAAAATCATCGAAGGACACATACGGCCCCTTCGGGATCACCAGAACATGGGTCGGCGCTTGGGGGTAGAGGTCGCGGAAAGCGAGGACGTGGTCATCTTCATAGACGGTATCGTTCGGGATTTCTCCGCGCAGGATTTTGGCGAAAATATTCTGGTCGTCATAGCTCATGGGGCGTTCTCCAGTTCAACGGGCATTCCGTGGGGCGTTGCCTCATAGGCCCGTGCCCACGCATCCCGGCGTTCTTTGATTTGATCAGAGGTCAGCGGTCCGTCGTCGAGCAGGCGTTCGAGGGCGCTCAGCACCGCAAGGTAATAGCCCTCGGTCGTATCGGCCTGTTCCCGCACCGCTGCGCCGAGGCTCTGCGCCCAGTCATCCGCCGAGAAGACACCGGCACGCACCAGACAATCGGCCAGCGCGAGGCCTTGCGCCTGCCATGCCTCGGCAAAGACCGGGTCGCCGTCGCGACTGGCCAGAGGGTGCAAGGCATCAGGCGCGGGCAAGATAGCTCTCCCACAGGTCGAGGGTGATTTCGTCATTGCCGGAGACCTCGGGGAACAGGTCAGCGGCACGTAAAACGACGGTGTAGAGCGGTTCAGCCCGCTCCTCGCCGCGCGCTTCGGCGTCGGGCAGCGGATGGGTGCCGCGATGGGCCAGCACGGTGCCGGTCGCGTTGCGGGCATAGGCTGGCAAGCGGGTGTGGCCGCTATGCCCATGTGCCGCCGTTCTGACCCGGTCGCCGATGGCGAAGGCGGGCGCAGCGGTCGCGGGGCGCTCGAAATCCACCGGGGTTGTGACCGCGCGGCGGACGTCGTCGGGACGCAGGGGCGCTACGGAAACCCGGCCCGCTGATTTGCCGGAGGCCACCTCGTCCGGCGACACATCTCCGGCGTCAATGGCGAGGGCCATGGCGGTTTGCAGCCATTGGTCGAAATACGGACGGGTAAGGTAGTCGGTCGGCTCGATCAACTCGCGTACATGGCGGAACCAGTCAATCGGATAGGCGCGGGTGGCGCGGATTGACATGGCGAGGCCATAGGCGCGCGCGTTGTGGTCGCCGTGATAAGGATCATCCTCGTGGGCGCGATTGACCGGACCGAAACCCTCTTTGCCGCCAAGATCATGAACGCCGTCCATTACGCTGCCTCCGGCGACAGGTCGCGATCCGTGCCGATCATCGCATTACGGGTCACGAGGGCGGCGAGCGCGTCTTCGTCCAAGCCCTCGGTTCCGGCGGGACGCTGGGGCAGGACCATGTATCGAAGCTCCGCCGTTGAATCCCAAACGCGCACCGCGATACTTTCATCGAGATCGACACCGAATTCGCGCAGCACGCCGCGTGGGTCGCGGACGGCACGGGCCCGGTATTCCGCTGCCTTGTACCACGCGGGCGCCATGCCGAGGATGCCGAACGGGTAGCAAGAACAGAGCGTGCAAACGACGAGGTTGTGGGTGGTGGGGGTGTTCTCAACCGCCTTCAGATGGCCGGTTGCCTGACCCTGCAAGCCCATCTCGGCGACGGCAGCTCCGGCATCATCGAGCAACTGCGCCTTGAAGGCCGGATCGAGCCATGCTCGCGCGACCACCCTCGCCCCGCGTTTGGGTCCGATGTCTTCGGTATAGGCCTCGATCCAAGCGTCAACAGCCTGTGGATCAACCAGACCTTTTTCGACCAGCAGGCTCTCGATGGCCTTCACCCGCAAGGCCGGTTCCGGCGGCAAATGCGAGTGCAGATGGCGATGGATGTCTGCAATCTTGTTCGGGTCGAAAGATGACATTCGCGCGCTCCCCCTTTGCAGGCCGAGCCTACAGAGAATTGCGCGAATGTTGAGTCGAAAGCCGCGCCAAGCCAGAGAATTTTCCTCCAGACAGCGCGGCGGTCGCGTTATCCGCGGCGCAGGGCAATCGAGGCCAGCCGCGACTGCTGATCCGGCGCGAAACGGTAGTGGCCATGGGGCGGGGCGTAATCCATCAGGTCTTCGGCCTGAACGCCGCCGCCGAGGTTATGGACAATCAAGAAATTGCCGGTTTTCGGGTCGCGACGGTCTACAACGACGCCGATATGCGGCTCGCCGCCGCTGAGACGCCAGGTGATAATATCGCCGGGCATCGTGGCCGAGCCAAGCGGAATGCTGGCCCCGACACGCTCGAAAAAGGCTTCGAGATTCACCACGCGGCGATGATCGATATTCGGGTCCGCCTCTTTCAGCCCATAGATCTTGCGGCTGGGATAGGCGGAGAACGCCTGCTTCATGTCCTCGTGGACCATGCTTTGCAGGTCGATGCCGAGGCCCCGATAGCTGCGGATCACGACATCGGTGCAAACGCCGGTATTCTCAGGAACATCGCCCCAAGGATAGCCGATCTTCTTATATGCCGCGACATAGGCGACGTTGGGATTGAGGCGCGACAGCGCTGAACGCGAGAGCTTATCGCCGAAATCCGGCGTGTGCGCATTGTAGACCTTCGGCGACGGAGCCGAGACGCTCAATGCTTCCGACGGTTGATACGCCGCCTTCAGCGCCGCGACGTTATAGGTCGTCGCGCGGGTCGGCGGGGAAACCCGGGCACCCCCGATGGGATCGTCGCGAACCGGGGCCATCTGTCCCCGCGAAAGCGGCGCAGCCTGGGCAACATATCCCGGCGATTGCAGGACATAGGAGGGGCGCGGCGCCTCGAGACGCGCGGGCGCGACCGCAATCGGCGCCGTCGCCACGTAGGGCAGCGCGCTTTCGGTATAGCTCTGGGATGGCAGCGCGGTCGGCGGCAAAGAGTCAATCGACGGCGACGACACCGAAAACGGAACGGTCTCGACACGCTCGGGCAAGGCGAGAGCAACGGTGCTGTTCTGATGTGCGGAGGGGGGCGAAATCGCGGACGTTGCCACCGGGCCGGTATTACCAGCGCAACCGGAAAGGGCCGCTCCAAGCGCGAAAGCGCTGACGATACGGGTAGGATTCATCGATATTTCCTCTGCCTGTCTGTCCGTTTTCGGACTTATCAGGTGACTATACAGTGAATCTGGGTGAATTTCATCAATAAGACGACTTTCGGCTTCTATTCGATGCTCCAGTCCCTTCACGTTTTCGCGGGATAGGGCTGCATCATTTGGAAAGAAAGCATGGGCGTGGCTATCTGAACGCCGTATTATTGGAGGATTGCCATGAACCGCCTCGTCCCGCTCGCACTTGGTCTGATATGCGCGTCGATGCCAGTTTGGGCGGACCCGTTGCCCGGTGCAACGCTGGATGCGGCAACGATGGCGCAGCTTGAGGCAACGCCGCCGGTCTCGCCGCCGCGCACGCGCTATGTCGATGCTGCAGGCGCGCCGATCTATACCAATCGCCTGATCCATGAGCGCTCGCCCTATCTGCGCCAGCACGCGCACAACCCGGTGAACTGGCGTCCATGGGGTGCGGAAGCGCTTGCCGAGGCCAGGGCGCGGGATGTGCCGGTGTTTCTGTCGGTTGGCTATGCCACCTGCCACTGGTGCCATGTGATGGAGGAAGAGAGCTTCGACAATGCGGAAATCGCGGCGCTCGTGAACGCGAATTATGTGCCGGTGAAGGTTGACCGCGAGACGCTGCCCGACATTGATGCCCAGTATATGCTGGCGACGCAAATTTTGACGGGCGGCGGGGGCTGGCCTAACAATCTGTTCCTGATGCCCGATGGCGAACCGATTGTCTCTATTGCCTATCAACAACCGCAGACGTTCGCCGAAACGCTGACCGGCCTCGCAGGAGACTGGCGCAATCCTGAGGGCCGGACCGCCATGACGGAACAAGCCGCGTCGGTCGCCGAATATGTGCGCCTGATCGCCGGATCGCGCAGCGCCGCCGAAGAAGTGACCGACGATGTGTTCGAGATCGCGGTGGCGGGACTTCTCGCCGATCACGACAATTTTCAGGGCGGTTTTGGCGATGGACCGAAATTTCCGACCGAGACCACGATCCGCTATCTGCTCGACCGGTACGAGCGCACCGGCGACAGGCAAGCGGCGGAGGCCGCGCTGCTGACCCTGCGCAATATCGCGGCGGGGGGGATTCATGACCATGTCGGCGGTGGCTTTCACCGCTATGCCGTCGATCAGAACTGGCGCACGCCGCATTTCGAGAAGATGCTGTATAATCAGGCGTTGCTGACCGGGAATTTTCTGCAAGCCTATCGCCTGACGGGTGAGGCGACCTTCGAGCGAGCCGCACGGCGCGCGCTCGACTACGTGATCCGGGATATGACCGCCCCTGAAGGCGCGTTCTTTGCCGCGCAGGATGCGGACAGCAAGGGGCCGGATGGTGAGGTCGAGGAAGGCGCGTATTATACGTGGACCTTCGATCAACTCGACGCTGCCCTCGGCGGCGACGCGGCCCGCGTTCGCACCGCCCTTGGTCTGGATCAGCGCGCGACAGTACCGAGCGGGGCCGTCGCTCATCTATCGCCCGATGACCGGTCTTCGCTGGCCTATCTCGACCCAGCATTAGAGCGGATGCGGCAGGCGCGAGGCACACGCCCGGCCCCGCTGACCGATACCAAGATTATCGCGGGCTGGAACGGGCTTATGATCCGGGCGCTCGTTGACGGTGCGAAGACCCTGAACGAGCCACGATATCTGGCGGTGGCACAGCGGGCGGCGGCGTTTATCACCGGGCGGATGCTGTCTGCCAATGGCGACCTTGCCCGCGCATGGGCGAGTGGTCCGCTGGAAGCGGGTGCGCTGCGCGATTATGCGTGGATCGGCCTTGGCCTGATCGCCTTGTCCGATGCGACCGGCGACAACCGATGGCTATCGCTCGCCCAACGCATGAGCGACGAGATCAATCGGCGGTTTTCGGATGGTCCGACGGCCCCGCTACGATTGGCCCAGAGCACTGGTCCTCTCGGCCCGACCTATGACGTGATCGAGGGCGCAACGCCGACGGGCAATGCCTCCGCGCTGGAACTTTACGCGATGCTTTCGCGCCGGGGAGAGGACAGCAAAGCCGTCGATAATATCGAACGGGCAGATCGCCTGCTCGGCGCCCTGTCGGCGGCGATTGTGGCCGCGCCGGAGAACAATATCTCATCGGTGACCGCCGCCGCGATGTATCGCAAGGGCGAGACCGGCTCCACCCGTCTGCTCGGCGGTGGGGTGGCGACGGCGGAGATGGCTTTGTCGGGCGACCGGTTGACCGTAACCCTCGATTTCGCGCCGGGATGGCACGCCAACTCGCACCGTCCCTTGAACCCGGATCTGATTGCCACGGAGATTGCGGGGCTTGGCCTTGGGCAGGTTGCCTACCCCTCGCCGAAGATGGTGTCACTGGGCTTCCAGGATGAACCGCTCGCGGTACTGGAAGACCGCGCACAGATCAGCGCCGTTATCGGCCCGGAGACCGAGAGTGCCGAATTGACGATCCAGAGATGTGGCACGGACCGTTGCCTGCCGCCGGAACAGCATGTGTTCCGGTTGCCGAGGGCGCTGTAGGGTGTAATCGGAAAGCTTGCTGCCCCGGCGAAGGGCCGGGACAGCATCTAGATCATCCTGATTTACTTAGTGGATCAGTCATGCTCGCGCTTGATGCCAACATCTTTCGCGGGCCAGCCCGAGACCCTCGGGACAAGCCCGAAGGTGACCGATTCATACCACTTTCAGAACGCTCGAGACCTATTCGACGCCGAGTTTCGACTTGACCAAGCCCTGAACCGCTTGCGGGTTGGCCTTGCCGCCCGTGGCTTTCATCACTTGACCGACGAACCATCCGGCCATCGAAGGCTTTTCCTTCGCTTGAGCGACTTTGTCAGGATTTGCCGCCATGACTTCGTCGACCGCCGCTTCGATAGAGCCGGTATCCGTGACCTGTTTCATGCCGCGTTCTTCGACGATGGATGCCGGGTCGCCGCCCTCGGTCCAGACGATCTCGAACAGTTCCTTGGCAATCTTGCCCGAGATGTCGCCCTTACCGATCAGGTCGATGATACCGCCGAGTTGGTCCGCTGAAACCGGCGATGTGGCGACCGTCTGACCCTCTTTATTGAGGCGTCCGAACAGTTCGTTCACGACCCAGTTCGCGGACATTTTGCCGTCGCGGCCCTTGGCGACCGATTCAAAGAAGTCGGCATCGGCGCGGTCAGCGGCGAGGACGCTGGCGTCGTATTCGGTGACGCCATAATCGGCCATGAAGCGCGCGCGTTTCTCATCGGGCAGTTCGGGAAGGGACGCGGCGATATCATCGACCCAGCCCTGCTCGATTTCGAGGGGCAAGAGGTCAGGATCGGGAAAGTAGCGATAATCGTGCGCCTCTTCCTTCGAGCGCATCGACCGCGTCTCGCCCTTGTTCGGGTCGTAGAGGCGGGTTTCTTGGTCAATGCTCCCGCCATCCTCCAGAATGTCGATCTGGCGGCGGGCCTCGAACAAAATCGCCTGCTGGATGAAGCGCATGGAGTTCATGTTCTTCAATTCGCAGCGGGTGCCCAGTTTGGAAAAATCGTCGCCGCCTTCGCGGAACGCCTCGTAATCGCCGGGGCGGCAGACCGACACGTTCACATCGGCGCGCATCGACCCTTCCTGCATGTTACCGTCACAGGTGCCGAGGTAGCGAAGAAGCTGGCGCAGCTTGCGCAGATATTCGGCGGCCTCCTCCGGTCCGCGAATATCGGGGCGGGAGACAATCTCCATCAACGCAACGCCGGTACGGTTGAGATCGACGAAGCTCATCACCGGGTCCATGTCGTGGATCGACTTGCCCGCGTCTTGTTCAAGATGGATGCGCTCTACGCGGACGGTGCGGGCGACGCCGGGCTCCATATCGACCAGCACCTCGCCCTCACCCACGATGGGATATTTGAACTGGCTGATCTGATAGCCTTGGGGCAAATCCGGGTAGAAATAGTTCTTGCGGTCGAAGACCGAGCGCAGGTTGATCGCAGCCTTGAGGCCAAGGCCCGTGCGCACAGCCTGCTCGACGCAGAACTCGTTGATGACCGGCAACATTCCCGGCATCGCGGCATCCACGAGGGCGACGTTGCTGTTGGGGTCCGACCCGAAACTGGTCGAACCACCCGAGAACAGCTTGGCGGTGGAGGCCACCTGTGCGTGGACCTCCATGCCGATCACCAATTCCCAATCGCCGGTCGCGCCCTGCATTACCTTGGGCGCGGGTTCGGAGTATGCGAGGTCAAGCATGGGGCAGCCCCTGTTCGCGATAGGCGTCTTCGGTTGTCGCGGCATTGGTCGCCGGATCGGCGATCTCGGCCTTTTTCTTGGCCTGCAACTTCCGCTGATAGCTGGTCTGAACAATGTCGACGATGAAGAGGACAATGACCGAGAAATAGAAGGTCGTCTTCGACATTGCTTCGACTTTGTAGCCGAACAGCGTCATGTGCGCGACATGCCCGCCCTCGCCCAGCAGCATGACGCCGACGATGAGCAGGATAAAGAGACCCAGCACCTCGAACATCCGGTTTTTCTGGATGAACTCGGCCACCCGATCCGCCAGCAGGATCATCAGGGCACCGCTGACCAGAACCGCGATGGCAAGCAGAATGAACTGGGGAGAGATGAAATCGTCGGTCGCGAATTGCGTCGTCAGCGGGATCATCGACAGGATCGAGTCGAAGCTGAAGATCAGGTTCATGAAGACGATCAGGGCGATGACCGTAAAGGTCGATTTCGAACCGCCAGCTTTCTCGTGGCCGATATCGTCGATGGAGAGCAGGTGGTTAATCTCTTTCACCGCCGTATACATGATGAAACCGCCCCCGAAGAGGAAGATCAGCGCCTTGAGATTGAACGATCCGCCGATGACCGGATTGGCGAGCGTCATGACACCCCCGGCAGCAGCGGCGGCGTCAGATGCCTTTTCGACATTGGTGTCTTCGAGGATGAAAAGCGGCTCGACGACGCTGGCGAGGATTTTCATGACCACGAAGAGCAGCACGAGACGCAGGAGAACGGCAATCGCGATCCCGGCCTTGCGGACCATCGCCTGTTTGTCTGCCGGTGCCCTCTTGGACTCGATCGAAATGTAGAGCAGATTGTCGAACCCGAGCACCGCCTGCAAAAAAATCAGTGACGCGAGCGTGCCCAGCGCCTCAATTGAAAAAAGAACGTCCATTTCGCCCATACTCCTTGCCAGCAAGCGACCTTCGCCAGCGTCTACATAGCGCTGGTGCGAGGGCTTCAAAAGCATAAGCATAAATGTCACGCAAGGCGCACGATTTGTCTGTAAAGCGCATGTGGCAATGATGACGATTGCCAAACCACTCGGAAACGCCCAATGATTGTTTTACCATTCGGTAAATAATTGGAGAGCGCTCGGATGATACGGAGCAATTTGACAGAACGTGCGTGTCCCATGGCCCGGGCAATGGGTGAAATCGGCGACGGGTGGATCCTGCTCACTCTCTGGCACACATTGAACGGCTCCACCCGCTTCGAAATGCTCCAGGACAAACTTGGCGTTGCGCGGAATATCCTTTCGGACCGATTGCGCCGTCTTGTGGATGATGGCCTGTTGGAGCGGCAGCCGATCTCACCGGAATCGCGCCGGTTCGAATACGTGCCGACACAAAAGGCTCAGGAGTTGCGTCAGGCGCTGATATTGATGCAGGAATGGGGACAGACCCATTGCCCCTTGAGTGCCAAAAAGGCTGCCTGACCCCGCCCGGGACGATTATTTTTACAGAGATACCGGCTTGCCGTTGATCTGCAAAGGACTCTTGTTGTACAAAGGGTTGCAAGCAGAGGTGACGAGACGATGCAAAGACGCGCCATAAGTATACTGAAACAGTTTGTTTTTTCTGGGTTTATTGCAGCGACGATTTCGACGGTCGCTGTCACTGCGAGCCTATCGCAGACCGACCCAGCGGCGCGCGAAGGTTACCTGCTGAAACAAGCCGGGTGGGCTTCTCTGGCAGCCGGTCGGTACGAAGTCGCCCTCGAAACCTTCGATACGGCCCTCGAACAAAATCCCGGCGACGTCGATGCGATTGCCGGCAAGGCGCGTGCGCTGGCCAATCTCGGCGAGACGCGGCAAGCGCTGAGACTGATCCAGCCCATCAGCGGCTCACGCCCGAAACTGCTGTTGGATCATGCAGCGATCCATCTGCTCGACAAAAAGCCCGAGCGTGCCTTGGCCAAGATCGACAGCGCGCAGGACGTGGCGCGTGCCGTGCGGGGGACCGACGGCTTTGCCCATATCGACCGCCGGTTCGACCGACGCCTTGCCCTGCTTCGCGGCGAGGCGCTCTATGCGCTGGGCGGGTATGAGGGCGCGCTGAGCGAGTTTATCGTGGCCCGCGACATCGACACCGGTGCCGATGTCTATCGTGCCATCGGCGATGCGCGGGTAGCGTTGGGCCAGTTGGCCGAGGCAGAACTGGCCTTTGACGAGGCGATCAACCTGCGCCGACACGATGGCAGCGCGTTTCGCAAACGCGCCGATGTGCGCCGCCGCCGGGGCAATCTGGACGGCGCGCTGAAGGATTACGACGAGGCCCTGCTCTATCTGAAGCCGGATGCGGCGATGCTGGCCGCGCGGGCATCGGTTCGGCGGAATGTCGGCGATACCGGCGGTGCCGTTGCAGACCTTCAGCGGTTGCTGAAAATCTCGACCGAGACGCGGCCCATCCGCTATCACCTTGCTGCAACACTGATCGATGCGGATCGCCCCAGAGAAGCCGAGCGCGAACTCGCCGCGATTGGTGCCTGGCCAGAGGCCAGCGTCGCGCTGCTGTTCCAGAAGGGCCGCGCTCGCATGGCGATGGACAAACCGCTAGAGGCGGCTGCGCTGTTTAAACAGGCCGCGCAGGAGCGGCCCGGCGACCCGGCCATTCTCTATAACCGCGCCGTTGCGCTGTTGGCGCTCGGCGAGGTCGAGGATGGGATGGATATGCTATCCCGCGCCGCAATCCGTGCGCCCGCCGACCCGATGGTTCGCGGGGCAATCGGCAAGGCCAAGCTGGCCCGGGGCGAGGAGCGCGAGGCGCTGGCCTTCTTCAATGCCGCCGTAAAGGCAAGGCCCAACGATGCCGCCGCCAGAACCCAGCGCGCGAGTGCTTTTCTTGCCCTCGGGCGGCCCGATCTGGCCCGCAGCGATGCGCAAAAGGCGCTGGAACTCGACCCGACCGATCTGATGGCCGTAGCGCGGTTGTCTCAAGCCGAACTTGCACTGGGCAATCCCAGCGGGGCCTTGCGCAACACCGAGGCGCTGATCGAAAGCCCGAGCCAGCGCGCCCGTGGCTTTTTGCTGCGCGCGCAATCGCTGACGGCCCTGGGCCGTCCGGACGAAGCCCTCGCAGCCCTCGAACAGGCCCGCAACAGCAACGCGAAGCTGGAACAGATTGCGCTGGCCCGGGGTGATGCCTTTATGGCGGCTGGGAAGTCTCAGGCGGCGCGTGTGGCCTATGACGATGCCGTCGCGCTGACGAACGGCGCGCCGATTACGCTGGCGAAGCGGGGCGAGGCCGATTTTGTGCTCGGGCGCTATGAATTTGCAGAAGCGGATTTCGACGATGCCCTGCGCACCTTCCGCAACGATCCCGATCTGATGCTGATGCGCGGCCTTTCGCGGCGCGCCCTTGACCGGTGCGACGAGGCGATTTCGGACTTTGACCTGTTGCTCGCCGCGAACCCCTCTAACTCCGAAGCCGAGAAGGCGCGGGGATACTGCCGGATTGAATCCGGCAGTGTGTTGAGCGGTATCGGCGACGTGGTCAGTTCCTGGTTTTGACCGCTCGGCCCTTTATGAAAAGCGGTTGTCGCGCGGAAAACCGTGGGGGGCCATGCGGCCCGCCGAGGCACGCTTGCCGACATATTCGGCCAAGTCTTCGCCAACCACAGTCCGGGTCTTGCCGCCGGACATTAACCAGCTAAGGCCCTCTTCCAGCTTGAGCGTGCGCAGGTCGTTCATGCCGCCATCTTTATAACGCTGCAGCAAAACGCCCTTTCCGCGCGTCATCTCTGGCAGTTCGGAAAGCGGGAACAGCAGCACCTTGCGGTTTTCACCGACGACGGCGACTGTGTCATCTTCCGACCCGATCTCCACGCAATAGGCCGCGCGCGATAGCGGGTCGGTATTGAGCACTTGCTTGCCCGTGCGCGTCTGGGCCACAGCGTCCGCCTCTGCAACGACAAAGCCGCGACCATCATTCGACGCGACGATCCGCTTTGCTCCCGGCACATGGGCAAAAAGCGCGACCATCTGCTCTTCGTTTGGCAGATCGACCATGAGGCGCACCGGCTCTCCCATGGACCGCCCACCGGGCAGCTTGTCGGCGGGAAGCGTGTAGACCCGGCCATTGGTGGCGAAGAGCAGCAGCTTGTCAGTCGTCTGCGCGTGGAACATGAAGCGCGGGCCGTCGCCGTCCTTGTATTTCACATCGGCATCAAGGGCGGCGTGGCCCTTCATGGCGCGTATCCAGCCCTTTTCGGAGCAGATGACCGTGATCGGTTCACGCTCGATCATCGCATCCATAGACGCCGCCTCGATCCGGGGTGCTTCGGCAAAATCGGTGCGTCGCGCGCCGCCCTCGGCTTTCACGCCAAAGCGTTTGCGGATGTCGCGCAGTTCGTCGGCGATTTTTGACGATTGCAGGTCTTCGCTTTCGAGGATTGCGGTCAGGCCTTCGCGTTCGGCGACCAGCTTTTCTCGCTCGTCGCGCAGTTGCATCTCTTCGAGCTTGCGCAGGGAGCGCAGGCGCATGTTGAGGATTGCTTCGGCCTGTACGTCGGTCAGGCTGAACTCCGCCATCATGATCGGTTTCGGTTCATCCTCGTTGCGGATGATTTCGATCACGCGGTCGAGATTGAGGAAAGCGATGATATAGCCGTCGAGCACTTCAACCCGTGCGTCGATCTTGCCAATGCGGTGACGAGACCGGCGCAGCAGCACCTCGCGCCGGTGATCGAGAAAGGCTTGCAGGGCCTCGCGCAGGGACATGACGCGCGGGGTGCGGGTCGCGTCGAGGACGTTCAAATTGAGCGGCACACGGACTTCGAGGTCGGTCTGCTTGAACAGGGTTTCCATCAGCACATCGGGATCGACGGTGCCCGAGCGCGGCTCCAACACCACACGCACATCCTCGGCGCTTTCGTCGTTGACGTTGGCGAGGATCGGCACTTTGCGTTCCATGACCAGCGCGGCGATGCGCTCGATCAAGCGGCTTTTCTGGATTGCGTGGGGAATCTCGGTCACGACGATCTGATAACGGCCCCGCCCCAAATCCTCGCGATGCCAGCGAGAGCGCAGGCGGAAGCCGCCGCGTCCCGTGCGATAGGCTTCGATTATATTGGCGCGCGGCTCGACGATGATGCCACCGGTGGGGAAGTCGGGACCGGGGATCAGATCGACCAGCTTTTCGACAGTCGCACCGGGGGTTTTCAGCAGGTGCAGCAAGCCCTGACACAGCTCATCGACATTGTGCGGCGGGATCGCCGTCGCCATGCCCACGGCAATGCCCGTCGCGCCATTTGCCAACAGGTTCGGGAAAGCGGCGGGCAGGACATCGGGTTCGAGCTCTTCGCCATCGTAGTTCGGGCGAAAGTCTACCGCGTCATCGCTCAACCCCTCCAGCAAAGTAAGGGCAATCGGAGTGAGGCGGCTCTCGGTATAGCGCATGGCCGCCGGGTTATCGCCGTCGAGATTGCCGAAATTGCCTTGGCCATCGACCAGCGGATAGCGGCTGGCGAAATCCTGCGCCAAGCGAACCATCGCGTCATAAATCGACTGATCGCCATGGGGGTGGAAACTGCCCATGACCTCGCCGACAACCTTTGCCGATTTTTTAAACCCGCCCTCGGGGTTCAGGCGCATCTGGCGCATGGCATAGAGAATGCGGCGGTGGACCGGCTTCAGCCCGTCGCGCACATCGGGCAGCGCCCGGTGCATGATGGTCGATAGCGCGTAGGTGAGATAGCGCCCGCCAAGGGCGCGGCCCAGCGCCTCGCTGACAATGCGATCATCTTCGTCTTCGGGCGGGCCGGATTTGGTCTCGTCATTCATGGCCACGGCTTAAAAACCTGCGCGCGGCAAGTCCATCGAAAAGGGTCAAATCACCACCCGCTGGTGATGCAAATGGGTCACAGAAGAGCAATCTCGCCTTTCCGTGACGCAAATCACTTCGCGCAAAGCGCGATTCGGTAAACCATTTGTTAACTTTTAGTCACCCGCGCGTTGCTTCGCGAGACTGTCTTGGCAACAGCAAGCTATAGGGGTGTTGTAATGATGATGAAATTTCTAGTTTCCGCGATTTTGACCGCATCCATGGCGGTGCCCGTCGCTGAAGCGCTTGCCAAGCCCCATGACATTCGGCTGGAATTGAAGCGCGAAACCCTATTCTCGATCCACGCGCCGACCGGGTGCGTTGCGGCGGTTGAGTTCTATGACGGGTCGTTCGTGCGGGCCTTCATCACCGATCCGCTTTGCCTGCCCAAGGGTGTTTCGAGGCGGTATGTGCCGGCCTCGGCGACCGATTTCTACTCGCTGGACCCGCAGCAGGCCGCCATCATAGATCAGTAAGCGGCGGCGTTTCTTCGCGGCTTTCGACCTCGATCGCCCACAGGTCGGCATCGGAGGCGGTGCGGCGGTTGATATACTCATCGGCCTTAGCCTCGGGCACCGGGTCATCGCCCGTCGCGCGCTCCCACACGATCTCATCATCCATACTGTAGCGGCGGGCATAGACCACGGCGGTCCGGTCCGGGCGCAGATGCTTGACGATGACCGCGCCCGCCGTCTCGTCGCCGCGTTTGAGAACGTAGGCCGCTTCGCCCGACAGGGTGCAGAGGCGCAGGAAGCCGGAAACGCGGAAGGATGTCGTGACGCTCATGGTGGCCTCTCGAATTAGGTCGCGTCGTGCAGGCCAAAGCCCTAGCGTCCGACGCCATGACCCAGGTTTCTCCCTCTATCACGAATCGCGCCGGAGCAACCGGATTGATCCTAATGACGACCGCAATGCTGGTCGTTCCGGTCATCGACGCGCTCGCCAAGCACCTGTCGGCGACCATACCGGCGGTCGAGATCGCATGGCTGCGGTTTGTCGTGGGGTCAACGCTGTTGGTGCCGTTCGTCGTGGCGAGGAACGGGCTTGCGTGCCTGCGTCTGCCGCGCCTGTGGCTGCACTTTCTGCGCGGGGCCGGGATTGCGGGAGCGACGGCGTTTTTCTTTGCGGCGCTCGCGTATATGCCGCTGGCGGATGTGGCGGCGATCTTTTTTGTTGAGCCTCTGATCCTGACGCTGTTCTCCGCCGTCTTTCTTGGCGAGACGATTGGCTGGCGGCGGATATTGGCCGTTTTGGTGGGGTTCGGCGGTGCCATGCTGATTATCCGTCCCAGCTTTGGCGAGTTCGGTGCGGTCGCCCTGCTGCCCCTCGGAGCGGCGGTTTGCTTTGCCATCTATATGACGATCACGAAACTGCTGTCGGATGCCGCCGACCCGTGGACCTTGCAAGCGCTGGCCAATGTTTCCGGGTTGGTGACGCTGGGCGTCGTTGTGCTGGCCCATGAGCCAACGCGCGTGGGGTTTGTCGTACCGACGCTGTTCGAG
>CALGNO010000072.1 GCA_937958625.1 uncultured Neomegalonema sp.
CCTCGTGGACCAGACGGATATTGTAGTTGTCGCGGAACATGGTGACGACCTCATCGGCCTCGCCATGGCGCATCATGCCGGTATCGACAAAGACGCAGGTAAGGCGCTCGCCGATAGCTTCATGGATCAGAACCGCCGCAACCGAACTGTCAACACCGCCCGATAAACCGCAGATAACGCGCCCCTCTGGCCCAACCTGTTCGCGGATCGCGGCGATGGCCTCGTCCTTATAGGCGGCCATGGTCCAGTCGCCCGCGCAGCCCGCAATCTCCCGGACAAAGTTGGTCAGAAGGACGGCCCCGCGCGGCGTGTGCACAACTTCCGGGTGGAACATCACGCCGTAAAACCCGCGCTCCTCGTTGGCAAAGGCGGCGAAGGGCGCGTTCGGCGATGAGCCGATGACGCTGAAACCTTCCGGCAATTCGGTGACCCGGTCGCCGTGGGACATCCAGACTTCTTCGTCCTCCCCCGGCGCGGCCAGACCGGCGAACAAAGGCGACGGGTGCTTTACGGTGACGAAGGCCCGTCCGAACTCGCGCTCGCTGCTGCCCGCCGCAACCCCGCCAAGCTGGGTCACCATGCACATCTGGCCGTAGCAAATGCCGAGGACCGGCACGCCCAGCTCGAAAACCTGCTGCGGTGCCCTCGGGCTGCCCTCATCCCCGACGCTGGCTGGCCCGCCCGAGAGGATAATCCCCTTCAGGCCCGGCGCGGTCAGCCCGTCGCGCAGGTTGTCATAGGGCCTGATCTCGCAGAACACCCCGGCCTCGCGCACGCGCCGCGCGATCAACTGCGTGACCTGGCTGCCGAAATCAATGATGAGAATACGGTCGTCGACGGGCGTCATGGGCGGCTCTCCAGCATTCAGAAACCGACTAAGCCGCCAAGCACAGAGAGTCTAGCGTTCGCGACAATATATCGGTGTCACAGAATTATTTCCGCCCGCTGATGTCAGGCGCGCTGCCCAGAAACAAACTGCCTTGGCTCTATCGCCCCAATGTCGCTTCCGCCCCAACGATTGCCGATTACCGGCGAAGGCGTTGGCGTGCCTCGACTATCGTGTCCGCCACAGCCATTGATGCCCGCGCGGGAGATTCGCCATGACCGACGAAACCGTTTCCGAAGCTCCTGCCCGATCCCGCCGCTCTCGCGGGGGTGCCGGGGGCGGGGCCGATGCGCGCCGGGCCGCCCGGGCCAAACCGCAAGTCATGCAGATGCCCGCAATCCAGCGAACCCTGCCGCCCTTCGAGGTGCTCGACGAGGAGGGACTGGCGATTATCGAGGCAAATGCCGACAAGGTTCTCGAAGAAATCGGCATCGGCTTCAAGGACTACCCCCGCGCCCTTGATCTGTGGGAAAAGGCCGGGGCGACGGTTGACCGGTCTGAGGAGCGCGTGCGCTTTCCGCGCGGGATGCTGCGCGAGTTGATCAAGACCGCGCCGACCGAATACGTCCAGCACGCTCGTAACCCCGAGCGCAGCGTGCCCATCGGCGGCAAAAGCACAGTCTTTGCACCGGTTTATGGCCCGCCCTTCGTTTCTGATCTCGACAAGGGCCGCCGCTACGCGACCATCGAGGACTTCAATAATTTCGTCAAAATGGCCTATGTCAGCCCGTATATGCACCATTCGGGCGGCACGGTCTGCGAGCCTTGTGACATCGCCGTCAACAAGCGCCACCTCGATATGATCTACGCCCATATCAAATACAGTGATAAGCCGTTCATGGGCAGCGTCACGGCACCGGAACGGGCGCAGGATACAATCGACATGTGTAACCTCGTCTTTGGCGAGGAATTCGTGCAGCAGAACACGGTGCTGACCAGCCTGATCAACTGTAACTCGCCCATGGTGCTGGATGGCACGATGCTCGGCGCGCTTGATGTCTATGCGCAGAATAACCAGGCCTGCATCGTTTCGCCCTTCATCCTCGCCGGGGCCATGTCGCCGGTGACGGTGACCGGAACGCTGACGCAGGTGCTCTGCGAAGTGCTGGCCGGAACCGCCTTTGCCCAGCTCGTGCGCCCCGGCGCGCCGGTGATTTTCGGCACCTTCGCGGCCAATATCTCCATGCAGACGGGCGCTCCCACCTTCGGCACGCCTGAGCCAGCGCTGGTCCTCTACGGCGCGGCGCAACTGGCCCGTCGAGCGGGTCTGCCCTTTCGCTCGGGCGGCGCGCTCTGCGGTTCGAAGGCCCCCGATGCGCAGGCGGCCTATGAGAGCAACGCGACGATCATTCCGGCGGTGATGGGCGGCGTGAATTTCATGTTGCACGCGGCGGGCTGGATGGAGGGGGGCCTGATCTCGTCCTACGAGAAGTTCGTGATGGATTGCGACCAGCTCGGCATGATGCACAGCTTTGCGAAGGGCATCGACATCTCGACCGAGGCACAGGCCCTCGATGCCATTGCCGAAGTCGGCCCCGGCGGGCACTTCCTGGGCTGCGAACACACTCAAAACAACTTCAAGACCGCGTTCTATCGTTCTGAAGTCGCAGATAATGGCTCGTTCGAGCAATGGGAAATGGAGGGCAGCCGGGATACCGCCACCCGTGCTAATGCCTTGTGGAAAAAAACCTTGGCCGAATACGAAGCCCCGGCCCTCGATCCCGGCATAGACGAGGCGCTGTGTGCCTTTATTCGCGAGAAAAAGGCGGCAGTTCCCGACTCCTTCACCTGATCTTTTTACCCTGTACGACCGTTAACCAATTCGGTAGGTATCGGCACAGCGCAGTAGCTTGCTGAAATCGACGGGTTTGGTTCGGCACGCTTCTGGCCCGCGACTTGAAACATAGTCGCAGGGGAACGGTTCTCGTCCCTAAACGAGACATAAAAGTCGCTTTTTTCTTTTCATGCGACGTCGGAAGCGGACGGTAGTTATCATGTTGAATTATCAGGCACTGCCCAAGAAGAATCGTTTTCAGGAGTATGGCGGGCTTCTCGCGCTGTTTGCCGGTGTGTTTGCGACCGTTGCCTCGATCACCGTCGTGACTGCCCAGACCGCTTTCGAATTCGAGGATCCGCTTGAGGATCTGCGCGAACAACTCGGGATGCCCGCCACCGACGGCGCACAGGGTGCCGGCGCTGGTGGACAAGCTTCTGCCGCCGCCGACGGGGCTGGCGGCATGTCGTCATTCGGTCTCTTCGCCGTTGCTTCCGCGATTTTGCTGGCGCTGGTCGTTGCCCTCGTCTGGTGGCTCGGGCGCAAGCGCCGGGCGCGGCGTCATGGTTCCGACAGCGACCACGATCTCTATGTGACCGAAGACGATTCGCCGCCCCGCCACGTCCTCGAAAGCGGTTCGGCTGTAACCCGCGAGCGCTCGGGCCGTCTTGACACCCGCGAGGAAATTGCGCCTTCCAAGGCCTCTTTCTCGACCGCCGCCAAGGCCACGGCGGCAACGACCGCCGCCGCCAGCGCCGCGATGATCCTGAGCGATGAGGTGGACCCGGCGGAGGAAAAGTCTCTCGATGCTGACAAGCAGGACTCGGCGGACCGCAACGACCCCGATAACTGGAAAAAGCCCAATCTCGATCGTTTGAAGGATTCCATCCGCGAAGAATGGCCGTCGAAGGCCGCTTCCGATGCATCCGCCACGGCTGCGGCAGCGACCGGTGCCGTCGCTGCCACGGCAAGCGGCGCGGCGATTTCGGCAACCGAAAGCGCCAAGTCAGCCGTCGATACGGCGGCAACGCGGGTCGATGATTTTCGCAGCGATAATGAAACCTTCGACGCCATGTTCGGTGACGACGCGGACCCCGTAGAATATCCTGCGGCCCACGACACATCGTTTGCGGGCCAGATCGAGGATATTGCCACCGACGACAATGCGTCGGTCACAGATCACGATCTTGGCGTCGGCGCTGGCAGCATGACGGCACCGAATATTCCGTCCCGCAATGACGCGCTCAAGCGCATCAAGGCGCTTCGCGAGTCCGTCAAGGCAGGCTGACCAGCCTCATATCGTCAGAAGAAATATGCACGGATCGGTATTCCGTGCATATTTTGTTCTTGTCCTCTTGGAACATTTCCAGTACGTATCGTCCCAGTTCAGTCATTGCTCCCATGGGTGGGGCGTGAAATAAGGAGCGCTGGAATGGCCGATGCCGCACTAAGGCTCGTCGAAAGAGACGACATGGAAAAAGAAAAAGCTCTCGAATCCGCTCTGGCGCAAATTGAACGCGCTTTCGGCAAGGGTTCGATCATGAAACTCGGCAAAGGCAGTGCCGTCATGGACATCGAGGCGGTTTCGACCGGTTCGATTGGCCTCGATGTTGCCCTCGGGATCGGCGGTCTGCCCAAGGGCCGTATCATTGAGGTTTATGGCCCGGAAAGTTCCGGTAAAACCACCCTCGCCCTTCACGTCATTGCTGAAGCCCAGAAAAATGGCGGCGTCTGTGCCTTCGTCGATGCCGAGCACGCACTCGATCCCGGTTATGCGCGTAAACTCGGCGTCGATCTCGACGAATTGCTGATTTCCCAGCCCGATGCGGGTGAGCAGGCGTTGGAGATCACCGATACGCTGGTTCGTTCCGGCGCAATCTCGGTTGTCGTGGTTGACTCGGTGGCGGCGTTGACGCCCAAGGCCGAGCTCGAGGGCGATATGGGCGATCACCAGGTAGGTGCCCAGGCCCGCCTGATGAGTCAGGCCATGCGCAAGCTGACCGGCTCGATCAGTCGCTCGAAATGCATGGTCATCTTCATCAACCAGATTCGGATGAAGATCGGTGTGATGTTCGGCAGCCCCGAAACCACATCGGGCGGTAATGCGCTGAAATTCTATTCGTCGGTGCGCCTCGACATTCGCCGTATCGGTGCAATCAAGGACCGCGACGAAGTCGTCGGCAACCAGACCCGCGTCAAGGTGATCAAGAACAAGGTCGCGCCGCCATTCCGCCAGGTCGAATTCGACATCATGTATGGCGAGGGCATCTCGAAGCGCGGCGAGTTGATTGATCTGGGCGTCAAGGCCGGGGTGGTGGACAAGTCGGGTTCCTGGTTCTCCTATGGCGATCAGCGTATCGGCCAAGGCCGCGAAAACGCGAAGACTTTCCTCAAGGAAAACCCGGACATCGCGGACGAAATCGAACACCGCATCCGCAATGCAAACGGCCTCGACCTCGAAGCGGAGCTAGAGGGCGACGAGGACGTCTGACCTGCTTTTGTTGAGGTCCGGTTCCCGAAGGGAGTCGGGCCTCAATCCCGCTGGTTCTTTCGATCATCTGCACGCTTTCGCGTCGATGGACACCGCGCGGCCCCCACGATAAAAGCGCCCTTCGACGGTGCATGGTGCGCCGGTTGTTTTCGGAGCATCAATGATGGCCAGTCTCAAAGAGATAAGACGCGGATTTCTGGATTTCTTCGTCCGTAACGGCCACGAAGAAGTCGCGTCCAGTTCTCTGGTGCCCGACAACGACCCGACGCTCATGTTCACCAATGCGGGCATGGTGCAGTTCAAGAACGTCTTCACGGGGCTGGAAAGCCGTCCCTATAATCGCGCGGCGACCTCGCAAAAATGCGTGCGCGCCGGCGGCAAGCACAACGATCTCGACAATGTCGGCTACACCGCACGCCATCACACCTTTTTTGAGATGCTCGGCAACTTCTCGTTCGGCGACTATTTCAAAGAGCAGGCGATCCCGTTGACATGGGAATTGCTGACAAAGGATTTCGGCCTCAATCCCGACCGGATGCTGGTCACGGTCTATCATGACGATGATGAAGCCGCGAATATCTGGAAAAAAGTCGCGGGCTTTTCCGACGATCGGATCATCCGCATCGCGACCAGCGATAACTTTTGGCAGATGGGCCCCACTGGTCCCTGTGGCCCGTGCTCCGAAGTCTTCTACGACCACGGCGATAAGATTTTTGGCGGCCCGCCGGGGAGTGCCGATGAGGACGGCGACCGGTTCATCGAAATCTGGAACCTCGTCTTCATGCAGTTCGAACAACTGGACGCGACCACCCGCGAGCCGCTGCCCAATCCCTGTATCGACACCGGGATGGGGCTGGAGCGGATCGGGGCGCTCTTGCAGGGAAAACACGACAATTACGACACGGACCTGATGCGCACGCTGATCGAGGCGAGCGCAAATGCAACCTCATCGGACCCCGACGGACCGGGCAAGATGCACCACCGCGTCGTCGCCGACCACCTGCGTTCGACGTCTTTTCTGATCGCTGACGGCGTTGCGCCCTCCAATGAAGGGCGCGGATACGTCCTGCGCCGCATTATGCGCCGCGCGATGCGCCATGCTCATCAGCTTGGCGCGAATGACCCGTTGATGCACCGTCTGGTGCCGACCCTCGTCGCGGAAATGGGACAGGCTTTCCCGGAGCTTGGCCGCGCGCAGGCATTGATCACCGAGACGCTGGGGCTGGAAGAAGAACGCTTCCGCACCACGCTAGAGCGCGGTCTCGGCCTGCTCGATACCGCGCTGGACGCCCTGCCCGACGGCGCAAACCTGCCCGGCGAGACCGCCTTCAAACTCTATGACACCTACGGTTTTCCCCTCGATCTTACCCAGGACGCCCTGCGCGAGCGGGATCGCGGGGTCGATGTCGAGGGCTTCGATGCGGCGATGACCGCGCAGAAAGAACGCGCGCGCGCAGCATGGAGCGGATCGGGGGATTCGGCGGATGAAAGCGTCTGGTTCGATCTGCACGAAACCCATGGCGGCACAGAATTTCTCGGCTACGACAAGCTCGACGCCGAAGGACAGGTACTCGCCATCGTCAAGGGCGGCGCAATCGTCGACATCGCGGGGGCGGGCGATACGGTCGACGTCATCTTGAATCAGACCCCGTTCTATGGCGAATCGGGCGGGCAGGTCGGCGATAGCGGCACGATCAAAACCGACGACGGCGCGGGCACCGTTGGCACGACGCGCAAGAAACTCGGCGACCTGTTCATCCACAGCGTCACGATAGAAACCGGCACCTTGCGGGTCGGGACGGCGGCGCGGTTGACCGTCGATGGCGCGCGTCGGGCGCGCATCCGCGCCAACCACTCTGCGACCCATCTGCTGCACGAAGCCCTGCGCGGTGCCCTCGGCGAGCATATCGCCCAACGCGGCTCGCTCGTCGCGCCGGATCGCCTGCGCTTTGATTTCAGCCACAACAAGGCAATGTCCCCCGACGAGATCACGCGCGTCGAGCAAGAGGTCAATACGTTCATCCGCCAGAACGGAGCCGTAGAAACGCGGATCATGACGCCCGATGACGCCCGCGGCCTTGGGGCCCAGGCGTTGTTCGGCGAGAAATACGGTGACGAAGTTCGGGTAGTCTCGATGGGCACGGAAGCCGGGTCGGGCAAGGGCCTCGGCGGTGATGTCTATTCGCTCGAGCTGTGCGGCGGCACCCATGTCGCGCGCACCGGCGAAATCGGCGCGATGGTCACCATTGGCGAGAGCGCATCGTCCTCCGGTGTGCGCCGGATCGAGGCGCTGACCGGGGCGGCGGCCCTCGATTATCTCGCCGATCAGGACCGGCGTTTGGCCGATGTGGCGCTGGCGCTGAAGGTTCAGCGCGACGATGTTTTGGACCGTGTCGCCGCGTTGGTCGATGAACGCCGCACGCTTCAGGGCGAAGTGAACGAGCTGCGCAAAAAACTCGCGCTTGCGGGCGATGGCGGCGGTCAGGAAGCGGTCACGAAGGACATTGGCGGCGTGCCTTTCCTCGGCCAAAGCCTGTCCGGCGTCTCTGGCAAGGACTTGCCAGGCTTGATCGACGAACACAAGACGCGGCTCGGCAGTGCGGCAATTCTTTTGGTCGCCGATGCCGGGGGCAAGGCGGCGGTCGCGGCGGGCGTGACCGATGATCTGACGGATCGTGTCAGCGCGGTTGATCTGGTGCGCGCTGCCGCGGCGGCTCTGGGCGGAAAGGGCGGCGGCGGACGGGCTGATATGGCCCAGGCCGGCGGCCCCGACCCATCCAAAGCCAATGAGGCGATTGCGGCTGCCGAGGCGCTGATCGCCGGGTAACGATTAACGCTCGTCAATCGCTGAGGGTTTTCCGAATCGTCGTGGCGGTCGCCTGATCAATCCGGCCCGCCTGTTCAGCGAGGGCGACGCTGCGGCGGCAATGGGCGCGGTAGAATGCGGCATAGTCGGCATCGGCCTCGCGCAGGGCATCGAGATGCGCCGCAACGGTACGGCTGTCGCCCCGGGAGACCGGCCCCGGCATCGACCCTGCAATTCCGTTATTCTCGACCGCTTTCAGCGTGCCCCGGATCATCGGCATCAGGGCGGCGATGACGTCGTCTTCGGTCGCAGCCCAGTCGCGCCAGATCGCGGCGGTCTCGGCCAACAACACGTTGATAAACTGCGAGCCATATCCCGCCGAAGCATGGTACAGCGCGCGCTTTCCTTGGGGCAGGCGATTGATCCGACAGTCGAGGGCCGCCGCGATTTCGGACAAGACGCCGTCGAGCGGCGCGGTCGCCTCAATTGTGATTGTCGACCCGCCGAGGGACTGCGCGGACAGGGCGGGGTCGCCAAAGCTCTGCATCGGATGAAAGCCGCCGATCATCGCTCCGGCCTGGGCCGCGCTGTCCAGAACGGTAACCTCGGTCGCCCCGGAACAGTGCACGACAGCCTGACCGGCGCGCCACGTAACCGCGTCGGCGGCCCTGGCAATCGCGTCGTCCGGCGTGGTGATGAACACGAAGTCGCAGGCATCGGCGACGGCTTGGCCGCCCGCCATGGCGTCGCATCCGTGCAAAAGCGCGGCGACGGATTGGGCGGAGGAGGCGGAGCGGCTCGATACCGCGACGACGGAAAACCCCGCGCTGTCCAAAGCTTTCGCCAATCCGCCCGCAACCCGCCCCGCGCCGATAAATCCGATCCGCAAGGCGCGCGCGTCCTTCATCGTGTCAGCCTGCCAAAGCGGCGTTCAGGTTCTCGTCGATCTTTTCAAGAAAGCCCATGGTGGTCAGCCAGCCCTGATCCGGCCCGACCAACAACGCCAGATCCTTCGTCATATGGCCGCCCTCGACCGTGTCGATAATCGTTTTCTCCAGCGTCTCGGCAAAGTTGCGCAGGGGCTCGTTGCCGTCGAGCTTGGCGCGGTGCTTGAGGGCGCCGGTCCATGCATAGATCGAGGCGATGGAGTTGGTCGAGGTCTGCTCGCCCTTCTGGTGCTGACGATAGTGGCGGGTGACGGTGCCATGGGCGGCCTCGGACTCGACCGTTTTGCCGTCCGGCGTCATCAGGATCGAGGTCATCAGGCCAAGGCTGCCAAAACCCTGCGCTACGGTATCGGACTGCACGTCGCCATCGTAGTTCTTGCAAGCCCAGACATAACCGCCGGACCACTTCATCGCACAGGCGACCATATCGTCGATCAAGCGGTGCTGATACGTGATCCCGGCCTCTTCAAATTGGGCCTTGAACTCGGCGTCGTAGACCTCCTGAAAGATGTCCTTGAACCGCCCGTCATAGGCCTTGAGGATCGTATTCTTGGTCGACAGATAGACCGGATAACCCCGCCCGAGGCCGTAATTCAGGCTGGCGCGGGCAAAATCCTTAATCGAGTCGTCGAGATTGTACATCGCCATCGTGACGCCGGAGGAGGGCGCGTCGAACACCTCTTGCTCGATCTCCTGCCCGTCTTCACCAACGAATTTGATCGTCAGTTTGCCGGGGCCGGGAAAGCGAAAGTCGGTGGCGCGATACTGGTCGCCAAAGGCATGGCGGCCCACGATAATCGGCTGGGTCCAGCCGGGTACAAGGCGCGGCACGTTCGAGCAGATGATCGGCTCGCGAAAGATCACGCCGCCGAGAATGTTGCGGATCGTGCCGTTGGGCGAGCGATACATCCGCTTGAGGCCGAATTCCTCGACCCGCTGCTCATCGGGGGTAATCGTCGCGCATTTGACGCCGACACCGTATTTCTTGATGGCCTCGGCGGCATCGACCGTAATCTGGTCATCGGTGCGGTCGCGCTCTTCGATACCGAGATCGTAGTATTTCAGGTCGATGTCGAGATAGGGCAAGATCAGCTTTTGCTTGATGAAATCCCAGATGATGCGGGTCATTTCATCGCCGTCGAGTTCAACGACGGGATTATCGACTTTGATCTTGCTCATGGGAATCCTTTGAAAAATTCAGGGCAAAGCGCCCGGCTTTGTTTGCGCTGCAACATAAAGAGCGCACGCGGCGGGGGCAACCTATGCCCGGCCCAGGCCTCGCGAAAACGAGCACCCGCAAAGGCTTAATATTGCTTGCATTTTAATGAAATCGGTTTACCGAACCTAAAAATTTATTCCGTACAGATACGAAATCACTTCCTCGTATTCGCCGGAAAGCGCCATGAAATTCAAATGTACACGAACTGTGTTGATGGCGAGTGCCGCGACGCTGTCTCTCACCGCTGCAACGGTTGCGAGCGAGTTTTCCAACCTGATCGTCTTCGGCGACCGCATGGCCGATGCAGGCCAGTATGTGGATGCCGATACAGTCTTCGCCGATGAGGACAACCCGATCCTGACCGATGGCCGGGGCCGGTTTACCAACCGCGATAGCAGCGGCAGCATTGGCCGTACCTGGGTAACGATTGTCTCGCGCAGTCTCGGATATGGCGATACGAACCCGTCGCAGCCGCAAGCGCTGGACAATTCGCCCCCCGTGACCACCGGGTTGAACTTTGCGGGCGGGTTTTTCGATACCGACGCCATCGACGATTCGATCAGCGGCGTCTCCACGCTCAATGGCATCCGCTATTCGAATGGCGAAGACCTCGTCGTTGTTCCGGGCAACTCTCGGCTGGGCCTGCTCGCGGATGCGGATACCCGCTTGCTGGCGCGCAACGCCATCATTCTGATGAATGGCGGGTCTGCCGATATTCAGGCGCTGGCCGATGTCGAGCGCGATCTGGACGGCACCATCGACCTGTCCGATTCGGCAGTAGAGCGACATGTGGCGGTACAAACCGCACAGGCCGAGGGGGCAGCGGTGACGCTTGCGGGCGGGGCGCTCGACCTGCGCGATGCCGGGGCGGGGCTGGTGGTGGTCAGTAATCTGATCGACATGGGTATCCTGCCTGAAGCGGGAACCGACTCCCAGCTTGCCGCCGATGGCATTGCCCAGCTCGATGCGATTCTGGTCGAGCGTCAGGATACCGATCCGATGGCGACCTTTACCGAGGAGGAGGCAGACCTGCGCGCCGACCTGCAAGCCGCGGTGAATAATCCCGAATTGATCCGCCGAATCCGCACCAACGCGACGGATACGTTCAATGCCAGACTTGCTGCCGAGCTGGCGGGCGAGGACGATGTTCTGCTGATCGACCAGAATGCCCTCGCGGCGGCCATCGTGGATGATCCGGCGCGCTTTGGTCTCTCCGCCGATGGCGACCAGACCGTCGATTGCCTCGAGTCGAACGTGCTCTATCCCTGTAACGAGATTGCGGCGCAGCCGACGGACCTGATCTTTTCGGATGGCCGCGATTTCACCACCGGGTTTCATGAGTTGCTGGCGGCCCAGGCGGCGTCGGTTGTGAATGCACCGGTGCTTGTCTCCGGTCTGCCCTACACCGCAATTGCCTCGGGTCGCGAGATTGGCACGATTGCCGCGGCGCAAGTCTCGCCCGAGCGTATTCGGCGCGCGGGATGGGCACCCTTCGTGGCCGGTGGCATCGGTCAGTCGGACTGGAATGCGCTGTCGGGCGAAGGCTCGCACGGGTCGTTGCGCCTGACCGGCACGGGCGGCGTGACCTACAGCCTCGGCAATGGAATCGCCGTCGGCGCAGCGGCAAGTTATCAGTCGATGGAAGATGCGCTGAGCGAGTCGCCGCTCAATTTCGACGGATCGGCGATGTACGGCACGATCTTCGCCGGCGCAGATTTCGGCACGGTTTTCGGCAGCGTCAGCGCCACCATCGGCAGCGCCGATTACGACCGTGTTTCCCGCAGCACGCGCATCGGCGATGCCGTCATCGAAAACGGCGGCGAGACGGAGGCCGATGTCTACGGGGCCTCGCTGGAGGTCGGCGTCCGGGCGTTGACCTATGATGTCATTGCCGCCGGTCCGATTGCGGCGGTCGATCACTGGTCGGCGGAAGTCGATGGCTATACCGAAGATGGCTGGACCGCTACCGGTGTCAGCTATGATGGCTTCGACGTCAGTTCAACCCGCGCAAGTCTGGGCATGTTCCTTGAGGCCGGTGACCTCGACAATCCGGCGATGCCCGTCGTCTTTCGCGCGAAGGCGCTTTACACGCGCGAGTTGGAGAACGGCGATCAAAGCGTGACCGCGCGCAGCCTGCTACAGCCCACCAATACATTCTCGCGCCGGGGTCGCGGTGCGCAATCCGACAGCATGACGGTCGGGGCGCAGCTCACTTATGATTTCGGCCCGGCCATCGCGTCCATCGGCTATGATGGTCGCATCGGCGAGAATGACGATCATGCGGGGCGGATCGATATCAGTATGCCGCTCGGCGGCGGCCTCTACTAAGATCAGCGACGACCCGAGGCGACCGCGAAGGGGTTGCGATAAAGCTCGCCTTGGGTCTCGACGCCGATCTCGATCACGCAATCCTCCTTCGGTTGCGCGACGCAGAGCAGGATATATCCAGCCTGGGATTGTCGTCGGTTCAGCGCCGTGCCCTTCGGCTGTCGGACGCTGCCAGAAATCAGCCGCGCGGCGCAGGTGATGCAGCCGCCATAGCGGCAAGCGATGGGGGCCGCGATGCCCTCCCGCTCGCACACATCGTAAATCGCCTCATCCTCCCGGACCTCCAATATATCGGAGGTTCGGTTGGCGATGGTGACCTTGTGGACAGGGGAATCGCTCACTTTTCAGCGCGATCCGTGTCCGCATCGGGCGCGGTATCGCCAGCGGCGGCGGCGTTTTCAGCGCCGTCTTGCGTGTCGGCTTGATCCGCCGAAAGTTCCACCTTCTTCTCGGAGAGCAGGGTCGGCGGCACGCATCCGCAGGGGCAAAACAGCACCGCCTTACATCCAGATGTCCGAGGTCACATCCCCGCCGGGATAGCGCATTTCGTGACAGCGCGCGGGACCGTTCGGCTCGTTGCCGAAATCGACGAGGAAGTCCGGATTGATCGACATGCCGCCGTTTTCGGTGTCACAATCGATCATGAACATCTGCGCGCCCTTCTCCTTCATGCCCGGATAGAACTGGTTATCCCAGCTCGAAAACAGCGAGGTCGTCGCATAAAGGCGTTTGCCATCGAGCGAAAGCTGGATCATTTGCGGCGCGCCCTGCACCTCGACCCCGTTCACCTCTGGTGCCTTGCCCAGCATCCCGCCGAGCCAGACCTGACCGGTCATCTTCGGGTTCGCAATGTCGGTGATGTCATACTGGCGCAGGTCGCCGTGCAGCCAGTTGGCGAAGTACAGATACTTGTCATCCATCGAGATCAGAATATCCGTGATCAGCGACGGCATCGGCACCGGAAAGCCCTCGACGTCTATGGTCGGAATATCGATGACCTTCTCGATCTGGAATTCATTCGCATCATCGCGATACCAGCGGAAGACATTCGAGGAGAGGGTGGCCGCGAACAAGCCCTCGTTGCTGGCCGGGTCATGCAGACCGCGAACCTCCAGTGGGATCATGCCTTCCTCGCCCATGTCGATGGATTTGACGACTTTCTTTGCCTCGAAATCCCAGCAGTGGATCGACTGGCCATACTTGCCCGCCGCCACGTCTTCGAGGTCGAACCCCGGCATAAACGTATTGGGCGAGGCCCATTCAGAGCTGACCATCTGGTTATGGCGGGGCTGATACCAGAAATCGTAGTTATACTTCATGCCGCCGAGGTCATTCTCCCACCGGCCCACGATCTCGAAGTCTTCGTTCAGGTGCAAAAAGCCCCCCGGCCCGTTGCCATCCGCATCGCCGAGCATCGAGATGATGATGTCCGCGCCCAGGCAGTGCACCGTATGCGGCGCGGACAGATTGGTCTTCGCCTTGATGTCATCGCCGGAAACGACCTTGTGCAGCACCGGGTTCTTGGCATCCGCCGTGTCATAGATATTGAGGTTCGAGGTCCGCACACCGGGCAGGATGATATACTGCCGGGACTTCGTCGCATCGTCGTGACAGGACGAACAGGCATTCCAGCCGGAATGGTGCAACTCGTCGCCGACGCATCCGGCCTCGGTCCGCGCGATCACGCTGGAATAGGTCGGGCTGTCCGGGTCCACATCGACGGTGGCCAGATAATCCGGTTTCTCGATTCCGGTGCCGACGTAGAGCGCGACGGTATAGAGCAGCTTTTCCCGCTCGGCCTGCATCGCCTCCGCCGGTGACGCATAGCCCGGGCCGCAACATTCCTTGGTCATCGTATTTCCTCCCCAGTTTGGGCGCTGCGTCGCAGTCATTCCCCATAAATATTCTGTGAAAGCTGTTCCATCTTTGGGTCGGTGGCAACCGGCAATTTAAGGATACGGTCAATAAATCGTCATTGGGGAGGAGGGCGGCGAGAATTTTCATTCGCCCGCCAACGAAAAAGCCCCCGCACGGGGCGAGGGCTTCAACAGTAAGGATCGCTGAGTCGGACCTTTTAGCCAGCGGCGGGGGCCTCCTCGGCCTCTTCACCGCTTTCGCCATAGATAAACAGCGGCTGCGCGTTTCCGGCGATCACTTCGCCATTCACGACGACCTCTTCGACATTGGTCATGGTCGGCAGATCGAACATCGCGTTCAACAGCGTGTTTTCCAGGATCGAGCGCAGGCCGCGCGCGCCGGTCTTGCGTTCGATGGCCTTTTTCGCGATGGCCGACAGCGCATCTTCCGTAAAGGTGAGCTTCGCGCCCTCCATCTCGAACAGACGCTGGTACTGTTTCACGAGCGCGTTTTTCGGCTCGGTCAGGATCGTGATCAGCGCCGCCTCGTCCAGATCGGTCAGGGTTGCAAGAACCGGCAGGCGACCGACGAATTCGGGGATAAGGCCGAACTTCAACAGATCTTCCGGCTCAAGCTCGGCCAGCAATTCACCGATCTTGCGGTCGTCATCGGCCTTGACGTCGGCACCAAAGCCGATGCCCGATCCCTTGTCACGCTGGGCAATGATCTTGTCGAGACCGGCAAAGGCCCCGCCGCAGATGAACAGGATATTGGTCGTGTCCACTTGCAGGAATTCCTGCTGCGGATGCTTGCGCCCGCCTTGGGGCGGCACGGAGGCAACGGTGCCCTCCATGATTTTCAGCAGCGCTTGCTGCACGCCTTCGCCCGACACGTCGCGGGTGATCGAAGGGTTGTCCGACTTGCGGCTGATCTTGTCGACCTCGTCGATATAGACGATGCCACGCTGGGCGCGCTCGACATTATAATCGGCGGATTGCAGCAGCTTGAGAATGATATTCTCCACATCCTCGCCAACATACCCGGCCTCGGTCAGGGTCGTCGCATCGGCCATCGTGAAGGGCACATCGAGAATGCGCGCGAGGGTCTGGGCGAGCAGGGTCTTGCCGCAACCCGTCGGGCCGATCAGCATGATGTTCGACTTCGCCAGCTCAACATCCTGAGACTTGGCCGAGTGGTTCAGACGCTTGTAATGGTTGTGGACGGCGACAGACAGCACGCGCTTTGCAACCCGTTGGCCGATAACGTAATCGTCCAGCACGTCGCAGATTTCCTGGGGCGATGGCACGCCGTCGCCGGATTTCACCAGCGAAGATTTGTTTTCCTCGCGAATGATGTCCATGCACAGTTCGACACATTCGTCGCAGATAAAGACCGTTGGCCCCGCAATCAGCTTGCGAACCTCATGCTGGCTCTTGCCGCAGAACGAGCAATATAGGGTGTTCTTCGAGTCGCCGCCTGATTTACTCATGCCATCTCTTTCCTGCCTGTGGCTGTCGGGTTATGCCGACAGCCCTGCGACATCGGTGCCAGCCGGTTCGACCCGCCGCACACCGCATCTGCATAGCTATTGGAACACAGTAAAGACTTCGTTTTCAAGCCGTTTGACCGCGTCGATTCTTCACGTCACCGGGAGGCCGGATCAGCCTTCTTCATCAGGCACTTCGCGCTTGTTGACGATCTCGTCGATCAGGCCCCAGTCCTTGGCTTTCTCCGCGGTCATGAAGGTGTCGCGCTCCAGTGCCCGCTCGACTTCTTCGATCTCCTGGCCGGTATGATCGACGTAAATCTGGTTCAGACGCTTGCGCAATTCGAGAATTTCCCGCGCCTGGATCTCAATATCAGACGCCTGACCCTGAAATCCGCCCGAGGGCTGGTGCACCATGATCCGACTGTTCGGCAGCGAGAACCGCATGTCCTTCGCCCCGGCGGTCAGCAGCAGCGAGCCCATCGACGCGGCCTGTCCGATGCACAGCGTCTGCACCTGCGGGCGGATGTACTGCATGGTGTCATAGATCGACAATCCCGATGTAACAACGCCGCCGGGGCTGTTGATATACATGGAGATTTCTTTTTTAGGGTTCTCTGCTTCAAGGAACAGCAACTGGGCAACCATCAGCGTCGCCATGGCATCGTGAACCGGGCCGGAGACAAAGATGATCCGCTCTTTCAACAGCCGCGAATAGATGTCGTAGGACCGTTCGCCCCGGCTGGTCTGTTCGACCACCATCGGCACGAGGGTATTCAGATAGGTATCGACGGGGTCTCTCATCACTCGCTCCAGCGTTTTGCGGTCTTTAACGGAGACCGGACGCTCCCGCTTGGAAGCGCCCGGTGACAGTCGACCGTGAGGTCTTTATTTTTCGTAAGTCCGGACGCCGCGCCGGATATTTTCGGCAGGGATGCGGCGATCAGACGGCGTCGGTTTCAAGCGCCTCCAAGGCAGATTCGAGTTCTTCCTTGGTGACCGATTTTTCCTCCAGAACAGCCTGTTCGAGAATATGGTCGATCACCTTGTCCTCGAACAAAGGGGCCTGAATTTCGTTCATCGCGTTCTGGTTTTCGCGGATGAAGTCGAAGAACTGGCGCTCTTGCCCCGGATACTGGCGAGCCTGCTGCATGATGGCGTTGCGCAGCTCCTCTTCCTGGACCTGGATATTGTTCTTCGACCCAAGATCCGCAAGCAGCAGGCCGAGCATCACCCGGCGTTTCGCGATGCGGGTATGTTCCTCGGTCGGCTCGATCTCCGGGTGGTCGTGGCCTTCCACCTCGGGATTTTCCTCGTGCCACAGCTGATGCGCGACCTGTTTCGCCTCGATGTCGAGCATCGTCGGCGGCAGCTCGAAATCGACTTTCGTATCGAGGGCGTCGAGCAGCTTGCGTTTCAGGTGCGCGCGGGATGCCTGATTGTACTCTGCGGCCACACGCTCGCGAATCGTGGCCTTCAGCGCGTCAAGATCGTCAGAGCCGAAGCGCTTTGCGAGGTCGTCGTTGATCTCGGCGGCCTTGGGGGCCTTAACTTCCTTGATCTTGGTCTCGAAAACGGCGGCCTGACCCTTCAGCTGTTCGTTGCCGTAATCGTCGGGGAAGCTGACTTCGACGTCTTTTTCGTCCCCGGCCTTCGCGCCGATCAGCTGTTCTTCGAAACCGGGGATAAACTGCCCCGAGCCGAGCACGAGCGGAAAATCTTCCGCAGCGCCGCCCTCGAATGCCTCGCCGTCGATCCGGCCGGTAAAGTCGATGATGATCTGGTCTTTATCCTCGGCGGCGCCGTCCTTGGTCTCGTAATCGACGGCGTCCTGGGCGAGGCGGTCGAGGCTTTCGCTGACGGCGTCATCGCCCACTTCGACGACGAGTTTTTCGAGCTTGATGGACGAGAAATCGACCTCGGGCACGTCGGGCAGCAATTCGTAATTCACTGCAACTTCAAGGTCATCGCCTTCCTTGAAGTCTTCGTTGACCATTTTGATGTCGGGGTTCATCGCCGGGCGATGATCCTTTTCGGCGATCAGGTCACGTACGGACCCGTCGACCATCTCCTGAATGGTCTCGCCCATGACGGATTGGCCGAACATCTTGCGCATTAGGCTGATCGGAGCCTTGCCCTTGCGAAAGCCCTTCATGGAGAAGTCTTTGCGATGCGTCTCCAGCTTTTCGGTGACCTTGGCGTCGATGTCGCTTGCCGGGACGGTGATCTCATAGGCTCTGACGAGGCCCTCGGCGGTCTTTTCGTTTACCTGCATTGCGTGCTTTTCCGACTCTTACTGGCTGCCGCGCTCAAGGGGCGCTCATCTCGTTTCATTCGGGGCCGTGGCCCCCTTTAATCCTTGGTACGGGCGGAGGGACTTGAACCCCCAAACCTTGCGGCACCAGAACCTAAATCTGGCGTGTCTACCAATTCCACCACGCCCGCTTATCGTGTTGAAGCGCGGTCTATATCATAGGGAAAGGGCCGCGCAAGCGGTCGATCAACAATTTCCGTCGAAGTCAAGCCTGTATGCGTTTCTGATCGTGACGCCGCCGGCGGCGGCGATTGCTGTTTGATCGGTGGATGGAGCGGGTGTGATGGCACTATGCCGCTGATCTTCCATGATTTATCACGGCGCGGCTACGTGCCAGGCCGGGTCAGGCTCGCCGCCACCCGACGCGCTTTTTCATCCAGACAGTGTCGATGCAGATCGCCAGCCTTGCGAAGGGCGTCGGCGTTGGACTCGTCGACATGCCAATATCCAAGATAGACCGCCTCACGCCCCTGACCGCTTTGCCCGACAAGCTCCGGTCGCCACCCCGCGCGGGCGAGGATCGGCAGCGTCTGGGCATCGAAGGCACCGGTCACAAGGCGGATACCCGCAGCCTGCGCCGTTTCGCAAAGGGCCAGCAAAAGCTGCGCCGTCACCGCGTGCGTGGTATCGGCATCGACAGCATCCACCATCAACCGCGTACATTCCCAGACGGCGGCATTCTCGAACGCCGCACCGTCGACAACCGATATGAACGCATCGTTCAGCGCGGTCTTGGCCTCGCTGGGCAACAGTCTCAGGGACGCGAGATGCCCTCCGCCGCTATCACCGAGCACGATATAGAGCGCATCATCGCCATCGAGCTCGTCGATTTCCCACCCACGGTCATCGACATGCACATCCCGGCAAAGACGGTCGTCATAAAAACGTGCGCGCGCCCGGAACATGGACTCGAGCAATGCCCCATGCCGCGCGAGGTCCAGCCCCTTCACCAGGGTCACTCTCATCCAGCTTTCCCCACCCGATAACCATGCGCGATGTCGACGTTACGGGCGCAGGTCATTTCAAGTTTCAATCCGTGGATCAGCCTATACTTATAATATACATGTTTAGAAATTAAAATTTTTAGTTGAGTCTACGGCGCGCGCTCAGATGGCACGGGGACCAGATCGAATGTGCCGATCACCCGACCGGTTTCGGCGTCGCGTTCCTCGATCCGGCGCGCTTCGGTCGCATGATCCTCCAGCAACAGATAGAGCCGAGACCCGGCGCGCGAGACACTGATAACGGTGCTTTCCGCTGGCGTTTCAAGGACCGTGCCGGGGGGCAGCGTGGCGGGCGCCGGGGTCGACTGCGCGACACGCCACACGAGGGCGGCGGCGATGCCGAGGATGCCGACCATCATCACGATCATCAGCGCGCTGACCAACAGGCGGAAGCGCCTGATCTGAGGCGGCTCGATCGCTTCATCGTCCGTATCGCCACGGTCGGCAGTTTGGTGTAAGTCGCGTGCCATGACCGATGCCCCGGATACCATAGAAATAATGCTGCCCGCCGAGACGAAGGGCGCGCGCCTCGATAAGGCTCTGACCGATGCGGCGGCCCGACCGGGTCTCAGCCGCTCTCGGATCAGGATGCTGATCGAAGCGGGCGAGGTCGAGCGCCTGTCGGAACCGTGCGGGACGGTCACGGATGCCTCGGCCAAAGTCAAGGGCGCGGCGACCTTTCGCCTGACCCTGCCGCCCCCCGTCGAGGCCGAGCCGCAGCCCGAAGATATACCGCTCTCGGTCGTCTTCGAGGACGCCCATCTGATCGTCGTCGACAAGCCCGCCGGAATGGTCGTTCACCCCGCGCCGGGGGCCTGGACCGGCACGCTGGTCAATGCGCTGCTCGCCCATTGCGGCGACACACTTTCCGGCATTGGCGGCGAGCGGCGGCCCGGTATCGTCCACCGCATCGACAAGGACACCTCGGGCCTCCTTGTCGTGGCCAAGTCCGACGCGGCGCATCAGGGATTGGCGGCGCAGTTCGCGGCCCACGACCTTGAGCGCAGCTATGCCGCGCTGGTCTGGGGCAGGCCGGATCGCAGCAATGCCCGCATGGCCGGATTGCCCGCCGTTTCCTTTGAGCCGGGCTGGGTGCGGGTCGAAACGACCATCGGGCGCTCGCGCAGTGACCGCAAAAAAATGGCGGTCAATGTCAGCGATGGCCGCGGCGCCGTGACCCGCTTTCACCGCATCGACGATCTCGGCCCCTGTTCGCTGGTCGAGTGCCGGCTTGAGACGGGCCGCACGCACCAGATTCGCGTGCATCTGACTCACCTCGGATTCCCGCTGGTCGGCGATCAGACCTATGGTCGCCAGCGCACGCCCCCGGCATCGCTTGACGAAGAAACCCGCGCCGCCCTCGCCGGATTCCCGAGGCAAGCCCTGCACGCGAAAACCCTCGGTTTCGTGCATCCGATCAACGGCGAAAACCTTCAATTCACCAGTGAGTTGCCGGGCGATCTTTCCCAGTTGGTTGAAGTTTTGCGCCGCATCAAGTCCACTTGATCGAACACCCCATGCTCGGCACTTGCTGACGCGGTCCTTCGCCCGTCTCGGCGATCATCCGCATCGCATTCAGCAACTCCGGCACCCGCCCGTCGTCCCTGCCGCGCCCCTTGTCGTCCAGCCGTCCGCGATACTGAAGTTCACCATCCTTGTTCAGCCCGAAGAAATCCGGCGTACAGACCGCGCTGTAGGCCCGCCCGACCGTCTGTCCCTCGTCCACCAGATATGGGAAGGTAAAGCCGTAATGCTTTGAAAACGCGTCCATCTTGTCCGGCGCGTCAGCGGGATAATCCCGATAATCGTTCGACATCACCGCCAGCACGCCGATGCCCTCATCCTGCAAGGCCTTCGCATCTGCGGCCAGCCGTTCCGCAATCGCGACGACATAGGGGCAATGGTTGCAGATGAACGCAATCAGCACCCCGCGCTCGCCCAGATGCTCGGACATGGTGAAGGCCGCGCCCGCCGGGGTTTTCAGCGTGAAATCCGGCGCTTTCCAGCCGAAATCACAGATCGGGGTATCAAGAAGCATCGCATCCTCCGTGGAACAAACCTGCCGACACGCTATTTGCGGGTAATTGATCTACTTTATCCACTGTTTCCGACGGAATCCGCGCTATCACGCGTAACAGACACAATACCGGCCCAATGGCGGTATATCGAAGTTTCGTCGAAACGATCACGGAGAACACTGAATGGCAGCCGCCACTGGCAACGTCCCGGCCCTTACTTCCGAAAACGGCCTCAGCCGTTATCTGACCGAGATTCGCAAGTTTCCAATGTTGGAAAAAGAGCAGGAATTTCAGCTCGCGCGCGACTGGATCGAAAAGGAAGATACCGAGGCCGCTCATCTTATGGTGACGTCGCATCTGCGCCTCGCGGCGAAGATCGCCATGGGCTATCGCGGCTATGGCCTGCCGATTTCCGAGGTTGTGTCCGAGGCGAATGTCGGCCTCATGCAGGCGGTGAAGCGGTTCGACCCCGACAAGGGATTCCGCCTCGCCACCTACGCGATGTGGTGGATTCGCGCCTCGATTCAGGAATACATCCTGCGCTCGTGGTCCCTCGTGAAGATGGGCACCACCGCGAACCAGAAAAAGCTGTTCTTCAACCTGCGCCGCGCCAAAAACCGCATCGGCGCACTGGAGGAGGGCGACCTGCGGCCCGAAAACGTCGCGACCATCGCCAAGCAGCTTTCCGTCACCGAAGACGACGTCGTCTCGATGAACCGGCGCATGGGCGGCGGCGGCGATGCCTCGCTGAACGCGCCGCTCAAGGGCGATGGCGACGGGAGTGCCGAGTGGCAGGACTGGCTGCCCGATGACGAGGCCGATACCGCCGGTTCCTATGCCGAGAGCGAGGAGCATGACAAACGTATGGACCTGCTGACCCGTGCGATGGATGCCTTGAACGAACGCGAGCAGCACATCCTGACCGAGCGCCGCCTGAAGGATGACCCGGTGACACTCGAAGACCTCTCCACGGTCTATAATGTCAGCCGCGAACGCATCCGCCAGATCGAAGTCCGCGCCTTCGAAAAACTCTCCGAGCGGATGCGCGAACTGGCGGCGGACGAGGGCATGATCGAGGCCGAACCGGTCTGATCCGCGCGCCCGGGAAACTCCGGTAAAATACTGTGAAATCGGGGCGCATGGTCTCACCGACCTATCGCCTCGTTTTCGATCCTGCGCGCGAGACGATCGACGTCCTCCAGCAGATCCATCTTCCAGCAGCGCCGCCGCATACGATATCCCGGCGGCGATCTGGGCCGCATCGGACTGAGCGCAATGATGCTCTTGCGGGCGAGAATTGCTCGCCTTCGCGCCAGTCGCACCGCCTGTTTCGGCAAATCCTCCAGCGCCCCGCCGACCGCCGCGATCCGGCGTAGCAGAGCACCCGCGTCATCGGGTGCGATCTTCGTATCCGCAGGCTCTCGCCGGTCTGACGTGACCGTGCCATCGAATATCGTCACCCTCGGCTCCGCCCGCTTTGTCTTGGGCTGCCGGTCGAACCTCTTGCGCGGATCGAACAGCGCGAAAGGCATCGCCCGCGCGCCCTTGTCGCCCGCAATGCCGGCCTCAGGAAACCCGCGCGGCGGGCCGGGCTGAACAACCAAACCCCGCGCCTCGATCACGATCAGACGACGCGTCGCCGCCTCGACAAGGCGCAGCATCCGCAACACGGCCAGCCGGACGGCGCGCGAAATCGGCGCGGCTAACACGCCTTGCCCCGCCACGATCCCGAGATGGGCCAGCATCCACGCGACCAGCCGAAGCAGGTCACCGCGATTGCGCTCTATCGCCTTATCCCAATCCACTGTCTGAACAAACCACCTATTTAATGTGAACAGAATATGTACTTTATGACGTGATGAGTGTCAACATCGAGAAATTACACGCTCCGGCGAAACAATCGTCGAGGCATCGCCGTAGCAGGTACGAGGGGCATGATGCCCCCTGCAAGGAGACTTCCATGATCCGCACTTTGACCGCCGCGGCGGTTGCCGCTCTCGTATCCACGGCTGCGTTTGCCGATGGCCATTCGGAAATGAATGCCATGGTGATGACCAACGACCAATCCGTCGCCAACGGTATTGTGTCGGCGAAGAAAGTCATGGCCCCGGCCAATGGCTGGCTGGTCGTCCATCGCACCGACGGCGCCATGAAACCCGGCCCCGTGGTCGGCCACGCCCCCCTGCGCAAGGGCCAGAACTTCGACGTCGCCGCCATTCTGACCGAGCCGGTGACCTCGGGCGAAATGCTGATGCTGATGGTTCATTCCGAGGATGGCGGCTTCCAGACCGGCATCTTCGAATACACCCTCGGCTCGTCCCAGGACGGCCCGATCAAGCCCGGCGGTCAACTGGTCATGCAAGTCATCACCGCCCGCTGACCCCCGTCGCGCGAGCGCCGTTCAGCCACAGGGCCGATCCGCGAAACCGGATCGGCCTCGGGCTCTTGGCAACGACTTTTGCGTTACAGGTCGATTGATCGCTGCGAGTGAGCCATCAACACTTCTGACCCGGGCAGAACATCGATGCGACCTCATCCTTGAACTTCTTATCCGCGGCTGAGTTCCCTTGAATCTCGGTGTCGATACGAGCATCGGTCGAGCCGTATTTGCGTTTTGCCGTACCTGCAAGTTTCGGCCCCAGCGTTTTAAGATAGGTGAAGTAAGCGCCAACAGAAAAACGTCCGCGCGTTTTAGAATTCGCAACTCTCACCGCCTCCCCGGCATCAACGACAATCGCATCCGGGGGCGGCGTGGACGATGTACGACGATTGGGCGACGTGTCTTTCGCTTCATTGCTGGACAGATCTCCATCCCCCGTCGTTTCGGATGATGATGGGTTGGAGGTGGAACTCGCTTGATTTGGAGATATCTCGCCCGTGTCGGGTGCAGACGGCGCTGCAGCCTGACCGGTCGGCAGTGCGGGTGCGGTGCCGATATAGGTGCCGTCCACATAAACAGCAATATCCTGACCTTTAGATCTCAGCGATCGCAGGTAGGCGTTGAGATCGTTCACATCGCCGCGCTGGCCATCATAAAGGTATTCCCGACCAGACGTCTCCGGTGCGACATCCGTGGCAGTATTTTCAAGTTCTTCGAGAAATTCTTCGAATTCTTCTGCCTCGATAACTTCGGCATCTTCAATTGCCTTGTCTGGATCGGCGAAGGCACTGTTACCGAGGGATATCTGCATTACAACGAGCGCGGCGAGGAGCGCGATGAAATTTGGCTTGGTCATGTCAATCACCCCTCAGCCTGAAAACTGCGATAGACAGGGACCATTCGGTCTTTCATTTTTAAAAGCGCGTTTTTACGCACGGCAGGCGGAACCGACGATTGTACGGAGCGCCAGCCATTCTTTCGCTTTGTCTTTGTGATCAGTTCATCGACATAGGCATCGATTTCGTCCTCACAGAATGGTTCGACAGCGTCGATGGCGACCGATGGTTCGTAGCCGACGGCGACGGCGACTGTCGCGTAATTGTCGATACATCCATACATCGCCGCGATTTTGCTCGCAGATGGCTGCGCGTCCGAAGCGCTCCGACTCTCGCCGTCGGCGCAGGCTGTGATGAAAGGCAGAAGTGCAAGCACAAGATAGAATTTCATATGGTAATCCACGGTTTCTATAACGTTGCGTATGCAGGCGAGTTTCAATGTTAACGAATGTTTTGACAAGCCTTATCTCCCTATGCGCGAATTCAGCGCCCCGTGGCAAACCTCCACATCTGTCGCCGTTGCGGAACTTTGCGGCACTCTGACCCTTCCCTTTCCTGCTCCATTATGGTGAAACGCGCTCAGCAATTCGGAGGCGGATATGAGTGACTTGCGCACGCTGGTGATCGACGGCGAAGAACATGAGCTGGACCCGGCCCTGACCGTGCTTCAGGCCTGCGAAGTCGCGGGCAAGGAAATCCCGCGTTTCTGCTATCACGAGCGCCTGTCAATCGCCGGTAACTGCCGCATGTGCCTGATCGAAGCGGTCGGCGCGCCGAAACCCATGGCCTCCTGCGCGATGCAGGTCAAAGACCTGCGCGGCGGCCCCGATGGCCAACCGCCCGAGGTCCGCACCAATTCTCCGCTGGTGAAAAAGGCCCGCGAGGGCGTGATGGAGTTTCTGCTCATCAACCACCCCCTAGACTGCCCGATCTGCGACCAGGGCGGCGAGTGCGACCTGCAGGATCAGGCGATGGCCTATGGCGCGGATTTCAGCCGGTTCCGCGAGGCCAAGCGCGCCATGGACGAAATCAGCCTCGGCCCGCTGATCAAGACCCACATGACCCGCTGCATCCAGTGTACCCGCTGCGTGCGCTTTGCCACCGAGGTTGCGGGCGTGCCGGAAATGGGCTGCACCGGGCGCGGCGAGGATGCCGAGATCGTCTCGTATCTTGACGCGGCGCTCACCTCCGAAATGCAGGGCAATGTCATTGATCTTTGCCCCGTCGGCGCGCTCACTTCGCGCCCGTATGCCTTCAATGCCCGCCCGTGGGAGCTGCGCCGCACCGAGACCATCGACGTGATGGATGCCCTCGGCTCGAATATCCGCATGGACGCCAAGGGCACCGAAGTCATGCGCGTTATGCCGCTGAACCATGACGGCGTGAACGAGGAATGGATTTCCGACAAGACCCGCTTCGCCATCGACGGTCTGGCGCGCCAGCGTCTCGACCAGCCTTACGTGCGCGAAAACGGCAAGCTGCGCCCCGCCGGATGGGACGAGGCGCTGAAGGTCGCCGCCGACAAGATCAAGGCGACTGCACCCGAGAAAGTCGCGGCCCTCGCCGGTGATCTGGTCTCGACCGAGGCGATGTACGCGCTCAAGGGCCTGATGGATCAGGTCGGCGCGGCCAGCTATGATTGTCGTCAGGACGGCGCGAAACTGCCCGCCGACAACCGCTCGGCATGGCTGTTCAATGCCACCATCGAAGGCATCGAGGACGCGGGCGCCATTCTGCTGATTGGCACCAATCCCCGCACCGAATCTCCGGTTCTCAACGCCCGCATCCGCAAGGCATGGTTGACCGGAACCGAGGTTGCCATGGTCGGCGAGGCGGCGGACCTGACCTATGACGTCCATCATCTCGGCACCGGTCCCGATGCGATTGCGTCGTTGAAGGACAGTGATTTCTACAAGGACACGCTGTCCAAGGCCGAAAGCCCCCTCATCATCCTCGGCTCCGCCGCCACCGCGCGAGACGACGGCACCGCCGTTCTCGGCTCGGTCATGGCGCTGGCCGACGGCCTCGGCGCAAGCTTCTCGATGCTCCACACGGCGGCAAGTCGGGTCGGCGGTATGGAAGTCGGCTTCGTCCCGCAAGAGGGCGGGCGCGATACCGACGGCATTCTGGTCGGCGCAGCCTCCGGCGCGGTCGAGGTCGTCTATCTGCTCGGCGCGGATGAGATCGACATGGAAACCCTCGGTTCCGCCTTCGTCATCTATCAGGGCCACCACGGCGATGCGGGCGCGCACCGGGCTGATGTGATCCTGCCCGGCGCGTCCTATGCCGAACAATCGGGCCTCTATGTTAACATGGAGGGCCGCCCGCAAATGGCCCATCGCGCCGCCTTCCCGCCGGGCGAGGCGAAAGAGGACTGGGCCATCATCCGCGCGTTGTCCGAACGGGTTGGCGAGCCGCTGTCCTTCGATTCGCTCGATCAGCTTCGCGCGCAGCTTTTCGAAAAAGCGCCGTATCTTCAATCGCTCAATGCCATCACTCCGGCGGAATGGCGGGCCGAGGCGGCGGGCGACATGAGCGGCGCGGCCTTTGCCTCGCCGGTGCATGATTTCTACATGACCAATGCCATCGCCCGCGCTTCAGAGACCATGGCGGCGTGCTCGGCGCTGGCCAGCGAGAAAAAAGTTCCCCTTGCGGCGGAGTAGGGCGCTTGCCCCGCTGCGGCCATGATCTAAAGTCTTCTTCGTGAACTTTGACGAGGGAGACGACATGACGGGTTCGTTCATCACGCGCAGTGCCGCTGTTACGGCGACGGTGCTTCTCACGGCCAGTGCGGCCCATGCGGGGTCGGCCACGGTCACGCTCGGTGGCCAGCAATATGGTTTCAGCGACGTCACCTGCGACTCGGGCGAGGGCTGGTTCAAGCTTCAGGGCAAGGGCAGCGGCGGTGCCGGGCCGATGGAACTCGCGGCGGTCGGCGGCGAGGTCAACTCGGTAGGCTTTCGCGCGGGCGATACCCTGGCGCAAGTCGTTGACCAAACCGGCAGCTTTAACGGCTCGGCCTTCAGTTTCGAGGGCGAGGCACAGGTCTACACCCTCAATTCCATCAATCGCCAGACCATGCGCGTGACGATTTCCTGCACGAATGGCTGACTCGCCAACGCCCCGCCGTGATCGGCTGGAGGCGGCGTTGTTCGGCGCATTTATTGCCGATGCGGCGGCGCTGGGCTTTCACTGGCTCTATGACCCGGATCGCATTGCCGAATGTGCCGGCGGCGATCCCGCCTTTCGTGAACCGGATGCCGCCGATTTCGACGGCTATAAGGGCGTGTTCGTCCATGGCCGCAAATCGGCGGGCGACCTGTCGCAATACGGCGCGCAGTTGCGGCTGGCGGTGCAGTCCATGGCGGCCAGCGAGGGCATTTTCGACGTTGCCGAGTTTCAGGACCGTTTCGCCGCGTATTTCGACGCGGGCGGTGACTGGTGCGGCTATATCGACAAGGCGACGCGCGGCACGCTGCAAAACCTGCGCGCCGAGATGCGCACTCCCTCCGGGGTCGAGGACGATCAACTCCCCGCCGTTGCCCGATTGCCCGCCGTCATGGCCAACGATGCGATTCTGGGCGGAGACATCGACGCGGCGATCTCGGTCACCAGTACCGGCAGCACGGCGGCGACTTGGGGACCGGTTGCGGCATCGCTGTTGCGCGCGGCCTATGGCGGGGCCTCGCCGAAACAAGCGGCTGGCGACGTGGTCAGCCGATTGCCCCGCGATATTGCCGAGGCGCTGCACTTCGAGACCGACGAAACCGATACGGTCGTTTTCGCCGGACAAGTCGGGCGCGCCTGTCCGCTGCCCCAGGCCATCCCGGTGATCTTTCACATCTGCCGCCACGCCAGGACTTACCCCGAGGCCGTCACGCGGAATATTCTCGCGGGTGGGGACAGCTGCGGTCGCGCGCTTATCCTTGGCGCGGTTTTCGGGGCGGCTTACGGCTTTCAGGGGTGCGGCATTCCGGCTTCATGGTTGGCACGTCTGAACCATGGCGCGGCGATGGCTTGCGAAATCGACACAATGCTGGAGCATTTCACCTAGAAACACCCGTCCTGCGACTCTTTTTGGGTGGCATCGACGGGCCATCAGGCATAACACAGTCCGTAATTCGCGTGGTCGGTGTTGCAGTGCAATACCTCTGACTGCGCGAGGCTGATCGGTCGGTGCGGCGACGGCATGTCCATGCGGTCCCGCCGAACGTAGAAGCTGATATGCGGACAGGATGGACGGTCTGATGCTGGAATCGAGCTTTTGGGATGGCGGACTCGGCACCTTCATCGTCATAACGGCGCAATGCCTGCTCGTGCTGATCTGCCTGCTGATCTCTCTCGCCTTCCTGCTTTATATGGACCGCAAGGTCTGGGCGGCGGTACAGTTGCGGCGCGGCCCCAACGTCGTCGGTCCCTTCGGCCTGCTGCAATCCTTCGCCGATTTCCTGAAATTCGTGATGAAGGAAATCGTGATCCCCGCCGGGGCGGATCGCACGGTATTTTTGCTCGCCCCGATGATTACCTTCGTCCTCGCGGTCATCGCCTGGGCGGTGATACCGTTCTCCGAAGGATGGGTGATTTCAGACCTTAACGTCGGTATCCTCTACCTGTTTGCGATCTCGTCGCTTGGGGTTTACGGCGTGATCATGGGCGGCTGGGCCGCCAACTCGAAATACCCCTTCCTCGGTGGCCTCCGCTCGGCGGCACAGATGGTCAGTTACGAGGTCTCCATCGGCTTCGTGATCGTGACCGTGCTGCTGATGGTCGGGTCACTGAACCTGACCGACATCGTCCTGTCGCAGGAAAGCACATGGGGCATCACCGGCTGGTATTTCTGGCAACAGCCCGTGATGTTCATCGTCTTCTTCATCTCGGCACTGGCTGAAACCAACCGCCCGCCCTTTGATCTGCCCGAGGCCGAGTCCGAACTCGTTGCCGGGTATCAGGTCGAGTATTCGTCGACGCCCTATCTGTTGTTCATGATCGGCGAGTACATGAACATCGTCATGATGTGCGCGCTGACGACGATCCTGTTCTTCGGCGGCTGGCTCTCGCCCATTCCGGGCCTGCCCGATGGCGTGCTGTGGTTTGTGTTGAAGATTGTCTTCTTCTTCTTCCTCTTCGCCATGGTGAAGGCCATCGTGCCCCGCTATCGCTATGACCAATTGATGCGCATTGGCTGGAAGGTCTTTCTGCCGCTGTCCCTCGCCTTCGTGGTGATTACGGCGGGCGTGATGAAGGGCTTCGATATTCAGCCCTGGACCATGACCGAGGCGGCCCATGAACGCGGTCGCGGGGCCGGCGATGCACCGGTTCCGGCGACCCAGCCTGTGCCCGATGCCTCCGACGCGGCTGCACTTGAGGAGCAGAACTGATGGCGATTCCCTGGGACCGCGCCGCGCGCACCTTTCTGATGGCCGATTTCTTCAGCGGCATGAAGATCGGCCTGCGCTATCTCTTCAAGCCAAAGGCGACGATCAACTACCCGTTCGAAAAAGGCCCGCTTTCCCCGCGTTTTCGCGGCGAGCACGCCCTGCGCCGCTATCCCAACGGCGAAGAACGCTGCATCGCCTGCAAGTTGTGCGAGGCGATCTGCCCGGCACAAGCAATCCATATCGACGCCGAACCGCGCGAAGACGGCTCCCGCCGCACCACCCGCTACGACATCGACATGACCAAATGCATCTATTGCGGTTTTTGTCAGGAGGCGTGCCCTGTGGATGCCATCGTCGAAGGCCCGAACTTCGAATTCGCGACCGAGACCCGGGCCGAGCTTTTCTACAACAAGGATAAGCTGCTCGAAAACGGCGACCGCTGGGAACGCGAAATCGCCCGCAACCTCGAACTCGACGCGGCGTATCGGTGAGGGCGCAGATGGTACAGAGCACCCCAGAAAACGGCCTCATCCTGAGGAGCGAGCATAGCGAGCGTCTCGAAGGATTGAATTTATTTGCGTACCGCGCACCCTTCGAGACGGCCCCTTCGGTGCCTCCTCAGGGTGAGGTGTTTCTCGGTGGAGATCGCGCATGATTCAAGTCCTCGCCTTCTACCTCTTCGCCATCACCGCCGTGGTTTCCGGCGTCATGGTCGTGTTCTCGCGCAACCCGGTTCACTCCGTCCTGTGGCTGATCCTCGCGTTTTTCTCTGCTGCCGGTCTGTTCGTCATGATGGGTGCCGAGTTCCTCGCGATGCTGCTGATGATCGTCTATGTCGGCGCGGTCGCGGTGCTGTTCCTGTTTGTCGTGATGATGCTCGACATCGACTTCGCGGCCCTGCGCGGTCGGGTCGCCGAGTACCTGCCCATCGGTCTGGCCATCGGCCTTGTCCTCATCATGCAGCTCAGCTTCGGCTTTCTGGCATGGCAAGAGGTCGATGCAGTGCGTCCGGCGGATGAATTGTCGCGGGGCGTGGGCAACGCCAATCAGCTCGGCATGGTGATCTACACGAAGTATGTCTACGCCTTTCAGGTCGCCGGCCTGATCCTGCTGGTCGCCATGATCGGTGCCATCGTTCTGACCCTGCGTCATCGCGATGGCGTCAAAAAGCAGAACGTCCTCGAACAAGTCTGGCGCGACCCGAAAGAGGCCGTCGTCATGCGTGACGTGAAACCGGGGGGGAGCCTGTAATGACCATCGGCCTGACCCATTACCTCGGCGTCGCCGCGATCCTGTTCGTCACGGGCGTTTTCGGCATCTTTCTGAACCGCAAGAACATCATCATCATTCTCATGTCGATCGAGTTGATGCTGCTGGCGGTCAATATCAATTTCGTGGCGTTCTCGACCCACCTTGGCGATATCGGGGGGCAGGTCTTCACCCTGTTCGTCCTGACCGTCGCCGCCGCCGAGGCCGCTATTGGCCTTGCTATCCTCGTCTGCTTCCACCGCAACCGCGGCACGATTGCAGTCGAAGACGTCAACATGATGAAGGGCTGATTTCGCAATGGTTTCCGCGATTGTCCTCATGCCGCTGCTCGGGTGTATTCTGGCGGGTTTCTTCTCCCGCTCCCTCGGCGAGCGGATGTCACAGCTTATCCCGACCGGCCTGCTGATTGCCTCGGCGGTTCTTTCGTGGATCGTCTTCGCCATGGGCAATCCCGGCGATCCGCAGATCATCGAGTGGTTCACGTGGTTCTCGACCGGCGGGCTGGAAGTTGTCTGGTCGATCCGGGTCGATACGCTGACCCGCGTGATGCTGGTCGTGGTGACGACGGTTTCGGCCCTCGTGCATGTTTATTCCATGGGCTACATGGAGCACGACCCGTCCAAGCCGCGTTTCTTCAGCTATCTCAGCCTATTCACCTTCGCCATGCTGATGCTGGTGACGTCGAACAACTTCGTGCAGATGTTCTTCGGCTGGGAGGGCGTCGGCGTTGCCTCGTACCTGTTGATCGGGTTCTGGCACCACAAGCCGTCCGCCAACGCCGCCGCGATGAAGGCGTTTATCGTCAACCGCGTCGGCGATTTCGGTTTCGCCCTCGGCATCTTCGGTATCTTCGCGGTCTACGGTTCTGTCAGCTTTGAGACCGTGTTCGAGGCCATTCCCGGAAGCGTCGGATCAACCTTCTATTTCCTCGGCTGGGAGCTCGACATCCTGAACACCCTCGGGATGCTGCTGTTCATCGGCGCGATGGGGAAATCGGCACAGTTCATCCTGCATACATGGCTACCCGACGCGATGGAGGGGCCGACCCCGGTCTCCGCCCTCATCCACGCCGCGACCATGGTGACGGCGGGGGTCTTCCTCGTCTGCCGTATGTCGCCGCTCTACGAGTACGCCGAGAGCGCCGCGACCTTCATCGTCTATATCGGTGCCTTCACCGCGTTCTTCGCCGCCACGGTCGGTCTGGTGCAGAACGACATCAAGCGCATCGTTGCTTATTCGACCTGTTCCCAGCTCGGCTACATGTTCTTCGCGGCGGGCGTCGGTGCCTACGAGGCGGCGATGTTCCACCTCTACACCCACGCTTTTTTCAAGGCGTTGCTGTTCCTCGGCTGCGGTTCGGTGATCCATGCCCTACATGACGAGCAGGACATCCGCCGCATGGGCGGACTCTGGAGCGTGATCCCGCTGACTTATCTGTTGATGGTCGTCGGTACGATGGCCCTGACCGGCGTGCCGCCTTTCGCCGGGTATTACTCGAAGGATATGGTGATCGAGGCGGCCCATGCGGCGCACACCAATGCAGGTCTCTTTGCCTTCTGGGTCGGCGTCGTGGTCGCGATGATGACCGCGTTCTATTCGTGGCGTCTGATCTTTCTGGTCTTCCACGGCGAGCGCAACAACACGCCGGAAGTCTATGCGAAGGCCCATGAAAGCCCCAACGTGATGCTGATCCCGATGGCGGTGCTGCTGGTCGGTTCGATCCTCGCCGGGATTGTGTTCAACTACAACTTCATCGGCGACGGGGCGCACGACTTCTGGGGCAATGCCATCGCGGGCGGTCAGCAAATCATCCACGAGGCACATCACTCGCCGTTCTGGGTCAAGAAGGCACCGTTCTTCGCGATGCTGCTCGGCACCGGACTGGCGCTCTACCTCTACATCGCGCGTCCCGGTCTTGCCGGAAAGCTGCGCGAGAGCTTCGGCTCGGCCTACGATTTCCTCTACAACAAGTGGTATATCGACGAGCTGTACGAGATGATCTTCATCAAGCCCTCCATGTGGCTCGGTCGGTTCCTGTGGAAAAAGGGCGACGGCGCGACCATCGACGGGGCCATCGACGGTGTCTCCATGGGCGTGATCCCGACCCTGACCGGCATCTATGGCCGCCTGCAAAGCGGCTATGTCTTCCACTATGCGTTTGCGATGATTATCGGGGTTGCCCTGATCATCACCTTCGCTTCGGTCGGGGGGCAGTGACATGACGGACCAAGGCTTTCTGCTGAACCTCGTTCTCTGGCTGCCCGCCGCCTGGGGCCTCGTCATGCTGTTCATGCGCGGCGATGATGAGCCGGAGCGGCGCTTGGCCCGCAATATGTCCCTCGGGATGACGACCTTCGTCTTCGTCCTCAGTCTGTTCGTGTTCTGGGGCTTCGAGCCGAGCAATACCGACTTCCAGTTCGTCACCGATATGCCTTGGCTTGGCCCGCTCAGCTATAAGATCGGCGTCGACGGCATTTCCATCGGCTTCGTGCTGCTCACCACCGCGATCATGCCGCTGGTCATTCTGGCAAGCTGGAAGGTCGACAAGCGCCTGCGCGAATATCTTGCCGCGTTCCTGATCCTTGAGACGCTGATGATCGGCGTCTTCGTGTCGCTCGATATGTTCCTGTTCTACCTGTTCTTCGAGGCAGGCCTGATCCCGATGTTCCTGATTATCGGCATTTGGGGCGGACAACGGCGCATCTATGCCAGCTTCAAGTTCTTCCTCTACACGCTGCTCGGCTCGATCTTTATGCTGATCGCGCTGCTGTGGATGGTGTACCAGGCGGGCACGTCAGACATCGTGCGCCTGCTCGACCACGAGTTCCCGCACGAGGCATTCGAAGTACTCGGCTTCGAGATTGCGGGCGGCGCACAAACCCTGCTCTGGTTCGCGTTTTTCGCCAGCTTCGCGGTGAAGATGCCGATGTGGCCGGTCCACACATGGCTGCCCGACGCCCACGTCGAGGCCCCGACGGCGGGGTCGGTCGTGCTGGCCGCCATCCTGTTGAAACTCGGCGGTTACGGGTTTATCCGGTTCAGCCTGCCGATGTTCCCGGTCGCCTCGGCAAACCTCGCCGATTTCGTTTTCGTCCTCTCCTGCACGGCCATCGTCTACACGTCGCTGGTCGCGCTGATGCA
>CALGNO010000073.1 GCA_937958625.1 uncultured Neomegalonema sp.
CCCGACCGAAGGCGGCTGGCGGGTCGTGATCGTGGATGCCGCTGAAGATATGAACCCGTCCGCCGCCAACGCCCTGCTGAAGCTGCTGGAAGAACCGCCCGCTCGGGTCGTGTTCTTTCTGGTGTCGCACAGCCCTCGCCGGCTGTTGCCGACGATCCTCTCCCGCTGCCGCCGCCTCGATTTCGCGCAGCTGGATGAGGCCGCGCTGGCCAATGCCTTCGAGCAAGCCACCGGAGAGCCGCCCCGTGCGGGGGTTGTCGACGGGGCGCGGGGGTCGGTCGGTGCGGCCCTGAAACTCGCCGCCGAGGATGGTGCGGGGCTGCGCGATGCGGTGGCCAAGGTGCTGGCCCCCCTGCCCGGTGATGCGGATCGCGCGGCGCTGCACGCCCTCGCCGATACCGCCGCTGCATCAGGAGCCGACGAGGCCTTTCGCACCACCGCAAGGCTGATCGGAGACATGGCCGCCCGGCTTGCGACCGCCAGCGCCGGGGTCGACCCGCTGCCCGCCGAATGGCAGGCGCTTGGCGGCTCGGTCAGACCGCAACACGCCGCCAACTGGGCCGAAGCAGCGACTCATATCGGGGCGCGTACCGAAAGAACTCTGGCCCTGAACCTTGACCGGCGACAGGCGTTGCTCGATATGGTCGCGCAGCTAGAACAGGTGGCGAAGGGGGCCGCGCGGAATGCTCGTTGACAGCCATTGCCATCTCGATTTTCCCGATTTCGACGAAACCCGCGCCGATGTGATCGCCCGCGCCGTCGCCAATGGCGTCACCCGCATGGTGACTATCTGCACCCGTCCCTCAAGCGAACCCGACATTCGCGCCATCGCCGAGGCCCATGAGCCGGTCTATTACGCCGCCGGGGCGCATCCGCTGAATGTGGGCGAAGAACCGGTCACGACCGTCGAGGCTCTGACCGCGATGGCGCGTCACCCGAAGATGGTCGGGATTGGCGAGACCGGCCTCGATTATCATTACGATAAGTGGCCGCCGGATTTGCAGAAAGAGAGCTTTCGCATCCATATCGACGCCGCGCGCGAGACCGGCCTGCCCCTGATTATCCACGCACGCAACGCCGATGATGACATGGCGGCGATGCTGCGCGAGGGCTATGCGAACGGGGCTTATCCCTGCGTGATGCACTGTTTTTCGTCCGGTCGCGCACTGGCCGAGGCGGCGCTGGAGATGGGGTTTTATCTTTCGATGTCCGGCGTCGTCACCTTCAAGAACGCCGCCGAGTTGCGCGCGATCTTTGCCGATGCACCGCTGGACCGGATAGTGGTCGAGACGGATGCTCCCTATCTCGCGCCGGTGCCAAAGCGCGGCAAGCGGAACGAGCCAGCCTACGTGGCCCATACGGCGGCCATGGGGGCGGAGATCTTCGGGCTGAGTACCGCCGAATTCGCCGCCGCGAGTACCGATAACTTCCATCGCCTGTTTTCCAAGGTGCCCCGCGCATGACCCTGCGCATCACCATTCTCGGCTGTGGCTCGTCCGGCGGTGTACCCCGAGTCGGCGGTCCCGAGGGCGCGCAATGGGGCGCGTGCGATCCGGCGAACCCGAAAAACCGGCGGCGGCGCTGTTCGATCCTCGTTGAACGGATTGGTCCCGAGGGCACCACGCGGGTGCTGGTCGATGCCGGGGCGGATTTGCGGATGCAGTTGCTCGATGCGGCGGTGCCTGATCTCGACGCTGTCCTCATTACCCATGAACATGCCGACCATGTCCACGGCATCGACGATCTGCGCCCGATGGTTATCGCCCGTAAACAGCGGCTGGATGTCTGGACCGATCCCGGCACCGCCGCCGCCCTGCGCGAGCGCTTCGCTTATGTTTTCGTGCAGGAGGAGGGCAGCAGCTATCCACCGATCCTGAACCTGCGCGAGATGGGGGAGAGCCTGACGATCAACGGGGCGGGGGGGCCGATAACGGCGGTCGCCCATACCGTCGCCCATGGCTCGACCTTCAAGGCGCGCGGGTTTCGGTTTGGCGATATTGCCTATACCCCCGATGTCAACGATCTGGACGCGGCGGCGTGGGCGGCGCTGGCGGGGACGGATACCTGGATCGTCGACGCCCTGCGCCGTACGCCGCACCCGACCCATGCCCATCTGGAGCGCACGCTGGAATGGATCGAGCGGCTGGCCCCGCGCCGCGCCATCCTGACCAACCTGCATAACGATCTCGATTACGCGACGCTGGAGGCCGAACTGCCGGATCATATCAGCGCCGCCTATGACGGAATGCGGATCGACGCGTAGAACAAAAAACGCCGCCCCCGAAGGGACGGCGTGAACACTCTTGAACAGGGTCGTAAATGCCTTTGCCTGCCGGGACCACCTGCCCCGGCGGGGCAGATCAGTTGGCGATGGCAGGCGGCGGGGCGGTGATGGCCGGGCCGTTCATCGACGATCCCATCATCGAACCGAAGGCGCTGGCCGCCGGTCCAACAGCACCGCTCAGACCGCTGAGGCTCTGGGCCATGCCGGACTGGGGAATGGCTCCAGCCTGCGGCGCAGCGACCGGAACAGCCGAGGGTGCAGCAGGGGCCGGACCCGCAAGGGCCGTGGGGTCCTGATTCGGGTTAACCCCGGCCTGTAGGCCGATGGCGGTCTGGTCGAGGGCAATATCCGCCTGGATAACCCCCACCTTCGACGCGTGCGGTGCCGCTGCATCCGACTGGGTCAGCGCGCGCAGGCAATTCGGGGCGCACTGATAGTTTTCGGCAGCACCGGCATTGCGCAGGACGACACGCTTGGTTGTCGGCTCGCGAACAAAGACCTCGAAGGTCCGAATTTCGTTGTGATTGTCATCCAGCACGATGATGTTGGTCGCGCCAATCGAGCGGGCGGAGACGAAAATCGTGTCCATGCCCAGCACGGTCACATCCGCAATCGCCGGGTTACCGACCAGAATCGTGCCGGCCGGACGTTCGAGGCGAACGCGGCGCATGTGGTCATTGAGAATCACCAGACAGGTCGCCCCGTCGAGCGCACCGCCGCAGGCGTGGCTCTGGCTATAGCCAAAGTCGTCGTTGCTGCCCTTCGAGGTGTCATACATGCCGTCGCGCATCGGCGCGGGCGCGGGGTCGTAGAACAGCCCCGGCGTCGTCGGCTCTGGCACGCCGGTATAAGAGACAACCGGGGTTTGCGCACTGTTATAGGAGTTCAACGACCCAGCCGATGCGCCGGAATGCGCGAAGATGACCGCCGAGGCCGCGAGAAGAGCAAAACCAGCGTTTCGGACCATGAGATTTCCGCCTTCAAATAAGTGGCATTTGCCACAAGTTGCTCGGACCATACCGCAGAGGCACTTACACTCGGTTAAGGACAATCCGCTTTTCCCGCCGGATCGACTTGACGAAAGACCCGCTACCCGTTCCGGTGGTGCCCGATTGGTGAATTCAGGATAGAGTGCAGTATTATTCATGCCGATTAAGGGACACTGAAGATGATCAAGCCTCTCCATGCTCTGCTTTTACCGGGCCTTGCTGCCCTGCTATCGGCCTGCGTCCAGACGACGACGACGGTCGGCGGCGGGGCCGTTGGCACGGCGGGCACCTCGCCTTCGGTTGCGGCGGTCAATCCGGCTCCGCTGGCGGGCGATTGCAGCACCCTGACCGCCCTGGGGCCGCGCTATGACGCCACCGTCGATGCCGCGACCTTCGATGCCGCCCTGTTCGATGCCGCCGTGCTCGGGCTGACCAATCAGAGACGCTGCGCAATCGGCGTGCCGCCCCTCGCCGCCGATTCGGGTTTGCGTCAGGCTGCCTCGGTCCACTCGGCGGATATGGTCGCGCTGAACTTCTATGATCATACATCGCCCGCCCCGGGCCGCACCAAGATGACCGACCGGCTGAACGGCGCCGGGGTCTCCTATCGGGCCGCAGCGGAAAATATTGGCCGCGCCTCTCGCCTGAAGCTGATTGGCGGCAAGCCGTATACCGTCACCGACCGCGCCACCTGCTCTTATGCCTATGACGGCGTGCCGATTGCGGCCCATAGCTATCGCAGCCTCGCCGAGAAACTCGTGCAGTCATGGGAGGGTTCCTCACAGCACCGCCAGAACCTACTGGGCACCAGCTATACCCGGCTCGGCACCGGGGCGAGCTTCAAGCAGAACCCGCAGACCTGCGGTGATTTCATCGCAACGCAGAACTTCGCGGCCTAGGGGATGGCGGCGGTGCGTGTCACCATCGGCGACGAGACCCTGTCGGCCTCGATCATCGGCTACGGGGCCGCGCTGCAAGCCGTTCGGCTGGCGGGCACGGCGCACTCGCTATGCGTCGGCTATCCCTCCGTCGAAGACTATCCGAAGCGGGGCGGGTGTGCCGGGGCTATCGTAGGCCGGGTCGCCAACCGCCTCGGCCACGGGCGCGCGGTGATAGGCGGCACCGAATACCGCATCGACCGCAACGAGGGCGCCAAACACACCCTGCATGGCGGCAAGGACGGCCTTGGACAGCGGGTTTGGCAGGTGGTCGAGACGGGAGAGCACTTCGTCACCCTCGAAGTGCAAGACCCGGACGGCGCAAACGGTTTTCCCGGTACGCTGACGGCGCGGGCGCGCTATGAGATACGCCCCGGCGGCATCCTGCGCCTGACGCTCGAGGCCCGTACCGACGCGCCGACCCTCTGCAATCTCGCGCCGCATCCGTATTTTAATCTCGATGGCGACGGCGATGCGCGGCGGCAAAGCCTGTGGGTCGATGCCGAGACTGTGCTGGCCGTGGATGCGGACACGGTTCCGACCGGGGCGCATTTGGCCGTAGCAGACGCGGGCCTCGATCACCGGGAGGCAAGGCCGATAATCGAGAGCGGCGCCGCCTATGACCATAACTATTGCCTGTCGACCGACCGCGTCGCCCTGCGCCCGGTTGCGCGGTTGGTGGGCGCGCGGAGCGGCGTCGCGATGGAGGTCCGCACGACTGAACCGGGGCTACAGATCTATGACGGGGCGGGGCTGGACACGCCCTATGCGGGCATTGCGATGGAACCCCAGGGCTGGCCCGATGCGCCGAACCATGCGGGGTTTCCCGACATCACCCTGCGCCCGGGCGACGTTTCGCGTCAGGTGACCGAGTTTGCCTTCAGCCGGTCAATCCTCGAATAAATCGCGCTTGCCGGGGGCAGGTAGCCCGAGATGCGCCCATGCCTTTTGCGCCAGCATCCGACCACGCGGGGTGCGGGCGATGAGGCCCTGTTGCAGCAGATACGGCTCGATCACGTCCTCAATCGCGTCGCGTGCTTCGGACAGCGCCGCCGCAAGGGTTTCCACCCCCACCGGTCCGCCGCCGTAATTCTCGGCGATGCAGGACAGATAGCGGCGGTCGAGCTGATCCAGCCCCGCCGCATCCACCTCGAGCCGCCGCAGCGCGCCATCGGCTTGCTCGCGGGTAATGGTGCCGTCGCTCTCGACCACAGCGAAATCGCGAACGCGTCGCAACAGGCGGCCCGCGATGCGGGGCGTGCCGCGCGAGCGTTTTGCAATCTCCAGCGCGCCGTCATCGGTAATGCCCGCGCCGAGCAGCTCGGCATTGCGGGTGATGATGGTCTTCAGGTCATCGACATCATAGAAATTCAGCCGCAAAGGTATCCCGAACCGGTCCCGCAAGGGCGTGGTCAGCAAGCCAAGCCGGGTCGTTGCGCCGACGAGAGTAAACGGCTGCAAGTCAATGCGCACGGTGCGCGCCGCCGGTCCCTCGCCGATCACCAGATCAAGCTCGAAATCTTCCATCGCCGGATAGAGGATTTCTTCGACCGCCGGATTCAGCCGGTGAATCTCGTCGATGAACAGCACGTCGCGGGCATCGAGATTGGTCAGCACCGCCGCCAAATCCCCCGCCCGCGCGATCACGGGGCCGGAGGTCATGCGGAAATTGACCCCGAGTTCCCGCGAAACGATCTGCGCCAGTGTCGTCTTGCCAAGGCCGGGGGGACCGTGCAGCAGCACATGGTCCATCGCCTCGCCGCGAGATTTCGCCGCCTCGACAAAGACGCGCAGATTGGCGCGCACGGCCTCTTGGCCGATAAAGTTGGTCAGCGATTTCGGGCGCAGCGCCGCATCGGGCGCATCGGCCTCGGTCTCGCCGGGTTCGATGAGGCGGTCTGGTTCGGTCATGCGCTCGCCTCGGCAAAAGGCCGGGTCAAAAACTGTGTGAAAAGCATAGCCGTTCCGCGGGGTGGCGTGAAGCGCCGCCCCGGGGGGGCGGACCGGCGCTGTCGCCGCTGCGCGCCGACGATCGAGCACCTAAGAACGTGGCAAACGATCATGCCCTACCCCGCCGGAGCCAGCGCCTTCAGCGCCGCCTTGATCAGCGCCCCGGCATCGGCCTCGGGGGTATCCGCCGCCGCGCGGGCCACCGCCGATGCCGCCTCGCTGGCATCATAGCCCAGATTCATGAGGGCCGAGAGCGCGTCGGCGCTGGCGACAGGGTCCGCATCCGGTGCCTCCCCCACCACGGGGGCCGCGCGCGGGGTTGCCTTTGCCTCTGCCCCCGCCGTGGCCATCATCGCCGGTGCCTTGTTCTTGAGTTCATTCACGATCCGCGTCGCCAGCTTTGGCCCCACCCCCGGCGCGCGGCGCACCGTCGTCGCATCGGCCAGCGAAATCGCGCGGCTGATGCCGTCGATGCCCAGCGTTCCGAGAATCCCGAGAGATACCTTCGCCCCGACCCCCTGCACCGTGGTCAGCAAGCGATGCCATTCGCGTTCGGCCATGGTCGGAAAGCCGAACAGTTGCAGCAGGTCTTCGCGCACCAGCATTTCGGTATAGAGCCGCGCGCCCTCGCCCACAGGGGGCAGACCGCCCAGCGTGCGCGACGAGCAATAGATAACATAGCCGACACCGCCGACATCGAGCAGCACATGGTCCTCGGCCACATGCGCGACCTCTCCGGTCAAGCGCCCGATCATCGCGCCACCGCCTTCATCCGGTCCAGCGCCGGGGCGCGGTGGGCGTGGCAGATCGCGGCGGCGAGGGCGTCGACGGCATCGGCCTTTTTGACATTGGCACCCGGCAACAGCATCGCCACCATATGCGCCACTTGCGCCTTATCCGCGTGGCCGACGCCGACAACGGCTTTCTTGATGGCATTGGGCGCGTATTCGGCCACCGGCACGCCATTCTCGGCGGGCACCAACAGGGCGATGGCGCGAGCATGGGCGAGCTTCAGCGTGCCGACGGCGTCCTTGTTCACAAAAGTATGCTCCACCGCCGCGCTCTCCGGCGACCATTGGATGAAGACCGCAGAAAGCTGCATCCGCAAATCGTGAAGGCGGAGGGCAAGGTCATCCCCCGTCGCCGAAATCACCCCATGGGCCACATGGGACAGCTTTGACCCGGCAGCCTCGACCACGCCCCAACCGGTATGACGCAGGCCGGGATCAATCCCGATGACACGCAGCTTTTGTTTCATCCCCCTGCGCTAGCACGAAGCAAGAACGCAGGCGAGGGGTTTATTCGCATAATTGCCCAGGGACGAAACGTCGCTTTCCTTGGCGCGGCTCGCGCGATACGCACGCGCCATGATTCAGGAATACCGCGCCCACGAAACCGTCAATCCCGGCGGCGACCCGTCGTTGCTCATCGTCTGCGACCATGCGTCGAACGCCACGCCGGAGGGATACGGCACCCTCGGCCTGCCCGCCGACGAGTTCGCGCGGCATATCGCGTGGGATATAGGGGCGGAGGGCGTCAGCCGTGCCCTGTCTCGCCTGCTGGATTGTCCGGTGGTCATGTCGCGGTTTTCGCGGCTGTTCATCGACCCCAATCGCGGCGAGGACGATCCGACTCTCATCATGCGCCTGTCCGACGGGGCCATTATCCCCGGCAATCGCGACGTGGACGAGGCGGAAACCGAAAAGCGGCTGGACCTGTGCTATCGCCCCTATAACGCCGCCATCGACGCCGCGATTGCGCGGGCGGAGGCAGAGACCGGGCGCGGGCCGAATATCATTTCGATCCACAGTTTTACGCGCCAGCTTCGCGGGCGGCCCGAGCGGCCCTATCAGGTCGGGATTCTCTATGATTGGGATCTCGACACCGCCGGGGCGCTGCTCAAGAGCCTGCGCGCCGAGGCGGACCTGACCATCGGCGATAACGAGCCTTACCATGGTCGCCTGCCGGGTGATTGCATGTGGCGACACGCGACGCGGCGTCAGCTTTCCAATGCCCTGATCGAGGTGCGCAACGACCTGATCGAGACCGAAGCAGGACAGGAAGACTGGGCCGCGCGGCTCGCCCCGCATATCGAGGGCGCGTTTTCCAAGACTTAGCCGACCAGGGCGAGAGGGCGAAAAGTGTGCCGCAATGTCGCACCCTGCTGCTTCATCTTACCTAATCGCGCTTCTCTTCATACTTGAAGCCGAAGATTTTCAACCATGGACCTCCCTTCGATGAAAGATGATATCGACTCGTTCAGCCTGCCAGCCACCTCGCGGGGCCTGCTGTTCGAGCAGGCGATGAAACAGACGCGCATGGCGGTTTGCCTGACCGATCCCCATCAGCCCGACAACCCGATCATCTTCGCGAACGAGGCATTCCTGTCCTTGTCGGGGTATCGGCTCGACGAGGTCGTCGGACAGAACTGTCGTTTCATGCAGGGCGAGAAAACGGACCCGGCGATGAAGGCGACGATGCGCCGGGCGATCAAGGACGAGACCGTTATCGTCGTCGAGTTGATGAACTATCGCAAGGACGGCTCGTCGTTCTGGAACGCCCTGCATCTCGGGCCGATCTATGACGAGAACGGTGCGTTGCTGTATTATTTCGGCTCGCAATGGGATGTGTCCGACGTCCATGCGGCGCGGGCCAGCGAGCAACAGGCGACGCTGCTGGCGCGGGAGCTGTCGCACCGGATGAAGAATATGTTCTCGGCCATCGGGTCGATCGTGCGGATCAGCGGCCATTACGAAAACGCCTCGCACATCACGGACCGTATCTCTGACCGGATCAGCGCGCTTGGCCGCGCCTATGAGACTACGCTGGACGATGCGGGCGATGGCAGTGTCGATATTTCGCTGATGATCGGCACGGTCCTGCAACCCTATAGCGCCGCGCGGACTGAGCGGATCAATGTGTCCGGCCCGTCGATCCGCATTGATCCGAACATCATCTCGACCCTGGGCCTTGCCCTGCACGAATTGGCGACCAACGCGACCAAATACGGCGCATTGAGCGTCGATACTGGCAATGTCGATCTTTCCTGGAGCGTCAAGGCGGGCGATAGCCGTGACGAGATTCAGATGACCTGGGTCGAGACCGGCGGCCCGAAAATTGCCTCCGCTCCTGAAACCAGCGGGATGGGGTCGGGTATTCTCGTCAGCCTGCTGGCCTCCATCGGGGGGCAGATTTCGACGGAATGGCGTGAAACCGGCGCGGTCATCACGCTCACTCTCAATATCCCTAAGAAGACGATGATTGACTGATGGCTGAAACACCCCCTCCCTCCGGCCCCGAAACGTCCAGCGCCCCAGAGGGTGCGGGGGCCGGCATCCAAGACAAGATCATCCTTGTCCTCGAAGACGAACCGTTGATCGCCCTCGATCTGAAATTCGGGCTGGAGACCGGCGGCGCGACCGTGCGATGTGCCTATACCCTGGAGGAAGGCCTCAAAATACTTGAAACGGAACCGGTGGATGCCGCGGTGCTGGATGTGAATCTGGGCCGGAACACCACCTGCGCGCCGATGGCCACGAAACTGAAGGACAGGGGCATCCCGTTCATCCTCCATTCCGGTGATCTGGATCGTCATGGCGAGTTGATCAGCAGTTTCGATGCGAAAATCGTCCCGAAACCGGCCCATCACCGCGCCGTCATCGCGACGCTGTCGTCGGTTATCGACTGAGCAGGCAAGCCCCGTGCTGAAAAGTCCGCCCCGAGCGTGGGGCGGAAAAGTATGGGAGGATACAATCAAGGGAGTGTAAAGCGTCATTTCGCCTCACACCAATAAGTTGGCCCCGAATGGTTAACAAAGTCTTTCGATGTAATCTTTATTTATAATTATTTTAATCATTTTGTTTATATCCGGTCGTCATCGAAACGCCGCGTTCCTGAAATGATGATGTAGCGCAAATCCTTATCGGGGAAATTGATGATACGAGCGGGCGCAGTAACGGTTTTTCTTGGTCTTTTAGCCGGGGGCGTGGCCCTGCCGGTCGATGTGCGCGCTCAGGGCACCGCCGCCGATCCGCGTCAGACCGATGCCGAGTACCAGCGATCCCAGCGCCTGTTCGGGTCGATCCGCGATGTGCTGGAAGATGCCGCCGCCGCGCGCAGTGACGCGCGGGGCGATGCCGGTGTCGGCACCATCATCGCGCGCCCCTTCGGCCTCGACGCCGAAAGCCGGGCCAATGATCTGCTGGCGGACGCATTCTCGGTGGTATCCGATGCGCCGGTGACGCAGATTCAGGGCGAGATCAAACGCCGCCGCGAGGCGATTTCCGACCTGAAGGACCGCGTCTCTCGCCTGCGCGAAGATCGCATCAGCGCGCCCGTCGAAGCGACCGGCGTGACCGGCACCATCACCTCGACCATCGGCCTGACGCGCACCCGCGCCGATCTCGACGAGGCCATCGCCGATGCGACCGCGCGCATCGCGGGCAACGAGATGGCAATCCGCGATGCCAAAGAGCGCTTTCGCGCCGCCATGGCGGAAACCGGTGCCACGATCTCGCCCGAGGAAGCCGACCTGCTGCTCGACAGCGTGACCGGCAATGATCTGGTGCGCATCGCCGCCGCCTATGAGGCCGCCCGCGGTGTCTCTCGGCAGTTGCGCGATCTGATGGATGACAGCGGCGAGGATCTGAAACGCGCCAAACGCTATTACGCGATGCATACGGCCTTGCTCGCTCTGCTGGTCCACGCCCAGGGCAGCTTTATCGAAAAGGTCGACCGCGAGTACCTGCCGAAACTCGCCGCGATCCGCAGCGATGTGATCGAAACCCGCCGCGATACCGAAACGCTGTTGTCAGAGCCGAATACCGCGCGCCAGACCGAGGCGCTGGTGTCCAATCTCAACGCCCAGGACATCGCGTTGCAGGCCGCCGATTTCTATCGCAATCACCTGATCGAGCAACGCAACCAGATTGTCGGGGCGCGGCAAAAGACGGTGCGCGAGCTGCGCATTGCCGATAATACCCTGCGCACCGTCGATGCCAGCTTTCAACTGCGCGCCATGATGGAGAGTGCGACATTGTCCTTCGAGGCATTGCAGAATCTCGAAAGCCCCGGCATCGAACGTATCTTTCGCAACGAACAATTGCGGCAGGAATTCCAGAAACTCAGCGAGCGCCTCGCCCCGGGATCGTAATCCCGGGCCATTGCGGCGAGGGCGCCCTGCGCGGCCTTCCCCGGCGGGCGGATGTATGTGCCAGCAAGCTGTGTTCGGCGGGCGCGCCTGAGCTTTGAGTAGCTAAAGGCGACCACGGCGTCATCTTTACGAATTCGAATAGAAGCCGCATTCCTGATCTATGCGCAGAAAAACCGCACGAGGCGAAAGGCCGATACCATGAACATACCCACACAAGGCGATGACGTTCTGTTCGGCGACTCCAATGACAATACGATCGACGGCCTTGGTGGCAATGACCGGATTACCGGACTGGGGGGCGTGGATAGGCTCCTCGGTGGCGACGGCGATGACAGAATAGACGGCAGTGGTGCCAATGACGTCCTGACCGGCGGAGCGGGGGACGATACCCTCATCGGTGGCAGTGGGACCGACAGAGCCGTCTATAGCGGATTAAGCAGCCAGTACACCGTCACATTCAACGGCGGTGCCGGGATTGATGCATTCTTTCTGGTCAATGGACCCGACGGCACTGACAGCATCAGAGAGATCGAACTTTTCCGCTTCGATGACGGCACCTTTGCATTCGAAGATATTGCAACCCGTATTATCAATGGCACGGAAAACGATGACCGGTTCCGGGGAACCGATGGGGATGACACCTTCATTGGTCTGGGCGGCGATGACGTCATGCTTGGGTTGGACGGCAATGATGAAATGAATGGCGGCAACGGGAACGACAGGCTCGTCGGTCAGAATGGCAATGATACGCTCAATGGCGACGCCGGAAGAGACCGCCTGGAAGGGAATGACGGCGACGATACGCTGTTTGGCGGGGCCGGAAACGACAGGCTCGATGGCGGTACGGGGACCGACACGGCTGTCTTTACCGGGACAAGCGACAGTTACGAGTTGGTCAAAACAGACGGAGAGAACGAGTTCAGGATAACAGGCGCGGATGGCCGCGATATCTTGACCGATATTGAACTTTTTCAATTCGATGACGGGACTTTCGCTCTTGCCGAGATTTTCAACTCTATCGTCGTCGGCACCAATGACGACGATGAGCTGGTCGGGACGAGCGCCGATGACACGATCAACGGGCGAGACGGCGACGACAGCTTATTCGGAAGAAGTGGCCGCGATACCCTGAACGGGGAAGACGGAGAAGACAGGCTGTTCGGTGAAAGTGGCAGCGACACGCTGGTCGGCGGTGCGGGCAACGATTACATGGACGGCGGATCAGCAATCGATACCGCTCAATTTTCCGGGTCGCGCGCGGATTACCGGATCGGCAACAATGGCGACGGCACCTATCGGGTAGTCGGCCCCGATGGAGACGATGAACTCACGAATATTGAACGGGTCCGCTTCGATGATGGAACCTTCGATATAGACGAGGTCGCCGGCCCCGTGACCTTCGGGACGAATACCGGTGCCTATATCGAAGGCTCGAACGTCGATGAATTTATAATCGGCGGCAGCGGAAATGACCGGATTCAGGCCCGGGGCGGCGATGATTACGTCGATGGCGGCGACGGCTTCGACAGTCTGATCGTCAGAGGCAACGCCAATGACTATTCGGTCGTCGATAACGAGGATGGCAGCTTTACGATTTCCGGCCCCGACGGCACCGACCTGCTGTTGGGCATCGAGATCATTCAATTCGGTTCTGACGCGCGCTTCATCGGGTCGCTGGTCGACAGGGCAGACGGTCTGGTCCGAAATGGCACCGCCGGTGACGACGCGCTTTTCGGCAGGGATGGCGATGACCGGCTGAACGGCTTTGACGGCACCGACACCCTGCGCGGTCGCTTTGGCGATGACGACCTGAATGGCGGCGACGGCGAAGATAAGCTGATCGGCGGTGGCGGGAACGACCAGATGCGGGGCGGCGACGGGGACGATCACCTGGACGGCGGGAGCGGGAATGACACAGCCGTCTATAGCGGCGACAGCTTCGATTATACCGTTACCCGCGTCGATGGCAGCACCTACACCGTCTCCGGCGCGGATGGCACCGATACCGTGCGGAATGTGGAAAGCCTGAGCTTTGACGACGGGCTGTTCGCTATTGCCGACCTGCGGGATGGCGGCAACGCGACCTTCCCGAGTGATGACTTTCTGTTTGCGTGAGCCGCGACCAGCGTAGATGGCGATAATCGCTCCAGCGGGGCGATTGTCCGGCTTTGGCGTCACTCCCCCTGAAAATGGTCGTAGACCTTTTGCGCCATGGCCTTTGACATGCCGGTGACGGCTTGCAGGTCGGGGACGCCTGCGCGGCTGACGGCTTTGGCGCTGCCGAAATGGGCCAGCAAAGCGCGTTTGCGGGCGGGGCCTATGCCGCCGATTTCGTCGAGGGGGTTGGTCATCTGGGTCTTGGCGCGCTTGGCACGGTGGGTGCCGATGGCGAAGCGGTGGGCCTCGTCGCGCAGGCGTTGCAGGAAATAGAGCGTCGGGTCGCGGTGGGGCAGCGCCTTCGGGGCGTGGCCTTCGCGGTAGAACATCTCCTTGCCCGCATCGCGCTCCTGACCCTTGGCCACGGCGACGACGGCGACGTCCTCGACCCCCAACTCGCCGAGGGTTTCCAGCGTTGCGGTCAATTGGCCCTGTCCGCCGTCGATCAGCACGAGGTCGGGCCACGTGCCCTTCTCGCGGTCGGGGTCTTCTTTCATCAGGCGCGCGAAACGGCGAGTCAGCACCTCGCGCATCATGCCGAAATCATCGCCGGGGGTGAGATCCGTGCCCTTGATGTTGAACTTGCGGTACTGGTTCTTTTGCAAACCGTCCGGGCCGGAGACGATCATCGCGCCGACCGCATCGGTGCCCATGATGTGCGAGTTATCGTAGACCTCGATACGCCCAGGCCGGTCGGACAAGTCGAACGCATCGACCAGACCGTCGAGCAACCGCCCTTGGGCTGCGCTATCAGCCATGCGGCGGGCGAGCGCCTCGCGGGCATTGCGGGCGGCATCGGCGACCAACTCGCGTTTCTCGCCCCGTGCCGGGACGGTGAGCGAGACCTTGCGCCCCGCCGCTTCGGTCAGGGCGGCTTGCAGCAGGTCGCGTTCGGCGGGTTCGTGGGACAGCAACAGGGACTTTGCCGGGGGCCGCGTGTCGTAGAACTGACCCAGAAACGCGGCCAGCACTTCGGCCTCGTCGGCCTCGGACGCCAGACGCGGGAAGTAGGCCTTGTTGCCCCAGTTCTGGCCACCCCGGAAGAAGAAGACCTGCACGCAGGCTTGGCCATTCTCAAGATGCAGGGCCACGACGTCGGCCTCGGCCACCCCACGCGGATTCACCCCCTGATGCGCCTGTACCTGGGTCAGCGCCTTGATCCGGTCGCGAAAGACGGCGGCGCGTTCGTAGTCGTAATCGGCGGCGGCGGCGTTCATCTCGGCGGCGAGGCGCTCTTGCACCTTGGTCGATTTGCCCTCCAGAAAGTTGAAGGCCACGTCGGACAGTTCGGCATAGTCTTCCGCCGTCACGTAATCGACGCAGGGCGCGCAGCACCGCTTGATTTGATAGAGGAGGCAAGGCCGCGTGCGCCCGTCGAACATGCTGTCATTGCAGGACCGCAGCAGAAACGCCTTTTGCAGATGGTTGAGCGTGCGGTTGACGGAGCCAGCGCTGGCGAAGGGGCCGAAATAGCGACCGTCCCGCGACTTCGCGCCCCGGTGCTTGCGCAGGCGCGGGAAGGCGTGGCCGCCCTCGATCAGGATATAGGGGAAGGATTTGTCGTCGCGCAGCAGCACGTTGTAGCGCGGCTTGAGGCGCTTGATGAGGTTGGACTCCAGCAACAGCGCCTCGGTCTCGGTCCGCGTCACCACGGCAACCAGCGAGGCGGCGTTGGCGATCATGCGCTGGATGCGGGTGGTGTGACCCTCGTAGCGGGTGTAGCTGGCAACGCGGTTCTTCAGGCTGCGTGCCTTGCCGACATAAAGAACCTCGCCCTTGGCATCGAGCATCCGGTAGACCCCCGGCCCGTCGGGCAGGCGCGCGAGGTAGGATTTGATGACATCCGGCCCGGTCGCGCGCTCTTCGCCCTCGCCGGTCGTCGGGACGTCGATCTCATAGGCCGTGCCCTCCTCCTCGAACCCGGCGGGCGAGGCCGGTTCAGGCAGGGTCGGGGCAATGTCAGGGCGGTTCGCTTTGGTCATGACCCGAAGATAGGACAGTTGGGGAATCGGTGCGAGGGGGTGTGCGGTTTTGCATGCTTAACCACAATCAAAAAAACGGTTGCAAAAACACACAATACATTTAGAACAAAATAACAACTCTTATCGAAAGTATTCAGCATGCCTGAAAGAACTGACCTAACTGAATCGATAGCAAACACGATAGCGGATTACCGTGAGGGAGACCTTCAGCCACCTACATCCGAGAGTGTAGAGCGATGGGTTGTACAGTTTGAGGAAGAAATGCAACTGCCGATCCTGCGCGAGATGGATCATGTTCTCAAAAAAACCTATTTTTCACGAAGTAGAACCATCGTGTTTTTAAGCGGGCTATTCCAGACTCAGAAACTGGTGGGCGATGATCCATGCGCATTCTGGAGAGGTGTGGAATTTTTGGATATACAAGGCGGTGGAGCCAGCCAAAAAGAGATGCTTGCCTTATTTAGTAAAGTGCTGCGTACGAAATGTGAGATCGAAACGTCCGACTGCTTCACTCAGAACGCTACTTATATCTATCTTGACGACGCCACCTTTACCGGGAACCGTGTAAAGAATGATCTAGAAGGCTGGATAGTGAATACCGCCCCCACGCACGCGACAGTACACGTAATAACGATGGCGCTTCATGAGGGATATTATTACGCTAAAAATAAAATTCAGGAAGCAGCCACGAGAGCGGGTAAAAATATTAAAGTAGAATGGTGGAGCGAGATAATATTAGAAGATCGAAAGGTCAATACTGCAAATTCTGATGTTTTGCGCTCAGTCTCCATACCGGAAATTGATGAGGTTCAAGCGTATGTCGGACGTATGCGCTATCCGCCAACACTTCGCACTCCAGGACAAGTTGGAAAGAACGAAATTTTTTCGAGTGACGCGGGTCGACAAGTTCTAGAAATTGAGCTTTTAAAGGCAGGAGTACGAATTAGAAATATTTGCCCTCACCTTCATCATTATCAAAGACCACTAGGAAATATGGTATTAGATACGCTTGGATTCGGTTCGATGATCGTGACATTCAGAAATTGTCCAAACAACGCTCCATTGGCGCTTTGGGCAGGCGATCCTTGGACTCCACTCTTTCCCCGCTCGACAAACAGTGATACCGCAATGCGGAATCTTATGACCGCGTTGGATTCAGATGTGTTCTAATGTCGGACCAGAGCCAAATTCGCACCTATAACTCTGCCGAGTGCGCGGTATTCCTGAAAACGAGGGAGCGCTTTGGAGGATTGTCAAACATGGCACCCGGCTTCCCGTTGTGTGTAAACGGGATACATTTTCGTACATCAGAAGCATTGTATCAAGCATGTCGATTTCCCCTAAGACCCGATGTGCAAAAACAAATTATCGATGAACGAAGTCCGATGACTGCGAAGATGAAATCGAAACCTCACCGAAAACACACTCGGGCTGATTGGGATGAGGTAAGAGTCCCGATAATGCGCTGGTGCCTTCGCGTAAAACTTCTCCAAAACTGGGAGACTTTTGGTGAACTTCTCATTTCCACCGATGATATGCCGATCGTCGAAAAAAAATCGCGACGTAAAGACTTCTGGGGCGCAGTCGAGGGGCCAGATGGCACACTCGTAGGAATGAATGTTCTCGGACGGTTACTCATGCAACTAAGGCAAGACAAAATAAGATGTGGATTAGAAAAGCTAGAATCCGTGGAACCTTTGCCGATTTCTGATTTTTTACTTTTAGGAAAACCAATTCATACTGTACGTGAAAATTGTGTTGCTGAAAGAATTGACACTAACGATAGCTCAACAAGCCTCGATTGTAGCAGTCTTAAGCCGACACAAAACTTAACAAAATCCCTGTTCGATAGGTAGCAAAAAACTAGCGCTCTAACGACCGCCTCGCAATTTCGCGTGAACGTCGCCAACATGACGTCGGCGTAGCAGCACGCCCGAATTTGTTTTTCAAACGCTCGGTCTGCGCCGTCTCCACCAGATGAAAACGGGTTCCGCAGACACGATTCTGACTGCGATTCAATCGGGATCTCATTTACAGAGCATCGGATTCTCACAGTGTTCAAAGGCGGTTAGACGGGGGTGTTATCAACGTCCCCATTGCTTGTGGATAAGTCTGTTGGAAACCGGGCGCTGTCCCGAGACTCCCCTTATAGACATTGGCCTCTGCGCGATTTGCTTAAAAATTGAGCGAAAAAGTCAAGGCGTTGATATACATAAGGTTTCCCATGTGAATTGAGTCAAAAATCTGTTACTCACCGATTCTCGCCACTGGGAAAAGCGCGGCGCAGGAGTCAAGGCGATTTGTGCAAAACTATTTGGTCTCAGGGGCAAACTGAAGCCGATCTGCCACCCATTCAACGGTGCCGTTAACCTTACCGGCTAAGACGTTTTGCAGTCGCAAGTATCCGTGCGGGAGATATAGGCGCCGCACTCCTCGCAGCGGACGTAATCCTCGCCCTTGAGCTTGCGGCGCACGGTGTCGCGGGCGCGCTCCTCGTCCCGCAGCATCTTGGTATCGGCGGCACGGCCCGCCACCCGCAGCGCCATCAGCGCGCCGACGATGATACTTCCGGTCAGCAGAACCTTCATCAGCATCTCAGACCCCGTACCGTGCCCAGAGCGCGCGTTCCTCGACCGCCTCGACGGCGGCGCGGGCCGCTCCCGCGCCTGCGGATTCTGCCGCGCCCGTGGTTAACGCGGCGTTACTGCCGCCGAGAAGGCGTTTGAGCAGACCGGGCTTGCGGGCGCTGATCTCGGTGAGGGTGGTTTCCTTGCCGAAGCGTTCCTTGATGACCGGGCGCAAGTGACCGACGGCATCGGCGATACCGACATCGACCGCCTCTTGCCCGACCCAGATATCGCCCTCGAAATA
>CALGNO010000074.1 GCA_937958625.1 uncultured Neomegalonema sp.
TCCGCCCTGACTGACGATCCGCACCGCATCGATCAACGGTCTCGCCACGGGCGCGGCGCTGATCGTGAGCGCTTCGAGCATACGCGGCGCATAGCGCCGGAAACGATGATAGCCCTGTGCAACATGGGCGAGTGGATTTGCCTCCATGGTGTCGGTCAGGCGGGCGGAATGCGCGACCAGCCTTTCGAGGTCTTGCCAGCCACAGCTATCCGCGACGGCCTCTTCCAACGATGCTTCATCATCTCGCGCCCCGATCAGGGCCGCACCCAGAGCGAAGAACGCCTGCAAAGCGTCCTGCACGGATGCTCGTGCATCGGTGATCCTGGCGTCACAAAGGCGCCTCGCCTCGCGCCAGGTCTTTCCCACGATCCGGTCATGGGTTTCTACGACCGTGTCGGCGATGGCCGAGCACCACTCCACCGCGCAGACCGCGAGAATTGCAAGACGGCGGTCACTGGATATGTCCTGCAACCCGTCCGTAAAGTAACGCTCGCCCTGACGGCGAAGCTGGGTAATCCGGTGGGGTGCGATGTCGACCAAGCAATCAGCACTTACGCCGACCTTCTGTAGGTATTCCAGCCGCTCCAGCAGGCGGTTCATATCGGCAGAATTATTGCCGACCTCGAACCGACGCAGCCAGATGAACCGGCTCACTTTTCCCTCTACAGAATCCGTCAGTAATTCGTCGAGGCGGACGCGCATGTCCGCATCCAGGCGGTTGGCGATGCGCGCCTCGATCCGGCGCTCGGCAGCCACCAGAGCATCGGCGCAGAGCCGCTCGATGCGCGAGATGCCGGGCAGGATGGTCTGTGTCCGGCGGCATTGCTCAGCGAACCGGCGTACCAGATCCACACTCGATACCGCGGCTTCAGCTTCACTATCTAGCCACGCCTTCAGATCACGGGCCCGTCGTCCGGAGAACATCCGGTAGCCATAGGTTTCGCGCAGGGCGATGAGATGCCTGCGGCGTGTCACTTCTGTCTCTGCATATCCAGCCAAGTCGTCTGGAAGAACGCCGATCTGCGCGGCGACAAACTTCGTCATCTGTAACGGGATGACCTCGCCGGAGGTCAGCAGCCGGCCCGGATATCGGAAGGCGCAAAGCTGCACGGCAAAGCCCAACCGGTTCGAAGGACGTCGCCGCTCCCGAATATGCTCCAGATCGTCTTCGGCCAGCGTGTAGTGCTGGAGCAGCACCGCCTCGTCCTGCGGCAGATCAAACAGAGTGGAACGCTGACGCTCCGTCAGAATATGGCGTCTGGGCATGCAAGATTGTCCATGTTAGATAACTGGCTGTTTGGGACAAAACGCGCACCAGCAAAAACAAGGACTTGCAAGCCCGAAATTCGGGGAGGTTCAATTGGGACAACTCGCTCATGCAGCAAAGCGATAGCGCCATGCAAAACCGCGCTGCCGTCTACGCCCGGGTCTCGACCTCGGATCAGTCCTGTGAACGACAGATCGCCGATCTCACCGCATTCGCGGATCGAGGCGGATACGACGTCATCGATATGTTCAGGGAAACCGTCTCGGGCACTTCCGTCAGCCGAGCCGCCCGGAACCGGATCATGGAGCTTGCCCAGACCCGACAGATCGACGTGATCCTCGTTACCGAACTTTCACGATGGGGACGCTCGACGCAGGATCTGCTGGAGACGCTGAACAAGTTGGCAGGGTGGAAAGTCTCTGTCGTTGCCATGAGTGGCATGACCTTCGAACTCGAAACGCCGCATGGGCGCATGATGGCCACCATGCTGGCAGGCATCGCCCAATTCGAACGCGACCTCATCAGCGAGCGCGTCAAGTCAGGACTGGCAGCAGCAAGGGCACGAGGCAAGAAGCTGGGGCGACAGCTGGGGCACAGGCCCAAGTCAGACAAGCTTGCGCCCAAGGTCATCGCCGCCAGCAAGGAAGGCCGCAGCTATCGCTGGATCGCGCGGGATCTCGGCATCAGCAAAAATACCGTCCTCGACATCATGAAACGCCACCGTGAAAAATCCTTATGATACGATCCGGCCCCCTACCCAAACCGACCCCGGGAACGGCCTCTCTGATGCGAGTTGATGCTGTGTGGCAGAAAGAACCGCGGACAAGAGTTTCGGGATACTCCTGCATGGCCGGACGCTGCATGAAATGTAACCTACGGCAGGACAATACTATCGCGATGAGGGAAAAGGGGGATACAGCAGATCCGCCATATCAGCCAATTGGCGTAGATCGCATCGGCCCCATAGGGCGTACCATCGTCATGGAGCGCATGCGCGACACGGTGGCGAATGGAGGGGCCGAACTTCGATAGGAAGACCCGTTCGATATCCTCCGTCAGAGCACGCCCGAACGTATCGTCCAGTTCGGTTCGCATGGCGTCGAACAGGGACGAGATCGTCCTGTCTTCTTGCGTCTGCGTCGCGTTGTCGAAGGTGGAAACATCGCGCCCCGCCCCCTTCAGCACATGCCGGAGAATACCTTCCAGCATCGGCGTAAGGATATGCAGTGCGCCGACACGATCCCCTTCGAAGAAACGCAGGAACCCTCTGGCGATGGTCATGTGTAAGGCCGGTGGCACGCAGGGGCTTTGGGCGAGCAGGGCGGCGATCCGGTCGAGCGACAGACCTTGCTGTATGATATGGGCTCGGGCGACTTCAAGAGTCGATTTCGCGACGATTTCGCGTCTGAGACGATCAGATTGATGAATCGTCGGAAGCAGGGCAGCGGCATTCGGTTCGTCGGACAGGCCCATACCAGGCGATTTCGCGACCGTCTTTCCATCGCTATCCATAATCGACGTCGCGAACATGCTGGATAGCGGTGCCTCGGCCACCACTTCGCGGGCCTCCTGAATGATCTTTTCCGGGTTCGGCGACCTCTCCAGATCCGCGAACAGGAGCAGCAGGTCTAGCAATCCCAAGCCGTTCAAATCCTGCTGCACTGCTTCGGCAATCTCTTGAAAATCGAGAGGGGTCGAAATCGTCTGGAGGTCGTCGCAGATATCGTCCTGAACATCGATCAGACGATGTTTCAGAGCCTTCCTGCGCTCGCGGGCGTCGGGATGGCCGTGATACTGCGCGATGGCTTTGGAAAGCCAATGCGATGCCTGTATCGCTCCGCCGGGTTTACCCACGAACGTATCCGCGCTTCGGACGTAGCTTTCCGCTGCGGCAGCCTGACATTCGTGTTTCCGGGTCTCATCCTTGGCGGCGTGATACGCTCTGGACGCGAGTTTCCAGAGATCAGCATTCGTATATCCGACCATGTCCGCCCGTTCTGCCGTCAGGATATCCCCGATCATGTCGCCGACATCGGACGCATCAGAGGCCTGCCAATCCAGATCGAGCGCGCAGAAGCGATACAGAACGCCAGGATGCGGCGTTTCTGCGACCTCGATCCTGCACCGCTTCACGTACTTCTTGAGGGTATTGTGCTGCGATCCCGGGAAGCCAAGGCCGCGCGAAACGAAGAGCGCACGTTGCAGCAGGTCATGGCCGGACAATCCGAACAGGCCGTCATCGCCATCTTCTTTCAGTGCTCCGCTTTCGAGCTTTTCGATCACCTGGATATAGGCATTGAGCGCCTGCATCCCGACATCCCGCCGCCTTCTTTCCAAAAACCAGGCCACATCGCATATCCGGGCTAGGACGACGGGGTGCTCGACGACCTCCGAACAGGCGACGAGAGTTTCGACCATGGTTTCGGCGAAGTCCGCCGGTTCCGCCGTCCTGCGATCGCCAATCCTTATCATTGCGCCATAGGGTTCGTTGGGGTCCGCGGGTCTTGGATACATCTGCAGCAGTGAGGAAAGCATGATCAGGACATGCCAACGAGGATCATCGTCAGGCATGTCCTTCGTTGGCCCGGCGAGCGCTTCTCCATAATAACGCGCATCCGCGGATTCGAGGCCGGCGAAAAGAACGCTGAAGTCTATGTCGCGAACGTGGATGGGTTCAGCCAATTGCCAAGGTAATGCGGACATAAGCGGTTCTCTTTCGTGCACACCGTCATTTTTTCAACTTATGTAATATATTTAAAGAGTATTCTACTCATACTTCATCGCGACGCCCGCCGGTTGATCCGATGGTCGAAGACCGCATCATTCCGGCAGAACCAAGTTCACGATGTCCTCGATCTTGCGGACCGCCGCCTTCATTTCCGCCACCGGTGCCGGTTTCGTCCGTCGCATCCAATCCAACACTAAGCGAAGTTCCCTAGATTGCTTGTCATGAAGCCCGGTTACCTCTGCCGGAGTGGATATTTCATCATCGCCAATCTCCTCCGCTGCCGCCGCCAACACGAGTTCCCGGCGAAGAAATACGGTCGCGGTGTCAAAGACGGATATCCTCGTCGCCCAATCCGTTCCGGGTGAAGCGGGGACGGGACGCTTCCTGATGGCACTGAGCAGAGATACGGGTCCGTCGTTGAGCGTTCGAGAGCCGTGGATGTCTGCACGGTGTCTCCAAAGATCGCGGATCAGTATCGCGCAATCGCGCCGCGCTACAGCGTCGCGATCCGCCCGGTCGAGAAGGTCAGCGAGGTGGTGTGCCATCCACTGCCCGAGGACGTCGCCATCCTCCGCGAGCTCCATCCGCTTTACGATGCTTCGCCCTAGCTGCAGGAGTGCGTCGTCTTTGCTGTTCATGTATCCTCACCTAGCAAGTCGAAGTAAACCCGTTCGCGCACGTCGTCTTCGCTCCATGCACTTCTTCCGCTGTCGTTGCGATGACGAACGATGATTTCGCGCAACAGCACCATCCCAGTCCTCGTGGCCAGAATCCTTGGAAAGTTTGGGGGTGCCGATAGGTACTGCCCCCCATCATCACTACCACCATCGTCGCGGTCCTTTGTGCTCCAGCAATGCAGCGATAGACAGGTCAGGCAATTCGGTCCGGTCCAATGCGTTCCGTCCGGGTCTGTTTTTAGTGAAAGTCGCTCGCGCACCCATCTGGCTGGGCCAAGCGTGCCCGATGGAACTTGCTTGGCCCATGGATCATGTGTGTCCTCACCGCCATGATATTCATGCGCGGCAACCCAGCCTTTCATGACGAAACCGGGATGCAAGATGTCTCCGTGATGCCCAGCTAGCGGAATTGCGTAGTCGTACGAGCTCTTCGCGCAAGACAATGCCCGCATGAGGGCTGGGGCCGTATCGCGCGAAACCAGCGCGCTGTTGACGGAAACGCTCCGCGTCGATCCCGACATCGTTGCGGACCAGTTGCCCCAGAGAACGGTTTCACCAGATATGCTGCCGAAGTCAGACGGATCGATATTTACTATGTCGTTCAGCCATTCTGTCCGGCTGGAGACTTCGCTGATGCGGCAGGCTGCCGGAACGGGACCACGGCGGTCGGCACGCCATCGTCCACCCGGCGCAGCCATACCCATATCCATGCTCAGAAGTTCGGCGGCGCTCATGTAACCCTTCTCCTTGCCGGATGGTTCTTGCCCGTCCAGCAATCGACCGAGGAAGCTAAGGGTGCCGTGGCGGGCAAGGTAGTTGAAACGCCGTTCCTGCTTCCTGTACTGCTCGTGGCGAAAATGCGGAAGGTCGCGGCGGGGTTCAGCTTTAGGATTGAGATGCGGATCCTCTTCGGCCAACGCCTGCATGGGAGCCATGCAACGCTGTTGCGCATCGTCCTCCGACAATGAGAACACACTAGCGATCGGGCGAAGCAACTCCTTACGCATGTCGTAGGGGTAATAGAGCTTTTCCTCGGCTCTTTTACCAGTCGATGTCTCAGGTGCGAGTTCGACCTTGCGCTGATCGTGATTCACGGTTTCGAGCCGTCGACGTTCGGCTTCGGGTAAGGTCATAGTACCTGAACTGTGCAGCGTTAACCGTATTGCAGCTGCGCGCCCGCGAATGAGCGCATGGTCCCGGTCCGGTGTGGTCTGCGCCTCTAGTAATGGGAGGGCCACCAAGACACGGCCCGGAGCGTCGGCAGCGACACGGTCCAACGCGATCAGTAAACCTTCAAGCGCATTCAGGCGGTAGAAGCTCAGCCGCGCATCGTGAACCGGGGCCGACAATTTGCCCGTCGCACAATCGATCAGGTGGCCCAGGAGCGTCTCGCTATCCCATCGCGCGAGGCACCGGACGGCATGAATGGCCATCCATCGACTCGACGGATCCGACGTGCCGAGCATGGCCCATAGACCAGCCATCAACATCATCGCTGGATCGCCTGTCGGGACTAGCGCTTCTTGCCACGGTCCGTCTCCATCCTCCGGGACGAGGGATGATTCCATGTCATCGAGGATATCCGACAAGACTTGGCGAGATCCCTGTGCATCAGTCGCCTTACAGCTCAGGACGACCAGAGTGAACAGAGCGCGGTAACTGGGCACCCCTTCGCCCTGGGCGATCGACGAGAGAGCTTGGAGGATCAGATCCCGTTCCTGAAGACCCGTCTCTTTTGCAAGTCGTGAAACGTCCGACGTGAAGGGATCACGGCGCAACACGGCCCCGGCCAACGCCCGTATCGCGTTCGGGTAGGCAGCGCGCATCTTCCATGCATCGGGTATCGCTTGGGCGAGCGCTTCTAGATCGGACCGTCTTATTTCGACGTTTTCTACCAATGCTAGAAGGAATGCAGTTTCATGCCCCGCGGGAATGCGCTCAATCAGTAAATCATATTCGTATCCGTGCCATACGACGGCAAACCCCTGCCGCATCCCATCCGGTTCTGAAAGATCGAGAGCGTCGAGTGCAGCTTTGGTCGTCGTCCTTCGGTCGTTTCGATAGGAGTAATCGCTGGGCTCGCTCGTCGGCAAAGTATCCAGCCATACCCAGGATCGACCATGACGCCGGGCGATGATCCGCAGCTTTTCCGTATAGTAGTCATCGAAGGCTTCCGGACGGATGTAGCGCCATACAATATCGTCGATCACGGGATCAGGCACCCCGGCCGTGAGTGCAGCATCCAGCATTTCGTCGGCATCGAAACCTATGGCCGGGTATAGCAGCAGGGCGGTGATTGCATCAATATATCCTGCTTCGCGAAGGGCATGCAGGGCCGTGCCCAGATTGCGCGCCGTACGGCTGAATCCACGATCCGCCCACCGGGACAGGATGACCGGGACCGAGGGCGGAGACAAAGCGGCCAGACATCGTACTGTGCGGTCTTCGTCGAAATACTTGGCCCCCACGCGGTGCTCGACCGGTTCGGCAAGGCGAGCCAGACGGTATGTCAGACGTGGATCGTCTGGCGCGTCTCGTGATGCGGCCTCCACAATACCAAGAAGAGCATTCCAACGTTCAAGGGTCTCCTCACCATACTGCCCCTCCACGGTAGCGGCCATTTCGAACAACGCTTTCGCTTCGACCGGATCGATCCGCAGTACCGCACGGCACAGGGCCAGCAAAATCTGCATCTTCTCATCCACGTCGACCGCCTCGCCCTCAAAACACATCCGGCTTTGCGCGGCCATCGTGAGAGCGTCGCTATGAAGGTCCGCCCGCATGGCCATGCGACGTACGACACGGGCGACGGTCGACGGGCGAAGGGATTGGGGTTCGCCACCGCTAAAGTGGTGCGGGGCTTCCGGTTCGCCGAGAGCGTCTTTCCATGCGTCCGGGGCGGCGTTACAGAGAAAGAGTATCTCGGACCCGAGGAAAGCCTGCTCGTCCCGCACCCTGTCGAATTCGCCGATATAGGTGTGGGGAGAGGGCTTGGATGCAGTCCTCGCCTCTCGGAGCGCCGCTTCGATATCCCCGGGCGATATTCGACCAAAGACCGCATTCGCCCACAGCGCGTAAAGGGGCAGCAAGCGCGATACATCACGATGAAGCATCCGGGTCACATGGTCGCCGAAATGTTCAGGGCCGATTGTCTCTCCCGGCGCAGCGAACCGGTCCAGCGTAAGCGGTCTCCTCAGAAGCGCGCAATGCAGGGCATGACCACGCAGGATCGCCTCACGCGCGTCGTCTCTCCCGGGCCTGTCCATCTGCCGACCCGAGTCTCGAGGCAGGATGCGGCTCAGGTAAGAGACCAGTTCAGGAAGCAGATCCGGCGCGTGTGGTGCCAATGCCTCAACGAAAGCGACTCCTGCCGCCAAGGCTTCATCCTGCTTTTCGTAAGACGACGAACGACCATAGGGTTTGTGCAGAGCAAAGCGCATGTCCCACAGAACCCGCCGCCATCTTAGAAGGATACAGGTCGGAAGGGTAAGACCGATCCGCGACGTGGCGAGAGTGATCGCCAAGCCGAGCAACGTGTTCGTGCCAGCGTGTTGAGCCAACGCGAGCAGATCGTCTTCCCGTCCCGCATCGGCCAGTCGCTCCGCAATGATGAGACCGATATCAAAGGACAAGGTGCGCGGTGTCCATCTTGCCAGCTCCTGTGCCAGCACACGCGGCCCGTGGAGCTCCAACACCGCCCACGACATCGCGACAATGTCTGCATTCGAGATACCGAATCGATCCTCGCCATCGTGTTTTCGCCGTAAGAGGTGATGATGCATCCAGTCATTAGCCGTCGCCAACCGAACGGCGGCCTCGCCTTTGAAGCGTGAATATCCGGAATAGAAGGCGGCCTCGTACGCTTCATCTGATCCAATCCAGTCTCCGCCTTGGACCCGCCCGTCAGCAAGATAGCCCTGTGCGGTGGTGGCGTCGACGAACCGCGCGGCAAGATCCGGATGTTCGGAAAGGATGCCATCGCGCCGGCTCTCGTCGGCGACGGTACCCGCCGCCCTGAAAGCTAACCGGGCGGCATCTGCGTGGCGTTCCGCCTTCAGCGCTGCACGTGTCGCAGTCTGTAAGCGCATCAACTCGATATCGCGGCGTGCGAGGTTGCCCTCCGGTGGCAGCCCCGAATCCGACAGGGCGAGGGCGATAAGGTCGTCCAATTCTCCCGCTTCGAGCATAAGGCGCGGCAAGGTTGCAGCAGCGTACGCGTCTTTTTCAGCATGAGGCCGCAACGCCGCCACGATCTTCCGCACAGCCCGCGAGTCGGGTCGGAAGCGTCGACGTAGCCATGTCTCGGTCGGTTCGTCCGCGATCTGGACCATGCCGTCTTCAACGATCAGTGCCTCGCCGAGGATCCCGGCGACACTGCGCACGAGGTCGGGATCTGTTCCAGAAACGCCCGCAAGGATGTCGACTGGGATGAACGGACGCAGGACCGAGAGCGCCATGCAGATATGTTCCATCGCCTTGCGCTCGTCCTGTCCCGCATGATCGTGCGACTCGCCGAAAGCGTCGTCTAAAAGGCTTTCGATCATGCCTTGGACAGTGAGAGCTTCGGGACCTCTGCTCCGAGTCAGGAGGGTATGGAGGTCGGGTTCACGTTCCAGCAACCGCGCTTGCACCCGCGGGTTGGCTGAGCTCATGCGATGGAAGGCGTTCGCCTGCAATGGCGTCGCGTCCGGATGATGCATCGTCAAATGCCGAAATGTCTCCTCTTCGGAGAATTCGGGAAGGATAATGTCCACGGTATTGCGCGGCGGATCGAGGAGATCACGCCGCTCCGGCCTAGTGGTCAGCACAAGCCGGACCCTGTCGGGAAGCGCACTACGCAACAAGGCGGCGGCTAATCCCCTCGCGCCTCCCTCGTCCCGCGCGATCGTCTCCGCATTGTCTGCCGCATCGACGACGATCACCAGCAAGGCGTCCGAGCACCTCGAAAGGCCGCCTGCCGCCTGCTCAAGCCGAATGGTGAAAGCGGCGTGGTAATCGTCAATCGATGCAGCGCTCGCAGGGATAAGCGGATCACACAGACCACGCTGCGCCAGCTCGTTGACGATCTGGACCAAAGCCTGTCTCGCATGATGGCGCGGCTTTGCCGGGTCGCGATAGCTCCCTTGCGCAAAACAATCATAGGAGACGTAGATACTTCCCTCCGGCAGAAAGTTTTGCAGGGTTGCAGTGACGACAGACTTCCCGACGCCACCTCCGGCAGAAAGGATGATCGGGTGTCGGGCGGCGGCGATCCTCGCTACCAACTCGTCAATACAGGGCCGGGGCACGACCCCATCGGGCAGATCGAAGGCGGAAGGAGCGGGGCGAAGATCGGCCTCTCTACAGCCCATTGCGCTGAGTACGTCATGTCGGGTTATTGTCCGGTCCGAAACGTCTTCAACTGCAGCGCAATTAGCGATCAGATTCACCAGCCGCATCGGCGCGTTGACATCGTCTCCCGGAAGATAGGCGCGCGTGTCGTCGCGCAACAACTGCCCCTGCCCTCCCATGTCGGGTGTTCCGGTCAGCATGAAAACTTGTTTTGCGAAAGCTTTGGTCATTTCTGGATCGAGAGCAATTTTTGCGCGCAAAGCATTGCTATCCGTACAGGCCTTTCCGGCCTTCAAGTTCTCCAGCGCTTTAATAGCGCTCTCGGCGATCGAACGATTGCTTTCGAACTCGAACCGGCAGGTAGCGGCGGCACCGTCCATCTCACTATAGCGCGCGGCAAACCCCGTTAGCGTCTCGGAGAGACCTGAGACCGTCACGTCGGGTGGTGGTACGATGATGCTATGCTTGAATTGTCGATAGGCGATCCGTTCACTTCCACTCGCAGTATCGCGATAGTATAACGCGAGATCGATCACCTTTTCCCCGGCATAGGCGGGATCGTCACCTGCCGACCCTTCTACTACGATGCGCTGCAAGGAGGCATTCGGCGCGAGCATTGTCATCGCGAGCCGTGAGGCACGGAGATAATGATACCGATCCCCTGCGCGGCTGCCAGCTTGATCGTTCTTTTTGATGGGCGTTTTCGACATTGAAAAATTCGTTTCGATCAAAAGAATAAAGGACGTCTACCCGTTGAGGTACCGGCCGGCAAAGTTCTTCCTCTGCGATTGCCCACCTGACGGATCGTCAATCCAGATCCAGATGAAGCCCTTCGATCATTAGAAGGCCACGTGTCGCCCCCTGCGCGTCCGTCTCTCCTGATTCCATCGCTGACAAATCAGTGGAGATCGGACGACCCTCGGCTTCCAGCGATGCGAGCATGCTTTCGACATCTGCCTTAAAATCAGGGTGCCCATTAAGGTGAACAGCCATCACCTCACGGGCACGATCCAGTGCAGACACAGCATCGTCCATTGCCCTGCGCTCCACGGATGCCGATCTGTTACCTCCCCGTCCAGCGCGACGGAGGTTGCCCAAGATGGTCGCGGCTTCTAGGGCTGCAGAAACCGCATCGACGAGGGGAGTTTGGGCCAAACCATGATCCAAGAGTAGTATTCGTACTTCTTCGTTTATTCCCGCTTCACCCGGAGTCGGTGCGTAATATCCGCTCCAACTGAGGGAAAGCAGAACACCCTTCGGATGCTTCGGTACAACCGCCAGGCGCATATTGGAGATCAAGTCGGCACGAAGTGCATCATAGGCTTCCCTCGCGATGGCGACCGCTTCTAGGACATCCATCACGTCAAGAGTCACGACCACATCCATTGCTAGGACAGGAACACCGTCGGCGCCGGACGTAACGAGATGTACCGCCCCAGTCATATTGTTCTGCCTTAAGACCTGTTTTATCTGTTCTTCGATGCGCGACACCTCGTCCTTCTCTGCGCGCTCGGCAAGCCGTGCCGCAGTCGCAAGTGCGTTGTTCCTGCGCGCCCTTTTGGTTTCGGGGCGAGGAGATGCGGCGCGCTCGTCCCGCCTGCCATGATCCCACGCGATCAGCCTGAGGCGCTGGAGCAGAACCTCGAATTCCTGAAACGGCGCAAGGTTGGGATCAGGCAGGAGCGACCACATCGGGTCCTGTAGGGCGTGGGCAACTCGGTGACCTAATTCCCCGCTCCATGCCGCCAAAGCGTTCGCTCCTTCAGGCATTCCGGCAAAACGCCGCAGGCTGTTCGAGCTCAGCTCCACCAGTGCATGCCTGATGATTTCATAGGAATCATGCTCACCGTTTTCTTTGTCGAAGATGAAAATCGGACTGACAAGTTTCTGTGTGGCTTCGTAGCAGCGACCGATCTCCTCTACATCACGTTCCAAGGGAGGCTTTCCTCGCACCAATCGATCCCATGCCCTTTCCAGTACCGGTGAAAGGCGGTTAGCGATATCAAGTGCCGCGGAAAGAAATGCCGTTCGGCTTTCGATCTCGCTGACCCGGGGTATGGCCCTAATCAAGCGACGGTTCCATTCGACTTGGGCCTTCGAAAAATCGTTTGACCGAGGAATGCGCTTTACCGCCGTATCGTATCCACGAAAACCGAGCCGCACGCCATCGACATCGACCGCCTCGACATCGGTCCGGTCCGCATCTGGACACAGCGCGAATAGCGTGTCGCAAAGAGCGACGACGGCTGCATGGGGCTCTTCACCGATCCCGTCTGCGATATGAACGATCTCGCAGACGGCCACCGTCATGCCGTCTCGCAGTTCAAGCCGCGGTTCCGTCGTGAAGGGGATGTTCTTGAAGACGAGGCCAAGCAGGACATCCTGCCCCACTTCGGCCACCCACGCACGCGCGACATCTGGCGCCACCCCTTGGGCCACTGCGAGCAATCTTACGATCTGGCCAAATGGCAACGTCGCCGAAAGGGGCTTGATTGAATTCAGGTACGCGACCATCTCGCCCGAAACAGGGGTGACACCCAGAATACCTTCAAGAATTTCTGTCAACACCGTGATCTCACCGTCACCGAGGGTCCGCTGCAGATCCGCGGAGTTCAGACAATCCAGCAAGGCCCGGCGGCAGCCAGAAGGCCAGTCGCGCAGAAGGGTCGCATAAGCTCTCGCAGCAGTACGCATGGGTGCTGGCATCCAGTCTCCGATCTGATCGTCACCGGAGAGTGCCAACATTGCCACCGTTGGCCTTGTCCAAACTTCAATCGCAGAACCGTCCTCCGTGGTAAGCCACGCCTCGCCAAGACGAGCTGCGTCCGCATCACCCAAGCCGCGCAGAATCGACACCAGAACGTCGGGACAAGGGTCTTGATCGAGACGCTGGAGACAGGCGGAGATGATGCCCTCGATTGTGTCGTTCCCAGCCAGATGATCTCCAAGGAACATGGGCAGGTCGCTTGCCACAACGCACCGGACAGCAAGCGATACCGTTTCGGAGGCGGGAACAGCAGGATCAGCACCAAGTTCGTCGAACAGAACCTTCGACCGCAAGTGATGAAGGGGAGCGACGAAACCGTCCTCCTCTGCCCGCACGACGTGTTCCTCGACTAGCCTCCGCAATGCGCGCGAACATGTGCCGGTTGAAAACCCAAGTGCCTTTCGCATCAACGCCACATCGATCCGTGCTCCGCTGGCCCCCGCACACGCGACGATACGCAAGATATCGACCTCGGCATCGCGATCATCATCGGCGATACGCGCTATTACCTGATCGCGCAGAACCGCGCGCAGCCGTGTTCGTTCCGTCAGGATATGGGCGTATTCCATCAGAAGACCGTTGGAGCGATCCCAAGGCTCTCGCCACCCGGCCCATTCCGTCAACTCTTCCTCGGACAGCTTTCGCCAAAGTGCTTCACCGAGCGCATCGTCCGAACGAGGGCGGACCAGATGCGTGTTCTGCAACGGCCCCAAACGCCCGAGATCCTCCTCTCGGCACGATGCAAGCAAAAATAATCCGGGATTGCTGTCTGCTAACGATGTGGCCAGCGCCCAAGCCTCTGGCAAGTGACGCCCGGCATCATCGAGAACAAGACCCACGGGATGTGTAGGATCGGCACGAAGCGCACGGAGACATCTGGTCAATGCTGGAAGGTCATCCCGCGTTAGATTTTGGAGCCGATACCAGCGAACAGCATGGCGGGTCCCGCTGGCTGCTCGCCACATGACCGCGGACTTGCCTGCGCCCGAAGGGCCGCAGACAACAACACGTCCCCGCATTTCGAGGCCCTGCTCAACGTCGTTCTCCTCCCGGGGTCTGCCCACCGTCAGATCGGCGGCAATATGGCCGGGCTGTACATCGACTCCGAGATAAAACGCCTTCTCCTGCCTCGGAGTGACGAAATCGACGGCTTCAATCAACCCCGTCCCGAAAGCGCCTTCAACACTTTCTCGATCCACAAGGTCAATTGTCTCGGCAAGGATGTGCCCGATCTCCGCCGTCGCCAATCCCTTTCGCTCGGCCAATGTGAGAGGGCCGTTTTCGCTCGCATGTTCCGCCAGTCTGGATCGTAACTCTGCGAAAGCCACATGTGCTGCGGCTGGCAGGCATTGCAAAGCCACTTCGATACGCGCTACGGCTTCCTCCGCAGGAGATGGAAGAACGTCGATGCGCACGTTTCCACACCTCTCAGCGGCAAGTTGCGCGCCCGCCCCTGACACGTCACGTTCAAGCACGAGACGTAAGTTGAGAGCGTTGGACGCAGGGGCGCGGATCAAAAGGCCATCGATATGAGTTCGTATCTCCGACGCAGTGAACGCGCCTCGCGTTTGCCGACGACTTTTCACCGAAACGAGCGTGCTGACCTCTTTCTGACGAAGTTCGATATCATCCCCACCTTCGGGAATTACTAAGCCAGGACTATCTTCTGCCCACAGTTCGATGGCCAATGCGGCAGCGACGGAATCTTGGTAGCGAAAACCACGACCAGCGTCAGACCCTGTCCTGTCTCGTCTTTCAATTATCGGCATCGAACCAATTCTGTATATTTTATATGCATCATGATCTTCGCCTGATCTCAATGTAATCAACACTGATGAAACAAGCATGCTGGAACTCGTCTAAGGTCTGCTTCGTCCGTATATCAGACTTTCACTGTCCAAGCAGGTACGCGCTGCACAACTGGCTTTGCTCACGGCATCGACCATCCCGCACTACGACATGCAACCTGTTTCCAGCCATTTCTATCGCTCACGCAGTGAGTTGGTCCCGTTGACCGATTAATCTGTATGCGACACAACTTGGACATTGGGGCGGAACTGCCCCGATATGGAGTTTAGGTGATCAGACATCGTCCCTTAGGAAACCGTCGAACATGAAAATCGCACGCGTCGAGATTAGCAACTTTCGTAAGCTTCGATCCGTCCGCATTGACCTCGATCCGGAGCAATCGTTGCTCGTTGGGGCAAACAACAGCGGAAAGAGTTCCGCCATGCTCGCGCTAAGGCGGTTCCTGCGGCCGGACCGCAATCCTTTCGTGATTGAAGATGTCATCCTCTCATCTTGGGCGGAAATTGAGATCATTGGCGCCGCGTGGCTCAAAGCCTATACCGACGGAACGGAAGTAGATCTCGATCCAGACCGGTGGGCGGCCCACCTGCCGACCTTGGACCTCTGGTTTGATGTCGCCTCCCACGAGATCCACCGTGTCCGCGATATGATTCCAACTCTCGACTGGGAGTCCGGGCCAATCGGTGTGCGCCTCCAGTACGGGCCAAAGGATTGCGAGAAGCTGTTCAGCGACTTTGTAATGGCGAGCCGAGCGGTTTCTGACCTTAGGAACCAGACAAGGGCAAACACTGCGGCCGATCAGCTACGGCTATGGCCTTCGACCATGCACGACTACCTACTGCGCCACCTAGCATCTCAATTCGGCATCAGCCGCTATCCCCTCGATCCGGAAAAACTAGAGGAGCCGGGGGTGTATGGTCAAGCTCGACCTCAGGTACTCCCGGATAGCGCTCTGCCGTTCGATGTCGATCCGTTGAAATCACTTATTCGGGTTAGCGAAGTTCCTGCTCAGCGGGGTCTTGGGTTTGAAACAGGAGCAATGGACGAAGAAGGGAAAGCGCGCCATACCGCACCGCTGACGAAGCAAATCATCGATTACTACAAGACACATCTCGATCCTGAGAAGTTGCCTAGCCCCGAGGATCTTGACGCCTTGCTCGCGATGCAGGGGGCCCAGGGAGTTCAGGACAAACGTCTGCGTGATCGCTTTGAAGGACCTTTGGCGGAACTGCTCGACGCAGTGGGCTACCCCGGGCGAACAGATCCACATCCAACTGTCGCGACCCGCCTGCGCGTGTCCGACCAATTAAGCCACCCTTCGAGCCTGACCTTTGCCGTCACTAGGGACGGTCCTGATGTTGGTCCAGAAATGCGTCTGCCAGAGGCAAGCAATGGCCTCGGCTATCAAAACCTCGTGGCGATGATTTTCTACCTGATGACCTTTCGCGATGGCTGGCTGCGCGCTGGTAAAGCGCGCTCGACGGACGCGTCTGACACGTCCGAGCCGATCCACCTCGTCCTCGTTGAGGAACCAGAGGCCCATCTGCATACGCAGGTGCAGCAAGTATTCATCCGCAAGGCCTACGGGGTGCTGACCAAAGTAGTAAAGGACGATGTGGAGGCTTTGGCCGACAACGCAGAAAAGACACTGAAGACCCAGCTCGTCGTCAGTACCCATTCAAGCCATGTCGTGCATGAGGTGCCGTATAGCTGCCTTCGTCACTTTCGCCGCCTCCCAGCCGGACCGGTGGCATCGATCCCCGTTGCGGGTGTGGCGAACCTGTCTGATGTATTCGGGGAGGGAGACAAGACGGCACGTTTCGTTGAACGATACCTACAGGCGCGCCACGCCGACCTGTTCTTCGCAGACGCGGCCATTCTCGTTGAAGGAGCAGCGGAACGCATGTTGATCCCCGGCTTTATCCGCACTCATTTTCCTGACTTGCATCGTTCCTACGTGACGGTTCTCGAGATCGGCGGTAGCCACGCGCATACACTTCGCAGTCTGATTGAGCGGCTCGGCCTGCTGACCCTCGTCGTTACTGACCTTGACAGCATGCACGACGGTCAGGCGGTCGCCCCTCGGCGAGGCGCGGGTCAGTTGAGCGGGAACGCGACGCTCGAGAAATGGGTGCCGGGTATTGCAGATGTGGATGGTCTACTCGTGGCGACTGAAACGAACCTCGTGCGATGTGCAGGCGATCCACATTTCGCAGTGCGGGTCGCTTATCAGCAGCCCGTCGATGTCGCGCTTGGCACGATCACCGGGACCGCCCTGCCCTACACCTTTGAAGACGCGCTCGTGTTCCAGAACATAAGTACCTTTGCAAGCATGGAGGGACCGGGGCTCGTCAAGAAATTCCGCGATGTGATCGCCGCTGGCGGATCGGTTGAGACCGTCGGGACTGCGTTCTTCAAAGAATTACGAGACGGTAAGAAAGCTGAGTTCGCTTTGAACCTACTCTTCTCCGACGACTTCAAGACCCTTGCTCCTCCGGACTACATCTGGCGGGGTCTCTCGTGGCTGCAGGACCGATTGAAGGTGAAGCAAACGGATTCCTTGCTCGCTGACGAGGCCCCCGAAGCGGCAGCGATCATCCAGGTGGTTGAATGACCAAACTCTCCGATAACGCTGTGCGTGCCGCAGGCACTGACGACGATTACGCGGCGGACGCAACGATCCGCGCGTGCCTCGATCTCGCCGAGCCACGCAGTTTTTTCCTCTTCGCCGGTGCTGGCTCGGGTAAGACGCGCTCGCTTGTAGGGGCCTTGGAGGACCTGCTGCAACGCGATGGCGAGCGTCTCCGACGTAACCGGCAAAGCGTGGCGGTCGTCACCTACACCAACGCTGCCGCGCGGGAGATTGAAAAGCGGCTTGCCTTCGACCCGCGAATTGAGGTCAGCACGCTACATTCCTTCGCGGGGCGGCTGGTCGCCGGGTTTCACGATGACATCCGCACGTGGTTGGGAACCCGTCTCGAGAGCAAGCTTGCGGAAACGAAAGAGGCACTCGCCAAAGGAAAATCCGGGACTAAAATCGCCATAACACGCTCACGTGATATCGAGCGGATGGAGGCCCGGCTCATCGACCTCCCGAGCATCCAGCGGTTCGTTTACGATCCTAGCCCCACTGCACGAAACAGCACGAGAGACGCATTCTCCCATGCTGAGGCGATCGCCATGGCGTCTGATTTCATAGAGACGCGCCGCGGTCTGCGCGCGCAACTAGTCGCACGGCATCCCATCATGCTGATCGATGAAAGTCAGGACACACTCAGTCGTCTGATTGATGCTCTGCTGAACCTTGAGGTCAATCCACCCTCACCCTTTGCGCTCGGCCTCTTCGGAGATACAATGCAGCGCATCTTTCCCGGCGGAAAGGCGGACTTAGTCAGAGCGATCCCGGATGGATGGGCACGTCCGTCCAAACGGATAAACCATCGCTGCCCCAAGCGGGTCGTTGAGCTCGTGAACGCGATCCGCACCGAGGATGATGGTCAGGTCCAGATCGCGCGGGTTGATGCGCCCGAGGGACATGTAAGATTATTTCTCGCCCCGCCCTCTCCAAACCCAGCAGTGCTAGAGAACGAGGCTCGGGAACACATGGCCGACGCAACCGACGATGCGGATTGGATCGAGGGCGAGGTGAAGATGCTCGCGCTCGAGCATCGTATCGCCGCCCTGCGACAGGGCTACGGTGCGTTCTTCGACCCGCTCCACGCATGCGACGATACGAAGGGCCAAGTTCGAGACGGAACTGGGCCTGAGATGACGTTCCTGCGACGCGAACTCCTACCCCTACTGGACGCAATCGCACGGAACGATCGTTTTGCGACGATGGCGCATTTACGCCAGCGCTCACCTCATCTAACCGCGAGTCGGCTAGAATCCGATCAACTATGCGCGCTTCGGGAAGCGCAGAGGGCGGTTGAGAATATCACGACCCAATACTGGAATGGGGTGTCACTCGGCGATCTAGTCAAAGGCGTTTCGAGGGCCGGTCTGATGGAGGTGCCGAACCTCCTGCTGGACGATTCAGATGAATCCGACGCGCGCGCAGCTTGGGCCGGGGCGCTTCGCACGGGCCCGCGCGACTTGGTAACCTACGACCAGTACGTCAACTCGCAGGGGTCCTTCGACACACATCAAGGCATAAAGGGTCTTGAATTCCCGCGTGTTCTGGCCGTATTGAGCGATGCAGAGGCAAAGGGAAGAGTATTTCAATACGAGAAGCTCCTTACCGGGGATGGCACCGACGCGTCCCTTGGGATGATTCGCAACCTGTTTTATGTGATATGCAGTCGTGCCAGCAAAAGCCTCGCCCTTGTGCTGCACACCTCCGATCCTGGAACCGCAAGGGTGGCGGTCATCACGCGAGGGTTCTTCGCCCCCGAGGAGATCGTTCAACTTGGCCAATCCGTTCACGGGACCTGAGACTGTCCTACCAAGTCAAAACCGCAGATCGGACGTGACCTTGACCTGTATTTGGCATTGAATTTTGATCGCTAATTGGCGGTCTGGGTTCGCTGAAGTGTTCGATAGATCGTGGGTCTGGAAACAGAGAAGACCTCAGCAAGATCACTGACACTGTAATCGCCGGTGTCGTACATACGGCGCAGTTCGCGCTGTTGCCTCTCCGACAGTTTGGGCTTCTTGCCGCGTAGCTTACCTTTGGTCCGGGCGATCTTCATGCCCTCGCGGGTACGCATACGGATGAGGTCGGACTCGAACTCGGCAAAGGTGGCGAGGATGTTGAAGAACATCTTTCCCATCGGGTCGGTCGGGTCGTAAACGGACCCGCCGAGTGCGAGCTTCACATCGCGATTGACGAGGCCGTCGGCGATCGCATGGGCATCCGGTGCGGAACGTGCCAACCGGTCGAGCTTGGTGACGACGAGGGTGTCCTCTTCCCGCACGGCGGCGAGCGCCTGGTCGAGACCGGGGCGGGCGCGGGTGCGTCCTGTCAGACCATGATCGGTGTAGATGCGGTCGGCCGCGACGCCGAGATCCAGCAGCGCCGAACGCTGCGCTTCGAGATCCTGCTTGTCGGTCGAGCAGCGTGCGTATCCGATCCGGGTACCTGTCATGGCGGTCCTGTTACGATAGACCTCCCGTTACTGCAAATCTTATCGTACCACCTATTCGAGAATAGCGCCCTGCCCTACTTCCGCGCTTTGGAAGATCAGAAACGGCATCGCTACGAGTGTCCGTTTGCTGATTCCCTATCGGACACTCTGACCAGCCTCTTCGACGAACAGCACGCGGAGGCGATGCGCGATTCTGTCTGCACGAAGGAAGTGGGGCGGACACAGAACTGGCTTGCTCATACGAATCCGCCCAGATGCTGGCGCAACCGCAGCACTACGACGAAGACCGCGTAACCGAACAGCCCCAGCGCGATGCACAGCAAACCCGGGAAAGCCGATCCCATCCGGGCCTGGGCCACAATCCACGGTTCCAAAAAGTCCGGCGCGTGCAATTCCGGCTCGGGCAGGGGCGCTTTACCCGCATCGATGCCGGTCTCTCGCGCCGCCCGCAGGATCGAGAGCCAGAAGGGCATGAACCGGGCTTCGTCGTAAACAGGGTTGTAGACGCGCTCCGCCATGGGGTCGGCCAGGCTGCAGAAATCTGCCGCCTCTGGCCGTTCCGGAATCGGAATGCAGGTGTCGCGCAACAGCAGTCCCTGTTCCGCCGGGTCGATGTCATAGTACCAGACGACGCCCCCACCGGCACGGTCGGCGGGCATCTCGATCCGCCAGACCAGAGGGGCGGCGGTAACATTGTGAACGTGAAGCGGTGTCTTCTGCCGGTCGCTGGCCAGCACGCTGTAGGCGACCGGTTCGGCGTAACGCTCTCGAATGCGAACGGAGCGCGGCAGCCGCAATCCCCGAGCGGGGTTGTCGCTTGCGCCGGGCAAAGCCGACGGCTCGCGCTCGGGGCGCAGGGGCGTGTACCACAGCGGCATGGTCCGGGCGGTCGGCAGGGTCGACGTGACGGCGACCGGGAACAGGGCCGCACCGTACAACTCGCCCGTGGTGGCGATCAGGGGATCGAGCGGCGCGGGTCGCCCCCGGTCCAGCGACAATCCGCGAACGACGCTGAACGGCATCGCCGATGGATGCACCCAGAGGCCGCGGAACGCATCCGTTTCGTCGTCGATGAGCGTGATCGTCGCGCCATCCGCTCCCTCGACCAGCTGCGCGACATTCCCCACGGACAGATGCCGGGTGAAGGCGGTCAGCGCGGGGGAGGCGGACAGCGCGGCGGCGTCGGGTGCAATGAGGCACTGGAGCGTATCCGACAGCGCCGCATCGCCGTAGGCTCTCACCATCACCGTCTCCATGGCGGTATCGGTGACGATCGGGTCTAGGATATCGTTGAGCGCTGCGTCCTCGAACGCGATTCTGAACGTCAGGTCCTCGGGATCGGAGAGAAAGGTCTCGCGAAGCGCCAGCCGCAGGAGCACGGAATCGCCCGCTTGCAGGGGTTGTCCCGCAAAACAATCGTCGAAGGTGCGTATCGGTGATCCGGCAGGGGTGCAGGAGGCATTCAGTTCCTTGTTCTCGTCGTCGAGGACGGAGAAAATGATGTCGGAAGTCAGTAAGGCCCCGATCTGCAACTGGACGTAGACGATATGCGATACGCCGGCATAGCCCGCCGGTGCGGGGCGCAGCCACGGACGACCCGTGATCCGCAGGGCTTCGCCCGCGCTCTGTGCGCTGCCGATCGCGCTCACCACGCCCACGGGCTTGCCCGAACCCGTCTGATCGCCCGTCAGCAGCGAAAGGCGCAGGCGCGTCCAGCGGTCCCGTTCCACCGGGCCTTCGATGCGGGGATGGGTTTCAGCCAGAATGCCCTGCACGTTGCGCTGTGCCGCGAGCATCCGCAGCACGGCTACCTCCAGTGCCTCGACCGCCGCAGGGGGAACGCCGACCTTGGCGGGCCTGCACCCCGGCATCGTGGCATCGATGCGGCAATCGGCGGTGCCGCCTTCCTCGATCTCGCGCGGGGCGGTTTCGCGCAGGGCCTGCCGCGCTGCCCTTTCGAGAGCGCTCGTCAGGGCCGGGTCAGCCTGTGTATAATCACGGTCGGTAAACCGCGCCGCCTCGAACAGCTCGACCGCCCTGTCGACGACAGGGGCCGCGTCCATTGGGCGCGTCCCCCGCGTCCAAGCCCACCATTTGCGGCCATGGCGGATGAAACCCATGACGCGCTCGCGCTGCACCGGGTCGGTTCGCACCGGATCGGGCATGGCGCGCTCGATGGTGTCCTCGTAGTCGGGCGTCCCGAGCAGGAGATCCGTGTCATCCTCCCAGAGGGTGTCGAATGTCGCCTCCGTCGTCACCACGGCATCCGCCAGATCGCGCAAGGCAACCTCCCCGGTCGGCAGCATCGCGGCAAGGCAGGTGGGTGCCTCCGGGCGCCCGGCCACGAGGGCCTCGACCGTTCGCTCGAAGCACGGGATCGGTATGGCCGTCGCGCCGAGGCCCACGGCCCTGGAGCGCAGGACGAGCGTCTCGGGTGCCGCGACAGGCACGAGGATTTGGGCGAAGCCGGCGAAAATCAGGATCGGAAAGATCAGCACCATCAGAGGCGCGTTGCGGGCGAGGATGCCACGGCGCTCGCTCGCTTGCCCCGAAGGCCGACTGACCCAAGAATAGCTGGCTAACAGGGCAAAGGCGAACAGCGCCAGCAACACGCCGCCAAGCGGCAACCAGGGCGACATCGTCCATCGGTCGATATGAAGGGCTATGGCATCGGTCATTTAAGGAAGCCCGTATCGGCCAGGCGTTCGATCACCCCGCTCGTGTCCAACGCCGTGTCCAGGGTCACCAGCATTCCCTGACGTCTTGCGAGAACAATGGCGGTATCGTCGATGCTAGCATCCCGCCGGGACAGGATGATCAGCGGATGCGTTTCGGTGTCGTCGTCGAACCGCCCATCGAGCGGGTCGCGACGCAAGCCGAGCGCGTCCCTGTCGTCGTCGCTGACGATCGCGGCGACCCGCAATTCGGCTCCGTCGGCAGAGAGGACATCGGCCATTTCCAGCAGGTGCGTCTTGTTGACCGACAACCCGTCGCAGATGTAGTAGACGATTCGCCCGTCCAGCGTGTCGTTCTCCATCGCATCGGCGGGTGGCAGAGCGTCGGAGCCATGCGACAGACTGTCGAAGATCGCGGCCTCCATGTCCGATGCGTCCGAGGACGGGAGAGCCTCCAGCCCGATACGGCGTATTTCCGCGACGCCGTGGGAGAGCGTCACGGCCTTGGCGAGGAACGTCGCGAGCCGTGCCGCGAAAACGGTCTTCGCCGCGCTGCGCCGGGGAAGCGGCGTTCGCAATGCTCCGTTCCCCTCGATCAAGATGAGCACGCTTGCCGCCTGGGCCGATGTGCGCAGGCGCACCGTCGGGATTTTGCGGGGCAAGCCTTCCTGGCGCGAGATCAACGTGAACAGGGTCGACGGGCGAATGGCGCCTCCCTGGTCGCCGGAACGCCAGGACCGAAAGCCCGCGGGCAGCCCGAACGAGCGGATCGCCGCCGGGGTGCCCGGATGCATTCCCCACTCGGCCAGTCCTGCCTCCACCGAGAAGAGCGGTGCCCGCTGCGCCGTCTGGGCGAACCCGTCCGGCCCGCGCGACCCCAGCGCGCCGCGAAGCATCGCGCCGATCCTGTGCCAGCGTCTGATGGGAGGCGAGAACATCGCGAGCGTTGCGAATAGCAGCCCGAGTATCGCAAGATCGCCGGAACTGAACCTGTAGACCGGCAGTGTCGAAAAGCTCGTCTTGCGTTGCAGCGTTGCCTCGGCCAGTGGCGGACCGGCGAAGTCGACCGGCACCAGGACGGGCCGGGGACTGACGGTGCCACTGCCATCGCGGAACAGCGGAAGCATCAGGATACCGTCCCCCAGCGGACGATCCGGCGCGACCGTGATGCGGGCGACGCCCGTTGCGCGATCCAGGTCGACATAGGTCGCTCGCAGCGATGCCGCCGGGTCGTTCATCAGCGATGCCGCGTCGTCCCAGGTCCAAGACCCGGAAAGATCGGCGCTCGCTTCGATATCGATAGCGCCGGTTTGCGGGTCGACATGGATGGCCGTAACGCGAGGACGCCCGTCGGCGGGGCTGATCTGCGAATGGCCGATAAAGCGCTGGATCGCGGTCAGCCCCCCGTGTCCCTGGGTACGCATCTGGACGTACGGGACTGATCGCTTGGCCGACCAGCGATAGCGCTGAAGCAACGGCTCGGCGACACGACCGCCAGCATATTGATAACACTTGCCGAGACTGCGAAGCGCCGCATCAGGCCCGATGCCGAGGAGCATTCCGGCACCGTTTTCTCCGACTCCGAAGGTACCCGCCGCTGGATACGATATATCCTCGGCCACCATGTCCCGGGCAAACGGCGAATAGCCGGTCACCGTCACCTGACCCATTCCCTGCAGCCGGGCCGCCGCGATCTCCTCGCCCGAGCAAAGATGTTGCCGGCCCCAGATCATGGGGTCGTCGACGGGGCGCAATCGGCGGACCCGTTCCGGGGCGGCATCCAGACGGTAGGTCGCGGGGGCGAATTCATTCCCCGGTGCGAAAGCGCACCCCCCTCTTTTCAGCATGTACAGGGAACCGTTCTGCTCGATCCTGGGAAAGCAGGTGTCGCGCCGGTCCGTCAGAAATCCGTCGCCGAGCGTTACCGATCGCAGGCGTTGTACGGTATCGGCGCCTTGCCAGCCCGTCTTGATCTGCCGGGCGAAGGTCCTGGCGACATCCTCCAAATTGCCAGTGCCCAGAACGGTGCTGCCGGCCAAAGCCTGGATACGCTGTGCGCCGAACAGGGTCCCCGTGCGCAGGTCGGCGATCATGCCGGCTATGTCGACGGGCTCCTCGCCGCCCGTCGCGGAACGCAGGATCAACCTGTCGGCGCTGTAGTCGCTGGGGTCCTTGACGGGGATGACGACAATGCGGCCGCCCTTGTCGACGTAATCCTTGATCGTGTTGCGCACCGCATTCGCGTTCGATGCGGTCGACAGGCATTGTCCGTTGGCTGCTTCGAACGCCGCGACACCCTTCAGCGTGACGTGAAGGTCGTCTTCGGCGAACAGGCCGATGACCGCCCGGTTCGCGGTCTCGCCATCGGGGGACCACTCGCCCCGGCCGATCATGCCGGTGATCGTGGCGTGTAATCGCAGGACAGGGCTGGTGCAAACGGCATCGCGGGCAAACAGCCCCGGCGTGTTGCGCGGTGGCTCCGCGGCTCCCAGCGGTGGGGAGAGCTCCAGCAGGGAGAGGATGCCGCGCAAGCGCTCGTCGAGAATGCCGTCTCCGGCCGGAGACGCCGGGGCGGCATGGGGCGAATGCGTCGCGGTGTTGGCAAACCCGCTGAACCAGGCCAATCCCCCCTTCCAACCGGTCGTGGGGGTCGGCAGGCAGGCCGCGTGTCCGGAAAGTCCCGACACGGCTTTGACCGGGCCGGACGGTCCGACCACGCCCAAACCGGCCAACGCATCCAGAAATCCGCGTTGACGGGCGAGCGCGCTGGTGCCGCCAATCCGCATTCGCAGCGCCTGGCGTCGGCTTACGGACACCGCAACCCGGGGTTCTGCCCGCAGGAAAGGCTCGCTCGTGGGGATCGTGGCCCACGGGGGCAGGGCCGCGGCGTCCGTCGCATCGTAAGCGGGGGCCGCGATCATAGCATCCAGCGCACCGCTCTCGATGCGCGTCGTCAGATCGGTAGCCCCCGCCGCCCCGTCGAGTATCCCGAAGGCCGCCGCGTCGGGGGCAACCAGCAGCAGCCTGCGGGTCCGGGCCAGACACTCCCTGAAGCGATCCGGCTGCGTCCGGGCTGCATCCGCGCCCTGAAACCAGCATTCCGCCGTCTCGCGTAGCATTGCCCGTGGCGGTGCGAGGCAGGTATCGATGTCGGCGCGGCAATTGGGGTCCGCGACCGTCTTGATGATCGTGCGGACGACCGCGTTCGGGTCGGCGATGACGTTCAGGCCGTAGCCGGAAGGGATCGTCGTATCCTGCTCCCAGCCCGGGGCGGCGATCATCCGTTGTAGCACCGAGTCGGAGGCGGATGGCGTTACCAGCGTTACGCCGCCCTGCCGCACCGCGCGGAGCATGACGGCGCGGCTTTCCGTGATCGACGTGCCGTCGTCCAACGTCGCCATTAAGGTGACGACGATCTCGCTCCAGGTCTGAAAATCGGGACAATCGGAGGGCGTCAGTTCAGCAGTTATCCCGACATGCAGGGTCGGAACGGACCCGCTCAGGCTCAGATGCGCGCTGGGGTCGGTGAGGCTGTCGATCGGGCCCGGTGGACCCCCGGCGTTCAGGGGGAGGCTGTCGAGCGTCGTCTCGGAGGCCTTGATCTTCGGTGTGCCATCGCAATCGATGATGCGCGTTCCGTATGTAACCGCCGCCTCTTTCGCCGTGGCGAGCCGTGTGTCGCGCATCTCCGCGAAAAGCCGTATGTGCCAAGAGGCGTAGGGAGTGTAGGCCGCGATGGCGGACGGAACGACCGAAAGGGCCATCTCCGTCAGCGGTTCGCTGCCGAAGGACGCATGGGTCACCTCGGCCATGCCGCCGTCGGCAAGGTCCAGTCGCGTCCGTGCGGGGCCGGATCCCGCATTACCCGGGTCCAGAGGCCCAAGGGGCGCGTGGGCGAGAACGAGCCGGTTCGTGTGCCCGAGATCGACGGTATTGCGAAGGAAACGGGCCCAGAAAGCACGCGTCCAGAAGGGGTAGCCCTGCGCCGTGTCATCGAACCATTCTCTGGCCCGCGTCAGCGCCTGCGCACCCGGCAGTGGGGTGTCGAGCGCATCGAACCGTATGCCGGGAGGAGGCGGCCGCGTGCACGTCTCGCCCGTCGCTTGCGGCGTGATGTGCAATGCGAGGTCGAGCAGCGCCATCGGTTGCGTCACGATCTTCGTGATTTCCGCCGCGAAGGCCGGATCGTCCAGTACTTCGCATTCGGCGATGATCAGGATGCGGGCGGGCTTTCGGATGCTCTGAAGCTCATCGACCGTGAGCGTGACGCCGGCCACGAGGGCGATGCAAACCGCCGTCGCCGCCCGTCTCCAGTTGAAGGGCGGCCACAGGGCGGAGGCGAGCAGTAACAGCGCGGCGGCGCCCATGACGACCTGAGCGGCCAATTCGTAGGATTGCGCGCTCAGGCCCATGGCGCTAGGTCCGATGCTTGAAGGTTCTGCACATCCGCGCGAGGTGGCGGCGAGCCTGTCGCGTCCCGGCTCCGCGATCCCTGTGTTCGGCCATGCGTCGCGTAGTGTTGTATGCGAACAGTCCCGCGGCCCCACGCTTGTCGGCGGGGATGACGGACATCGTTTCCTCCTCGTCGTCCGTCGCCTTCGTCAGCAGATCGATGATCCGATCGGCGGCCTTCGCGCCCCGGTGCTCGGCCCCCAGCCAGACCTCGTCGATCCCTTCGAACAGCTGGATGAGGCCCAGACGCGGAATACCCTGGAGCCGCTCGTTTTCGATCATCTTGCGCAGGGACGTATATTTCTCCGACCAGACCTCGCCCTTCCTGAGAAACCCGAAGCGTGCCAGCTTTGTCTCCACCGGCTCCTCGTGATGGGGCGGGTCGTCCCCAAGGGACGCAAGTTCCTCCGCAAGGCCCTGTCTGTTGGGCGTGGGATTGCCCTTTTTCAGTTCCGCCACGAGCCATTTGACGACATCGCGCGTGGCTTTCGACGAAAGCCTCTCGCCTTGCGCGGTTTTCTCCAAAAGCCCCGAGGCGTAAAGCCCCTCGCGGGCTGCCATCCGGACGGCCTCGATCGCGTATCCGTCCTTCATCCTGCCGAGAGGACCGAGGAACTCGGCCCAGCGGTTGATCTCGTCCTCTTCGGCGAGACCGGCCTTGCGCAGACGCTGGCGGACGGTCTCGGGGGTGAAATCGGCGATCCAGCCTTCGAAGATCTTTTCCAATTGCGTGTCGTTGTCGATCTTGCGAATCAAAAGCGCGTCGATCTTCTTGTCGGTCGATCGCATCAGCGTATCGGCCAGCACGTACAGCGCCTCTTCCTTGCGACGCGTATTGTCCGGTCGCGATGCCGAGGAGAAATTGTCCTGCAGCTTATGCGACAGCGTCGTCACCGCTGACTGGATGAAATGACGCGCTCGCGCCGTTGCGGTCGGGATCCCCAGACTTTGTGCTTCGGTCACGGCGGCCACGGAGGCTGCCTTGATCCAGTCGCCCAGGGCACGCCCGTCAGGACCGAAATGACATAGCTCGTTCAGGCTGTTCATCGCCCCCGCGAGCGTCGGGGATCGCTTCGCCAACCCGACCAGCACGGCCTTAGTTTCGTCGGACAGGTAGTCGAAACCGGGACGTTCGGAGCGTGGATCGCCCCAGGCGCAGAGCGTGACCGCCGCTGCCCGGCGCACCAGTGCCGGCTCCGGCGGATGCAGCGTCACGCCGCCCTGGTTGGGCTGAATCGCGTGCCCGTCAACCACGCCGTCGATCATGCCCGGGACAATCAGGTCCGTGAGAACGTCGAGCCGGGGGCTGATCAGCCTGTACTGACGACCGATCCGCGCCGCCAGGGGCGGGCTCAAGGTCCGCGCGGAGGCATCGTAGCCCGGCGGGTTCATCGTCATCAGCACCACGACAGGCAGACGGAACAGGTCGCCGCCCATCACCGCCTCGCCCTCTTCGAGCAGCAGCAGCAGGCTGTCGAGCACCCCGTCGGAAAAGCGGTTCACCTCGTCGAGGAACAGCACGATCCGCTGGTGGGGCTTGATATCGTTCGACTGATCGAGTTCGCCGTGATCGTCCAGCGCGTAGCAATCGACGTAGCGCTTGTCCGTCGATTGCATGTCCCGGTTCAGCCTTTCGGCCATCTTCTCGTCGGACATCACCTCCGGGCGACCCAGGGTCTCGGCTTTCGTACTGCGCATGCAAAAGCGAAACAGCGGCGCGCTCTTGCGTTTGGGCACCACCACGCCCTCGTCGCTCGAATAGAGCGTCAGATCGTCCTCGATCAGGTAATCGCGGGGCAGTTCCTTGTTGCCCTGTATCTTCAAGAAGCCGTTGCGCGGCACGAGCCCCGCGTCCATGGCCTTCACGATGGCCTTGTCGATGCAATGGGATTTTCCGCAACCGCGCGGCCCGGCGAGGGCGACGTGCTGGCCGCAGCTGATCGCGCCGCACACGGCATCGATCAGGTCGGGGCCGGTCTCGTGAAAGCGCTCGACGCTGGCGCTGTCGATTCGGTTGCGAGGGCGGGGCGAGGCCATGATCCACGAGCGGCATTCGTCCATCGCTTCGGAAAGACCCAGCCGCACGCGATTGGGCAGGGCGGAAAGCGCATCGCGGGTCATCGCCTTATCCTTGTTTTTGTTTGTCGTATATTTCTTTTGCCTTGCCAGCCCGAACGCCCAGCATCTTGTCGAGGCAATCGTAGACTTCCTTGTCGAAGGCACTCGGGTCATTCGAGCGCGCCCGAATGGCTGTATCCTGCTGATCCGTCGTGACCAACATCTCCACGACGCCCGACTGGCCCGCCGCGCCCAGACACACGACGATTTCCGGCGATTGTTTTGAATGGTAGAGGGCCATGGCCTCGCCAAGTGTCGTATCGATGCCGTGCAATACGAAACCCATCTCCGTCAGGGCTTCCACGACGCGATTGCGCGATTGCTCGTCAAGCGTGGACAGAAGACCCTCGATCGCTTTCCCGTTGCCAGCAGCGGCGGCCTCTCGCGCGGCCTCCATCACCTGGACATGGGTGATGCTGGTATTGAAGGCGAACCCGATGCTCAGGATGCGCAGCACCTGCTCCAGGACGGTGTTGGCGTTCTGCCGGGTAATCCTGATCCGGCGCTTCGATTCCCCCGAGCCGGGTTGATCCGGTTCCGAGTCCTCGGAGGGCGCGCGGGGCAGCAGCGTGACCACAATGGTGCTCTGCGGGCCGCCATCGAACCCCTTGTCTCCGGCGTTTCCTCTATCCGTGGGAGGATCGGGAACGACTTCAACCGATATGGGCGCCGGAACCCCATCGGTGAGGGAGTCAACGAGCTTTTCTTCATCCTCGGTCAGGCCCACACCGGCCAGTTTTGTCCCATTGTCTTCCTGTTGTTGCATGAACGTTTCGAAACGTTTGATGAGCTCCGCATGAGCGGCACAGTTGCTTTGGAATGCCACGCCTTTTATCCGTACTTTGCTGAAAAGCGCACTATCCAGCGTTCCAGCCTCCAACAGCCGCTCGGCTTCGTCGAGCAGGTTTGTCAGTACCGGCTTCCGTGTCTCGCAACCGACGAAGCCAGGGACGTAGGCCTCTTTATCCTGTTTCTTACCACCATCAGGACCTTTGCCGCCCCCCAATCGTTCGGGCATTAGAAGCCCTGCGATGCATCCTGCGCAGATCGTCGCAAAGGACAGCCGCAACACCGGCCCGATGAAAACGCCGTCGATCGTGTCGGCCCCGCGTCGCCATCCGATCAGCATCGCGATAACAAAGAATGCGCCGCCGACACCGCCCGCGTAGGCGAGCGGGTATGTGACCGTCTTGCCGAAGAAGTGCAGCAGCAGGGCCGTCGCCAGCCCTGCAGCCGCGCCGATCAGCAGCGCGTCAATGCTTCGGAAGGTCCATCGCGTCATCATTTGTGTCACTGTCCTGCTGCAAGGACCCCTTCTAGGCAGTCCCGCCCGTTCGTGTCGAGCCGCGGAGCGATCCGCTCGACCACCACCGCGCGTATGGAGGCGTTCAGCACGATGCTGTCGAACTCTTGGTTCACCGTCTGGCAGAACGAGGACGGGTTCTCCGCGATCTTGTAGAGCCTCGTGATGGTATCCGCTTCCTTGTCGTCGACGATCCCCGCCCCCTTGCCCGCGGTGACGATGACTTCGGAAATCGGTTTCCCGGCTTCGACATCCGTTACGACCTGTCTGGCCCATTCGTAATCCGGCGGCAGGGGAACGTCCTTGAGAACATCGCCGATCCCTTCGCCATTCGTGACCTTCCGGGCGATTTCGGCGGCGGTCGTGACGGTCTTCTCGTCGATCTTGGTGCCGAAGAGTCCCCCGAGCAGGGTGGGCAGGATAGCGCAGATCGGTCCCGCCCCGGCGGCGAAGCAGCCAACCATCGCCAGCGACATGATGGCCTGGAGCGGGTCCTCGCTCTCCACCTCCTCGGCGATTTTTTGCGCGGTTTGCGCGATCTCGCCGTCGGGGGTCGCGTCGATCTGTCTTTCGATGGCGTCCTTGCGTTTCTCGACCTCTTTTCTGTCGACGCCCGCGTCTATGAGCGTCTGCGCGACCTGATCGAGACGGCCCTTTGCCGTGGGTTCGTCGAGCACGGTCTCCTTGGGCGGTTGTACGATGGGGGCGGGAGCCGGAGCCGCATTCACGAGACAGCCAGCGGGAAGCTGCACCAGTGCCTGACCGTCGTTGGCGGCGACGAAGACACCGATTCGAACGATATCCTTCGATCCTTTCACCAGTTCGAAGCATTTCGAGGCGATAATCATTCCTCCGGTCCTATCGCCATCAGTCTGCGCGACCGCCGGATTCAGCGATGCCATGACCATCGCCGAGATGGAACAGGATACCAGAACGGATCGTAGCAAGATAGGGCGGTAGAGTTTCATCGATGAGATCCTTTTCTGATCCGAGGGGAACACGGGAAATGTCAGTTATCCAGAGGGTGTTCGTCGACGACGACCCTGATGGTGAACCATCGAACGGGCTGGTTCTTCCCGACCGGGTTGCCGTGCAACCGCGGGTCATTGTGCGTCGGTTTGCCGGGCATCGACCTGTTGCACTTCGGTAGCGGATGCTTGACGCCGCCGCTGATGGCGAGGCGGAGCGGCAGGTCGGATACGAACCTGTGCTGTGCTGTTCCATCGCCGAACTCAATGTCCAGATCCGGCATCCTGGCATCCGCGGTCGGTACGCCGTCGCGCGCGAAGGTCACCTTGGTGTCGACATCGCCGGTCAGTGGATTGTCGGCGATCGGGGTGAGGCAGGGAGTATTGGCGTAGGTCAGCGTGCATTTCTTGCGAAACCAGCTGGTTCTGCAACGACGGTGCTTGAGGTACTTGTAGGTCACACGCGATCGGGCCAACGTCATCTCCGACGCATCGGTCATCAGCACCGTGACCGTGTCCCCTTCCCGCAGGATACCGACCCGCTCGATGGCCGCCGGATCGGGTACAAGCGTCCAGCTCAGCGTCGATCCGGTCCCGGTGAGTTTCAACGATATGGGAATGTCGACGATGGCAGGGCTGCCCTGTGCCGCAGCGGATGCCGTGCTCGCGATCAACGCGGCGGCAATGCGGGCGACCTTTCGCATGTCCTCACCTCTCCTCGCCCGGAATATCTAGAAACAGGATCGTCGCCCGACCCGCCGGACGCCAATCGCTGAAGGAGGTCGTGCCCTCATGCAAGGCCAATGGGGCGGGGTCGATCCAGAAGGGGGCCGCCTCGTCCGCACCGCACAGAGCCTTGGGCGTAGCGGAAGCGCCGGTCTTTCCCCTTACCTCCGCGAGCAAGGGGGGCATGTCATCGCCCTCGACCCCGGCCAGGACATCGAATTCGGCATCGGTCACGATGGATCTCTCGATGTCGGCGCGTGTCCCCAGATCCGCGCCTAGGCATTGCTCGTAGGGGATAGCCAGACGATCCCCTTCGGCGAGCGCGATGGCGAGGAAGAGTCGCGCATCCTGAGGGGCACCTTCGACGCAGCAAGCGGCGCTCACGCGATCATCGCGCAAGGCGATTGGCTCCGATCGGACGTAGGTGCCCTTCTGAGCGCTGCGCGAATACAGATCGACGGTCGTGCTCTCGCATTCGACGCCGATCTGCCGTATCGGGCCGCAGGGATCGGATTGAGCGTCGGCTCCGGAGAAACCCCAGAATGCTGCAATCAAGGCGAAATAAGATCTATGAATACTCATGCACAAACCAACTTGAGAAACAGCATTATTTCATTGTTATATGGTTCATACCAATCTTCAATTGTATTATTATAAAGTTGTCAAGCGCTCCGTTAAAGCGCGGGGCTTCGAGGCCATTCCGCGCTGATGGGCCGTCGAACGCACCTTCGCGTGGCTTGGACGATGCCGCAGGCTGGCCAAGGATTGGGGGAAATCCATCCCATCCGCCGAGGCATGGATCGAGGGCGTATGGCGATTGCCCTTGCATAGTTGCAAATAAAACAAATATATTTGAAAAATGAAGCTTTATGCAGGAAATTTACAGATCATGTTTCGTCGTTTTTTGTGTGCAGTTGGTCTCACAATTGCTTCTTTTTCGAATTCAGCATCCGATGCAATGGCAAATTCATGTTTCCAGACCTTTGATATAAACCCTCAAAAATCTGTTTCTTTGGAAGACCCTTTCAACTTTGAAAGCGCAGATATGACTCTCAGCTGCAAGGTTGCTGAGAAGGTCCGTGCGGAGCTTTACGTCAATAATCCCAAGCTTTTCGCCGATATCGCAGGCATGAGCGCGACCAAATATAGGAGCGATCTGGAAACGCAGCTTGGGAAGATCGATGATCAAATCTCCGATCTTGGCTTGGAGGTGAGCAAGAGCGGGACTCTGGGAACTATCGAGGTTCTCTACAACATTTTGGAATTCGAAGTGGCGAAGTACGCCCTTACGATGTGCTTGGTTCCGGATGTTACCGTAACCAAGTTCTCCTGCGTCATAGGGCTCCTTGGCACCATCAAAGGAGGTCGGGATATTTTGACGGGTGACATCTCGCGTAATGCACAGCTAGAGCGCGTCGAAGAGTTGCGAAAAGCGCTCCGCAAGGAACGACAGCGTTTTGAAAGCGTGCGGCAAAAGATCGTTGCCGCTTCACTTGATGAGGCAGAGAAACGCACTGAAGCAACTTTTTATCGCCTTTGTCGACAGATCGAAACATCTTGCCTTCGATAATGGGTCCAAGCCAACACCAAGTTGAGCATGTAGTACGCAGCATATAGACTCTCAGAAACACCCCGCCTTGTATAGCGCGCCTGAAGAAACGAAAGGGGGCGCATCATCGCCCATGATGCATAGCTTTCTACTGGACGACGATCTCAACGCGACGGTTCTGCGCACGGCCAGCACGGGTACGGTTGTCGGCGATCGGCTCATCCGGGCCAATCCCGACCGACGATATTCGCGAAGGTGCGATACCGTTGCGCGTCATTTAATCGGCCACGGCGGCGGCGCGCAGTTCCGACAGATAAATGATGTAGGATCGCTCACCCAGTGAGTCGGTATGGCCGCGTACGGTGATTTTCGCATCCTTACAGCTGCGTGCAACGGCGATCAACTGATTGATCGTGAATGCAGCATCCTGGCGGATCCGCAGAATTCTGGAGGTTGAACGAGCGACGGCACAAGATCGTCAACGCAATCGTCGAAAACAAGGAATTGCGCGCCCTGCATCATCTTTACTACTTGAAGGTGGCACCCTTTTGGTTCCGGCTTTTTCTGAACAATCCCTAACGCGAGTTCGCCTATCTGATCAGTGAGCTGGTCCTGGCTGCTTGGACAGCGCGGCGGCTGGGTTATGGTGTATTCCGTTGTCTGATCATGCCGCCAAATCTGAGTCCGAATCTTCGATCTGCTGTTGTTGTTGCGCCTGTGGGTACGTGGTCAAGGCGTCAGCCTTGTCCATCATATCCACAGGCGTTCGCGCTGCATAGACCTCGTCGGGCGTCTGCCCGTCGAAGGACGAATGGGGGCGCTCGGTGTTGTAGAACCCAATCCAGTCTGCGATGACCCGCTCAGCGTGGAAGCCATCGGTCATCTCGACGAGATAGACGGCTTCGTATTTCAGGGAGCGCCAGAGCCGCTCGATGAAGATGTTGTCCATACACCGGCCGCGCCCGTCCATCGAGATTTTCACCCCGGCGTCGATCAGCCGTCCGGTGAACTCGCCGCTGGTGAACTGGCTGCCCTGATCGGTATTGAAGATTTCCGGCTTGCCATAACGCGCCATGGCCTCGTCCAGCGCCTCGATACAGAAATCGGCGTCCATGGTGTTCGAGAGCTTCCAGCTCAGGACCTTGCGCGTGGCCCAGTCCATGATGGCCACGAGGTACAAAAACCCGCGCCGCATCGGGATATACGTGATGTCCGCGCACCAGACATGGTTCGATCGGGCGATGTTCAGCCCATTGAGAAGATACGGATATATCCGATGCTCGGGATGCGGTCTGCTGGTCTTCGGTGCCCGATAGATCGCCTGAAGACCCATCAGTCGCATCAACCGGCGCACACGGTGACGGCCAACATGATCCCCGTCTCGCGCCAGATGACGGGCCATCTGGCGGCTGCCGTAGAACGGGTACTTCATGAACAGGGCGTCGATCTTGCGCATCAGCGCCAGCGTCTCCGGGCTCTCGCCCTTCGGCCGATAGTAGATCGAGGACCGGCTGATCGCCACGAGCTTGCATTGCGCGCTCAGGCTCAGCGCCGGATGGGAACGGTCAATCATCGTCTTCCTTTCCTTCCGGCTCAGAGCTTGAGCGCTTTGGATAAAAAATCGTTCTGGACCGTCAGTTCCCCGATCTTGGCATGAAGATCACGGACCTCCGTCTCCCGGCCCGCATCGCGAACGGGGCCACTCTCGAAAATCGACCCCAGACCTTCCAGAGCCTGCTTCTTCCATGTCCCCACCTGGTTCGGGTGAACCTGATGACGCGCTGCAATCTCCTGCACCGTCTTGTCGCCCCGCAGCGCCTCCAGCGCCACGCGGGCCTTGAAATCAGCCGTGAACCGGCGTCGCTTCGCCATGCCGTATCCCTCTTATCGTCGAGGAATACACCTTAACATCCTGTCCAAATCTTCGGGACCAGCTCAGAAAGACGACAATGGACTGACGATCCGGCGTTACTGGTTTGATCGGTGTCCTGTCTGTCCTCTCCACGCGCTCTGCACCACAGGCAACGAACGGCGCGTTTCACGGTGGGAACATGAACATCTGCTCGACGAGATGCAGGACCGGCTCGATCAGCACCCTGAGAAGATGCGAGAGCGACGGTCAACCGTCGAGCATCCCTTCGGCACGATAAAGGCCTGGATGGGCGCGACCCATTTCCAGATGAAGACGTTGAAAAACGTCAGCACTGAAATGGCGTTGCACGTCCTCGCCTACAATCTCACCCGCGTCCTCAATATCATCGGCGTGAAGGCCCTGATGCGGGCAATCACGCATAAATTTCCGCCACGACGCCCAGAACAGTGCGGCAGCGCCCAACAGCGCACCAAAGACGCGATCCTGATGCGCTGAACACCAAAGACAGATCAAGAACCGATCTCCATGAAACCCATCGGAGCCCGAGACTTTTTACACAGCCTCGGCCGAAAGGAGCCCAATAAAATGCTCATGACTTATGCCCGCCAGAGCGCGCTCGCAGGCGCAGCGATCATCCCATCGCCAAACGAGAGAACATCTGTACCTGCGTAGAGAATGACGCCGGTAAAAGGCCTCGATCCAGCCAGGTTCTCCCGAAACCAGCGCATGTGCCGAAAGTCCCCTGCCCGCACCGTGAGCCCCGCCTTGACCTCGATGCCGATGAAACCGCCCTCTTCGTCCTCAATCAGAAAATCGATCTCGCGTTGCTCGCCA
>CALGNO010000075.1 GCA_937958625.1 uncultured Neomegalonema sp.
TTTACCGTATGCCTGTTGGCATCTCCCGACAAATGCGAAAGCCGTCATCTTACCTTCGCCGAGAATATCTCGCCGATGCAATGCCTCATGGGCGCGCAGCCGGAACTGGCGAAGTGGAACGCGGCCAATCCGAAATGGCGCGTTGCCCGCTTCAAGTGCCAGACGGTACGCAGCGCTGCCCGCGACGCCTGAGCCGGTCTCACCGTTTTCGCCCGATCAGGCCCTTTGATGGATCATAGGCGTAGATCGCCGCGCCCAGAAACAGGATCGTTACGCCGACAACAACGGCGAGCGCGGTCCAGTTCACTTGCGCGTAGAGGGCATAGCGGATCAGCTCCACACTGTAAGTGAATGGGTTGAAACGGCAAATATCGTAGAGCAACGTGCTCGACTCTCGCATCCGCCACAGCGGATAAAGGGCCGAGGACGCGAAGAACATTGGAAAGATGACGAAGTTCATCACGCCCGCGAAATTCTCCAGTTGCTTGATCGCCGAGGACAAGAACAGGCCCATGGCGCCCAGCATCATGCCCGACAGGATCAGCGCTGGCAGGACGAGGATATAGCCGATCAGCGGCGGCTGAATTTCCCAGAAATACGCGATTGCGAGGAACGCGTAGACCTGAAGCACCGACACGGCGACCCCCGCCATCAGCTTTGATGACAGCAAGAACCAGCGCGGATAGGGACTGACCAGCAGGGTCCGCATCGCGCCGGTTTCCCGGTCATAAACCATGGAAAGCGACGACTGCATCCCGTTGAAAAGCTGTATCATCGCACACAGACCGGGTGTGACATAAACCTCATAGAGCACATAAGTCTGGTACGGCTCGACGATCGAAATCCCAAGGATCGAGCGGAACCCCGCCGCGAAGATAAACAGCCACACCAATGGCCGGACCAGCGCCGCAAGAAACCGCTCGCGTTGCTTGGCAAAACGCACCGCCTCGCGCCAGACGATGCCAAGGAAACAGGTCAGCCGCCCACGCCAGTTGAGGCGCTCAAGGCTCATACTGCGATCTCCGCTTTCGACGCGCCGGTCATGGATAGGAACGCAGCGCTGAGGCCATCATCGCCCGCGATTTCACTGGCTTTACCGCTCGCTAGAACCGATCCTTTATGCAGCACGACAACTTGATCACTGTCATCAACCTCATCGAAAAGATGCGTCGCCCAGAGGACGCCGACCTGCCGTTCCGCCACCAGCGCCCGGACAGCCGCAACCACATCGAGACGGGATTGCACGTCGAGGCCGACGGTCGGCTCGTCCAGCAACAGCAACTTCGGGTCATGCAGCAGGGCGCGGGCGATCTCAGCCCGGCGCACTTGTCCACCCGAAAGCGTCGCGACTTTGGCTTCTGCCCGGTCGAGCAGGGACACGCGCTCCAGCACCTCGTCCCCGCGCCGCCGTGCCTCCCGCGCGCCGATGCCGTGCAGGGCGGCGTGATAGCGAAAGTTCTGGCGGATGGTGAGGTTCATATCGAGAGAGCGGCTCTGGAACACAACGCCCAACTGCGCGAGTGCCGGTCCCGCCTCGCGTCGCACATCATGGCCGCAGACTTCGACTGTGCCGGAGACGTTGTCGTAAAGCCGCGTAATGAGGGAAAACAGCGTCGTCTTCCCCGCGCCGTTCACCCCGAGTAACGCGACGAAGCGACCCTCGGGCACCTCAAGCGATACGTCTTTCAGCGCCTCGACCTTACCAAAGGACTGACTGACACTGGCGATGCGCAGGCATGGGGCGTCGCTCACGCCGCGTTCCGCCCCGAGCCAATCATTCTCCCCGCATCCCCGTGACATGCAGGTCGGAGTTCAGATTGATGTCGAACTGCCCACCGCCGCAGAACACATCGTCGAGTTCGATTTCGTCGCCTTCGACCTCAATATCATCGGGGTCCATTTCGCATCGCATCGTCGCGAGTAGGGCCATGATGTCGGTTTCGAGCGTCGAGGCGTCTTCGGCTTTCTCGTCCTCATCTTCAGTGGCGAGAGATAGAGAGAGAACATTGAATTCACTGTCGAGTTCAATCTCATAAGCCCCGTTTTCACAGGCTGCGGCCTCGACTTCAAAGCCGCCATCTTCCGCTTCGGCCTCCTCCGCTTCGCAGCCGAAACCTCCAATCGCCTTGTTGATCGCGGCAAGGTCGTCTTTGGAAACGCTGGAAGAATGACCGTCCGCGAGCGCGCCCGTTGCAAGACATGCGATGGCGGAATGGGCCATGGCTCGGGTAAGCCCCTGTACAATATTCATTCTGAAAACCTTCTATCTACCGTTCTGGCTGTCACTGGATCGAGATGCTGACACGCTGGGTTTCGCCCTTCGTGCCGGGAATCTTGAGTTCATACCGACCGGGCTTCAGAGCAATGAACGACATTTCCACCGTCCCCGCCTTGTCGAATTCGATGCTGTCCACGCCGAGGGGGCGGATTTCGATGCTGTTGATAACGATCTCGTTCACCCAGACGGCACGAAAGAAATCCGGCCCGGAAATCGCGAGTTCAGCCGAACCGTCGGCCACAATATCAATCTTGTAATACGCCCCGGATTGCAGCTTCAGCGGCCCCTCCGCAAGCGGCTTTCCCGACGCGAGGGTCAGCGGCGGCAAGGTCTCGCGGTTACACTTCGCCATCATACCGGCAAAGCCCATTTTATTGCCCTCGCAGAGAGGCGCAGCGCTAGCAGGCGTCGGCATTGCCCCGCTGGCGAGCGGGGCGGCGACGAGGACAATGGCGGCGATCAGATTTCTCATGGAGCGATCCTTAATTCGGTGCAACGACGACGCCCCAGGGCTGTTCGCCCACGGCAATCGACTTGATGACTTTTTGACTGGCGACGTCGATGACAGAGACGTCGTTCGAGTTACCGTTGGTTGTAAACAGCAGCTTCTCATCCGGCGTGAAGGCCATTTGCCAGACACGCTGACCAACCAGCAGATATTTTTCGACTTCGAACGTCTCGCCATTCACCACAGCCACCCGGTTCGAAGGCCCGAGCGCGACAAAGACGGTCTTACCATCGCTTGTGACGCGCACGCCGACGGGTTGCAGGGCCTCGGGCACGATACCGGGGACTTCAAACTCGATTTTCTTGATGATCTCACCCGCCTCGGGGTCGATCACGCTGACCGTGCCGCCGATCTCGGACGAAACGTAGAGGAGCGAGCCATCGGCGGTGAACTGCGCAAAGCGCGGGCGCTGATCGACCAAGACATTCGTATCGATCTCAAACGTCTCGGTATTGATGAAATGCGCCATGTTTGTCGTCTCGGAGGTATTGACGACGATCTTTCCATCGGGGCTGACCCCCATGCCCTCAGGTTCGACACCCACGGGCACCTCGGCGAGAACCGTGCGCTTTTCGACATCGACCACGGTGACGATATTGTCATCCTCGTTCGCGATGTAGAGCGGATTGCCGCTCGGGTGCAGGACAAACAGCTCGGGGTCAGGGCCGGAGGGCAGCGTGTGCAGGCGTTCATAGGTTTCGGCATCGAAGACATTCACAATGTCATCGTCGGACGCGCAGACATAGAGATGCTTGCCGTCGTTTGAAATCGTGATGCCACGAGGCCGCTGGCCTGCATCGAATGTGTCGATCACCTCCAGCGTTTCGCTGTCGAGCACGGTGATCGTGTTGCCCTTCTCGTTGCTGACGAAAACCTTGTTCGCCTGAGCGGGCAAGGTCGCGGCGAAGAGCGCGGCGGCGGCGATTATTGATCGAGCGTACATTGGCTCTCCGGTCTGTCAAAGCCGAGGGTGTCGAGCTGCGTCACCTGATGCAGAAACTGTTTCTGGGGCGAAACGGAGACGATCATGCGGTCATTGGCGAGCAGCACGGGTTGGCGTAGCTGATGATTCCACGGGCGAAACGTGACCTTGGTGCCCTTGAAGACACCAAGCTCAAAATCCGGGCCGACCAGATAGTCGGTGACGGTGGCCACATCGGTCGATTTTGTCCGCGTCACCGCCTCGCCCACGGCGCGCGCAGACAGCCAGACCTGATAATCGAGGGAGCGCACCAGCCGACCGGCCAGCCGTTCGAACCGCCGCTGAAACTGAGTCGCGCCCCACGCCTCGTTGGCCGGATGCCAGCCGATTGGGCGCAGGCCCGCCGACCCGGCAACCGGGCGCGCGTCCCACGTATGATAGGGCAGATAGGCGGCGAAGACATCGGCCTCGTCCGCCGCCACCAAGACGTCGTGGTCTTCGGCGCGCTGGGTAAAGACCGGTATCTGGCGCTGCACCAGCACATGGCCGGTATCCGTGCGCCGCCCGCCCCCGGTATCCTCGTAGACGCGCTCCTCGACGATCTCGATACCGAACTTCTTCGCCGAGCGCCGCAGGGCATCGGCCCAAAGTTTATCGGCCTCGTGCGAGCCTGAAATCAGGAACCACTCGCGCCACCGCTTGAACAACAGAAATTGCGCGAGACCGTCGGCCTTGATCGCACGGCTGGGCGCGATGTGCATCACGTTGGAAAGGCATACCTCCGTGCGCAGGCGGTCATCTTCGGCCTGCGCATTGAACAGCAGAATATCGCGGCCCGCCGCGTGCTCGGACAGCGCGATCAGGTCTTCGGCTCCTGCAATGGTGATGATGAAGGGGGCACCGTTCTCGACCAGCGCATCCAGCGCCGCCGCCGCGTCCTCGGGCGAGGCGGTCGCCTCCTCCAGCTGATAGTCCTGACCGGTAAACTGACCCGTGGTGTTGTTATCCTTGGTCGCCAGCCGTGCACCCTGAAAGCCGAGATCATCAGGGGGCAGGTCAAGGCGCGACAGGGGCAGCGGTTGTTCACGCTCCACTTTCAAGACACCGATGCGCACAATCTGCTTATCGGCGGCGATTGCACCCGATGACAGAACGGCTAGGGCAGAAACACCTAACGCCAGCAGGAACGTCGAGAAACCGGATTTCATGGACTTAGGATTAACGAAGGTCTGACCAACGTCAACAGCAGCAGGCGCTCTATATGAATTGAAGAAAATAATAAGAGTGCCCGCCTATGCACGCGACGGCCTTGCATCTTGTCATCGCTCATTCCGCTGATAACGTCGGGGATGTGTCGAGCCATCATGCCAACGCGGCGGGTAAGGCTCGCAAAGACAAAGGCTCAAAAGGGCCGCAAGGGAGGAAGACAATGAAACTCTGGACACTCGCACTCGGGTTCGCAGTGATCGCTGCACCGATGGTGGCCGAGGCCCACGGGCCGACGCGGCAAAAGATCACGATCACGCAGGAAGTCGCAGCCCCGCCCGATGAAGTCTGGGCGCGGGTCGGTGATTTTCAGGACATGAGCTGGCACCCGGCGGTCCACTCGACCACGGGCGAAAACGGCAATGAAATCGACGCCACCCGCGTGCTGACGCTGGGCGAAGAAGGCGGACCGACGATTGCCGAGGTGCTGTATAAATACCGCCGGGAAAAGCGCAGCTATTCCTATCGGATTACTGCGGTGGAGGTCGATGTTCTGCCGGTGACGAACTATTCCTCCCACGTCACGGTCAAGGACGGCGCGGATGGTGGCTCGCTCGTCGAATGGAAGGGCGCGTTCTATCGCGGCTATCCGAACAATGATCCGCCCGAGCATCTGAACGACGAGGCGGCGATCAAAGCCGTCACGGGCGTCTATGAAGCCGGTCTGGAAGCCCTCGCCGCCGAGTTTGCGGAAACCCAGTGATCCTGCGGGCACTCGTGGCGGCGGGCGGTCTGCTCGCCGCCCCTGCCCTCGCCGATACGGCGTGGGTCACGAACCAGTCGAGCGGCGATGTCTCGGTCGTCGATCTTGAGGGCAAGACCGTCACGGCGACGATACCGGTCGCAGGGCAACCCGCCGGAGTCGCCGCCGCGCCCGATGGGCGGCACGTCTATATCGTCAGCCCGGACACGCGCACGATTACCGAGATCGACACCGATAAGCGCGCCGTATCGCGCACGCTGACCCTTGACGATGGCGGCCCGACCGGCATTGCCGTCGCGCCCGATGGCGGGCGGCTCTACGTCACCGACTGGTACGAGGCGCGGGTGTTCGTGATCGACCGGGCGGCGCTAAAGCTGATCGACGAAATCGAGGTTGGCACCTCGCCGTCGGGCATTGCGGTGACACCCGATGGCAAGCGCCTCGTGACCGCAGACCGCGATGACGATCAGGTTTCGATCATCGACCTCGCAACGGGCACGCGCCGCATCGTGAAGACGGGCGAACGTCCCTTCGGCGTAACTATCGATGCGGCGGGCGAGCGCGCTTATACCGCCGATGTCGGCACTGATACCGTGACCGTAATCAATCTGGAAAGCGGCACGGTCATCGGCCAGATCCCGACCGGCGAGCGGCCCTATGCCGTAGCGCTAGCGCAAGGGAAAGGCTTTGCCACCGATCAATATGCCGAGACGATCACGGTCTTTGACATTGAGACCTTCGAGGTGATTGAAACGCTCGACTCAGGCGAATACCCCGAGGGCATCGCTACCACAGCCGATGGCAAGCGCATCGTGTTCGCCAACTGGTTCTCGAACTCAATCTGGGTAATCGACGCCGCGACTTTCGAGTTGATCGCGGAGATTGAAGTGGGCGACGGCCCCCGCGCCTTCGGTCAGTTTTTGACCGCCGATTGATCCATCACCCGCGCCGGTGCCCCATCCAGATGAATCCGCCGGGTCGCCAACGCCTCGGCATCCCTCGGATCGTGAGTCACCAGAATCAGGCGCGTTGGGCGCTCGCTCAGCAATCCGCGTAGCAAGTCCTGCATCCCGCGCGACGACTCCGCATCCAGAGAGGTAAAGGGTTCGTCCATCAGCAAGGTTTCAGGACGCCGCGCAAACGCCCGCACGATTGCGACCCGGCGGCGCTGTCCCAGCGATAGCTGTGTCGGGAAAAGCCCTGCCTTATCGGCAAGCCCGACACTCGCCAATAAAGCATCAGCCTCGGGCGCGGAAACATCCGCCGCCAGCACGATATTATCCCGCGCCGAGCGCCACGGCATCAGGGTCGGTTCCTGAAACACCATCGCCAGCCGCCCTGCCCCGGTAATCTCGCCATCAAAATCCCGGTCCAGTCCGGCGATGATGCGAAGCAGGGTCGATTTACCGATACCCGACGGCCCGGTCAGGGCCACCGCCTCTGCCACGCCGACCTCGAACGCGATAGGGCCGAGCACTGGCTGTCCGTCGAACGCCTTGCCGCGAATGTCGACCCGCATCACGACAACCGCCAGCGCGCCGCGTGGCGCTGCCACGGTTGCAGGATCATGAGTTCGATGGCGATCATCACCGCCACGAAACTCAGCGAATACGCAAGCACTTGCGTGACGTCGAAATTTTGAAAATGCAGGTGAATCTGGAAACCGACACCATTCGAGCGGCCCAAAAACTCAACCACGAGAACGATTTTCCAGATCAGCGCGACGCCGGTCCGAGCAGCAGCAGCAAAATGCGGGGCGAGTTGCGGGATGATGATGTGGCGCAGGCGCTTTCCGGGCGGCATTTCGAAGACGCTCGCCATATCGCTCAGATCGCGGTCGAGGGTTCGCGCGCCCTCGCGCATCACCGTTGCCACCAGCGGAATCTTGTTGATGGCCACCGCCGTCACCGCCGCGACTTCAGTCAAGCCGATCCAAATATAGCAGAGCACAATCGTCACGAGGGCAGGCAGGTTCAGCGCCGTAACCAGCAACGGATCACCCCAGCGATCAACCCGCCGCCGCATCCCCATGACAATCCCGATAAAAGACCCAACGGCCATCGCAATCAGAAACGCGGCCAGCACCCGTGCGAGTGTCGCAAAAAGATGAAAGAACAAATCGCCATCCGCCGCTTCACTGGCAATCGCGCCGCCAACCTCCAGCGGTGTCGGCAACAGGTCCGGACGACCGGCAATCACCGCCGCCGCCCACCAGAAAACAATCAGGCCGAACAGCGAAGCCCCGGCGATGCGGAAGTTGCCCTCACTCACCGGGTTGGTAGAAGACGCCCTCGGGCAGCGTGGTCGCTTTGCCGACCAGGTCATCTCCCCCCAGTTCCGCCATCAGGGACAACAGCGCAGCGGCGCTTTGCTCGTCGACAGAGGCATCTGCCGGAATACCAGCACGAAAGCCCGCCTTGAGTTGCTCGAACTCCGCATCGGTCTTCGCGCGCATCTTTGGTCGCACGGCCTGCCATGCAGCATCGTCGTCGGCGAGAATGGCTTTTGCATCGCGTGACGCTCGCGCAAAACCGGCGATCAGGGTCGGGTTCTCGCGGGCGAAAGACCCTTTAAAAACATAACCGAGCAGCGGTGTTTTCGGGTCAAGCCCGAGGGCCGCCGCCGCCTCGTCCACGGGCGCGACGATCCGAAAGCCATTCGCCTGCATCCGCGCCAGAAAGTGCCAATAGTTGATCGCCGCATCGATCTCGCCATCCATCGCCTTTTGCGTAATCAGGGGCGGCGCGCCATAGACTTGCGTCGTTTCGGCCTCCAGATCGAAGCCGTATTCCTGCTGGGCATAGGCGCGCAGGATGAGCCAGCTTTTATCCAGCGGCCCGCCCGCAATACCGATGCTTTTGCCCTTTAGGTCCGTCAGCGAACGGATCGGCCCGTCGGCGGGCACGGCAATACCGCCCACTGCCCTGGAATACGGAACGAAGACATAGTCCTTGCCCGCCGCCCGCTGGCGCGCGACCCAGATCCAGTCGGAGACCATCGCGTCGGCGGCCCCGCCCTGAAACGCAATCTTGGACGCGGCGCCGCCCGCGAGGCCCATGACCTCGAGAGCAAAGCCGTTCTTTTCGTCAAGACCGTTGCCCTCGATTGTATCCATTTCCCAATTCACCGTGCCGAATTTCAGCACGGCGACGGAAACGGTTTCGAGATCCTCGGCGAGTGCGGACGTGTTGATAGAAAGCGCCAGAAGGCACGCCGCAATAAGGCTTTTCATGTCGGCATCACGCGATAGACTAGCTCCGCATCGGCCTCGGCATCCGCCTCGGCTGCGGCAACCAACTCGGCATGGAGCGGAGACTTGATACAGACGGGATCAGTCGCGGCAGGGTCGCCCGCAATGGCCATGGCCTGACACCGGCAGCCGCCGAAATCCTTGGCTTTGAGCTCGCAAGACCGACAAGGCTCCTGCATCCAGTCGAACCCGCGAAAGGCGTTGAAGGCGTCGCTGTCGTACCAGATTTCTTTCAGCGGTCGCTCTGTCGCCTTATCAAAGCTCAAGCCCTTGATCGAATGCGCCGCGTGACAGGGCAGCACGGCCCCATCGGGCGCGATGTTAATCCCGGTTGAGGCCCAGCCGCCCATGCAAGGTTTGGGATAATCCGAGTGGTGGTCGGCGGGCACGTAGTCGATGACCAGCACACCCTCGAGCCGCTCGCGCGCAGCATTGACCGTCAACCGGGCCTGCTTCGCCTGTTCGCGGGTCGGCATCAGGGCCGCGCGGTTTTTCGCGGCCCAGCCATGGAATTGCACCGTCGCGACCTCGAGCCGCCGCGCACCCATATCGAGGGCGATGGCGATGGTCTCGTCGAGGCGGTCGAAATTCTTTTTGTGCATCACCGCATTGAGGGTCAGCGGAAAGCCGATCTCGCCAATCCATTCCGCGACCTGCATCTTGCGGTCATACCCGCCCTTATATCCACCAACCCAGTCGGCCATCTCGGCATCGACGCCTTGCAGGGAAAGCTGGACGTGGTCGAGGCCACATTCGTCGAGCGCCTCCAACCGTCGCTTGTTCAGGCCGATGCCCGAGGTGATCAGATTGGTGTAAAGCCCCACATCGCGCGCATGGGCGACCATGTCTTCGAGGTCACGGCGCGAGGCTGGTTCACCGCCCGAGAAATGCACATGCAGAACGCCCATTTCGGCGGCCTGAGTGAAGATGTCTTTCCACTCGTCCAGCGACAACTCGCGGTTCTTGCGCTCCAGCTCTATCGGATTCGAGCAATAGGGGCAGGATAGCGGACACCGGTGGGTCAACTCGGCCAGCATCGCCATGGGCGGATTAGCGCGCGGGGCGGTCATCGGGCCTCCACAAAGCGGCGGGCCATGAGGCCGATGAGATAGGTGCGAGCATCGCCAGCAATACGCTCGACCGGCGCGTCGTATTTGTCAGCGAGCGCCTTGGTGATCTCGCCGAAGGTGCGCTTGCCATCGACCTGATCGAGGATCGCACGGCCAATATCGTCCAGCTTCAGCGCGCGTTCAGGCGCGAGCAGCAGCCAGACATTCCGCACCTTGTCGAAATGCGGGCGGACACCGCGCAGGATTACCGGGCAGTCGCTGTCGTTTAGTTCGATGCTCACGCCGCGCGCTCGGCGAGCAGGCCTTGATCCGGCTGCCATGCGCCCGGCGGAATGCGGGCGGGGGCAACATACCCGGAATAAAGCGCATCGAGTTGCGACCAAAGCACGTCAGTCTTGAAGGTCAATGCCGCCGCCGCCGCGTCTTGTTTCTCTGCCGTATCGGCGTGATCAAGGACGTAGGCGAGACCAAAGGCCACATCTTTCGGGGCCTCTTTCAAACGGTTCTTGAAATAGGCGAGGCTGTTTTCATTGGCGAAATCGTAGTTCTTGAGCAGGCCGGTGATGCGATCAGCGTGGATTTTCGGCGCAAAAAGTTCGGTCAGCGAAGACGCCACCGCCTCCAGCATCGTCGCATCGCGAACAAACCGGACATAGGCGTCGACGGCAAATCGGGTCGAAGCCATGATGCCCTCCCCCGATGCCACATAGTCCGGGTCGAGTCCGACAGCCTCGGCCAATCGCAGCCAGCGCGCGATACCGCCCTCTCGATCCGCCGTACCGTCATGGTCCTCGATCCGCGAACGCCATGCCCGGCGCAGGGCAGGATCTTCAACGCGGGACATGAAGGCAGCGTCCTTCATCGGGATACGGCTTTGATAATAATAGCGATTGATGACCCAGGCGCGGACCTGATCGGGCGTGCAGCCGCCGGAATGCAGCAGATCGTGGAACGGGTGTTTGTCGTGATAGCGGTCTTCGCCAATCTGGCGTAGGCGAGCCTCGAAATCCTGACGCGATGCAGCACTCATAGCTCTACCTCCATACCGTCATAGGCAATTTCCCAACCGGTGCCTTCCACCTGTTTGCGCTCGGGCGAGCGCGGGTCGAGGACCGGGTTGGTATTGTTCATGTGGACGTAGATCTTGCGCCCCACGTCCAGATTTTCAAAGGCGGCCATCGAGCCGCGCTCTCCGGCCATTGACATATGACCCATCCGCGCCCCGGTCTTTGCGCCGACGCCAAGGCGGATCATCTCTTCGTTTTCCCAGACCGTGCCGTCGAAAAACACCAGCTTCGCCCCGCGCAAGCGTTCCGCAAGGGCCTCCGTGACCTTCGCGCAACCGGGGAGGTAGAACGCCTGTTTTTCCCCTGTCGAGAGGAGCACACCGACGGTTTGTTCGCCCTCAAGCTCGGTCTCGACGGTCTCGCCTTCCATATAGAGCGGCACCTTGCCGGGAACGGCGAAAAGCTCGGCGTTCAGCCCCGGTGCGATCTCTACGGTCTCGCCAAGATCGACAATGCGGCGCGTGACGAAGGCAGGGTCGAGGGCGCGGAATATCGGATTTTCATCCAGCACCTCGGCAATGGCCGCCGTCGTGAACAGCGTGAACTTCTGTTTCTCGCGCAGGGTCAGCAAGCCCGCCACATGGTCAATGTCGCCATTGGTCAGCAACACGCTTCGTATCGGAGAATCGCGCGGTCCCGTGGGGTGCAGGCGCGGCGTTGCCGCGATCTGATAGCGAATATCCGGCGATGCGTTCAGTATGGCCCAGTCGGACCCGGTCGCGGAAAACGCCACCGAAGACTGAGACGCCGCCGGAATGATCCCATCCCGAGCGGCGCAACAGTTCTGGCATCCACAGTTCCATTGGGGGAGTCCCCCACCGGCTGCAGCGCCCAATATCGTGGCACGAAGATGCGTCACCGCGAAATCGTGCCAAGCGGCTTAGAACAGCACGCCTTCATCATCGGCGGGGAAGTACATGTTGATTTCCATGCCGCAGGTTGCTTCTTCGATCTTCGGGGTGGTCCAGGCCATAGTATCCTCCAGTTGCTAGATCGGCGTCATTGGTGCGCCACTCCAATCAACAGACATTCTAGACGGGCAGAGGTCAACGGTTTTCCTCTAAGAGAAACTTGTGAGTTCGGGGCAGCGCGCGCCCTTGTCATCTTCCCAAAGCCACATATCCTCGTAGTCTCACGGCGGCGACTTAGCGAGAAGCGAGGAACATTGTGAGGCTGGTATCTTTGTTTTTCGCCTTTTTTACAATGGCCTTCGCCACCATTACTCTGGCTGGTCCGGCAGCGGACAAGATCGCGGAGCGGGTGGCAGAGCCTTACCCCGGCTATAATCGCCATTGCGGTTTCCCGATATTGTTTCAACCGAACAACACAATCTCGTTAGCCCGAATCGACAGGAGGCTGGGGCCGATCATCGTGCTGGACCCGGTTCTCACCTATCCCGGGCAAGAGGCGCATCGACGGTTTCTCATTGCCCATGAATGTGCGCATCACCGGTTTCACCACACCTCGCTGCATGGCCTGCGCGAGCGCGCCCTGCGCCCGAACGGGGTCGAGGATCAGGAATTGAGCGCCGATTGCTGGGCCGCAGAAACCCTGACCGCCGCCGATATGGACCATGACGCGCGCTTTATCGTCGATATGTTTTACCGCAAGGGCCTGCACTCGCCCGGTTCCGGCTATCCGTCCGGTGTGCAACGGTCCACGATGATCTATCACTGCCTGCGGGCGGCCCAACGCAAGAGAATTGCATCGACGAGGGCTGAATAGCGCCAAGTCGTCATCGGTTTTTGCGTTTCACCGGAATGTACTGTAGAAGAATTCAGGCCCGATAGTCCGGCGGAGGCAACATATGAAAACTGGTCTGGTTTCGCTCGCGGCGATTGCCGCCGCCCTTTGCACCCCTGCCCTTGCCGGAGACGCGTGGGACGAGATCCGCCCCGATCTTTATGGCGAGCGCGTCATTCAATCCGTCGATGGCGTGCTGTCCCTGACGGCCCCCTACCGTGCCTCGGACGATGCCGAAGTGCCCATCGAGGTCAGCGTCGATCTTCCCGACGGACGCAGTATCAAGGCCCTGTCGATCATTATCGACAACAACCCGATGCCGGTATCTGCCGTGTTCGATCTTGAAAAGGCTCGCACGGCCTTCACCGTCGAAGCGAATATGCGCATCAATGGCCCCACGCCGGTTCGCGCCGTTGTCGAGGCAACGGACGGCTCGCTCTACATGACCGAGGGTTTTGTAAAGACCTCCGGTCAGGGCGCGTGCGCCGCGCCGCCGGTCACCGGGGTCGATGCCGCCCTTGCCAGTCTCGGCGAGATGAAGGTTTTTCCTGTGACGGCAGAGGCCGGGGCAGGCACGGCGACGATGCTGGCCAGCTTGACCGGCACACCGACGACGGCCCCGACCCAATCCAGCATCGCGGCGGAAAAGCGCGTGCGGTTGGAGATGAAGCACCCCAGCCACTCGGGGATGCAGATGGATCAGATTACGCTGCTTTATATCCTCGCGCGCTATGTCGAGACGGTGGAAGTCTGGACCGATGAGGACAAGCTGTTCACCATGACCGGTTCGATCTCGCTCAGCGAAGATCCTGAAATGGAGTTCACGCTGGCTGACCCTGCGATCAAGAGCATCCGCGTGCGCATGACCGACACCGATGACACCGTTTCCGAAGACAGCTTTTCCCTCGGTGAAAGCTGACCGTTACGGCGCGGTTGCGTCGTCCTGTTCGACAGGGACGATCTTCTCGGTCGGATAGTCGTAAAAGACCCAACCGTCGGTGCCTTCGGGATACCAGAACACGCGTTCATAGCCGTATTCATCATGGGCGCGCTTGGCAGCGTTCCAGGACATCCAGCAATCGCGCAGGCAAAAGAACAGGACCGGCGAGTCCTTGTCCGCCGCCACCACTTGCAAATTATCGCGGAAATACGCATCGGTCACATCCGCCAGCCGCCCATAGCCGACATTGGGCAGCCAGAGCGAGCCGGGGATGCCATAGCGCGGTTTTTGACGAAAGATCGTGCCTTCGGGAAGTTTGGGTTTCGGCGCTTGCGGCATCACATCGACGAAAGCGACACGCCCCGTCTGCCACAAGGCATAGGCCGCATCATCATCGACGACCGTAACGCCCTGCAGCGTTTCCGGCACCGGTGACCGGTAGTGATCCATCTTGTAGTCAACCGGCTCATCGACCTCGGCATGGCCAAGGGTAGCGGCACAGGTCACGAGGGCGGCGAGAGCGGCGCGGGCAATCACTGCGCCGCCTTCTCTACCAATGCATCCCCCATCTCGGTCACCAGAGGCACGCCATACTCGGCAAGAATCGCGTCGATCTCCGCCTGGTTGCGGCGGATCAGCGAGTTTAGCTTGCGTTTCCAGACCAGCTCGCCCTGCCGCACGCCCATGGTGATGCGATAGAACATGCGCGGCGCCCCGGTTTCGTTGAGCAGCGGCACCACATTCAATTGCGGCTCGCTCTCCTTGGCCAGCGTTCCGCCGATTGGACCCCAGAGCACTGCGGCGGCGAGTTCACCGCTTTTGAGGTCTTCGATCATCTC
>CALGNO010000076.1 GCA_937958625.1 uncultured Neomegalonema sp.
GCGTGTCAGATGCTTCGCATCTTCCCATTTTCCAAGACTGACTCGCTTCGCGGGAAAGTTCGCTTGTGGTCAGAAGCGGTTATTGCTCTCTAGCCTATGTCGAATAAGAGTGGTAGCCGCTCCCGTCGTAATCATAAAGCTCTGCACTTGTTCCCTTGACCGTCACGTCGAAATGATGACCTGAACCATAATCGTAACCGCTATACTTTCCTTCTCGATTCGGTTTTAGGGCGATATGGTGACCTTCTCCATAATGATAAAGACTCGGAATACTTCCGCCGAAATGGCAACCATTCGAGTAGTCGTAGCCGTCGACGCGGTTCCCTTGAATGGATGCGTTGATGTTAGTGTATCCGCCGTCTCCATAGGAATAGACAGAGGATACCTTGCGACCTAGAGAATGACTTATTGAGATCGCTGCAACTGATGCACGGACGTGAGATTTCATTTGATGACCCAAACATAGTGTTTCCGGTTCGTGCTATTTTACTTGGGTATCGAGTCTTCCTTTGTCAACGGTTCCTTCGGGCACACAGCAAAAGTCAAATGCGCCCGGATTTTCCGGTCACAATGCGTAATTTCACCACCGCCATCCGCGCCCTCTCTTGACTTCGACCCAAGCTCAGGCTGACAAAAAGCCCCGCACTTCATCAGCCCGTGCCATCGTGTCCTTATACCCCAGATCAATCAGCGCGCCGATGAAGCCCGGTTCGAACAGCAGATAACTGACCAGCCGACTGTCGCGCCCCCATGCGCCAAGGCTGCGCATCAACAACCGGATGGTGCGCGGCATCTCGTGGGCGTGTTCTTGCGCCAGATCGCGCAGGTCGATGGACGGGTTGAGCGTCAGCACATCTATCACGCGCAGCCCCGTCTCATCCCGAGCGTCGGGCGGGATCAGCGACAGCGTGCGGTTGATCCGGCTCAGGCGCTCCACATCCGCATCGAGATTGTCGTTGAAGAGAATATCGAGGGCATGGCCGCTCATCTCGCCAATCGACGGGAATGTCGCTTCGGCCCCGTCGGTTTCGGGGTCGGGCACGTTATCGCGCACGCCGATGACCAACAGCTTCTCGGCCCCCAGCCGGATCGCGGGCGACAGCGGCGAGGTCAGGCGCAGGGCACCGTCGCCATAAAACCCGTCCGTCATCCGCACCGGCGCAAAGACGAAAGGCAGGGCGGAGGACGCCATCAGATGATCCGTGGTGATCCGCGCCCGCACCCCGTCTCGCCGCGCGCGCTGCCATTCCACCGCATCCTCGCGCGCCTCGAAAAAGCTGACCGAGCGCCCGCGTTCATAGCTCGCCGCCGTGACGCACACCGCGTCCAGCGCCCCCTCGCGGATTGCCAGCGCAATACCCTCGCGGCGAAACCGCTCGCTCAGCAAGGCCCGCAACGGGGCGTTGTCGAGCAGGGCGCACGGGTCCGCGATTCCAAAGCCCCCGGCCAGCAAAGTCCAGAGCCAGCGCGCGCTCGTTCCGGCAATCGCGGTGGGCCGTGTGTCATAGACGGTGCCTGAATGCAGACCCCGCCACAGGGCCTCCAGCCGCAATGTCGCGTCGGGAAAATCGGTGCAGTTCGCGGCCAGCGCCGCCGCGTTGATCGCCCCGACCGAGGCCCCGGCGATGATCGGAAACGGATTGCGCCCGCTTTCGTCGATCTCCGCAATCGCCTTCAGCACTCCCGCCTGATACGCCCCGCGCGCGCCGCCGCCTTGCAAGACGAGGCCAACCGGATTGTTTCGGCGAGTATCGGCCATCGGACTACGCTCCTCTCCGCAATGTCGGCGTCCAGTTTAAGCCGGATTGCAAGCGGAGGCAGCCCCGTTGATCGAAATGTGAGCAACGGGTGATCGGCGCACGCGGTTCGCGAGCGGATGCCGGTCGAGTGCGAAGACCATCCCCGCCTGATCTGCGGGAATGGCATCGTCGCGACCCGCGACAGGTTTATTTCAACGATCCACAGAACCGTTGAATCCGCTGGCAGGCTTCTTCCAGCACTTCGTCCGATGTCGCATAGCTGGCGCGGAAATACGGCGAGAGGCCAAACGCCTCGCCATGCACCGCCGCGACGCCTTCGACTTCCAGCAACTCGGTCACGAAATCCTCGTCGGTCTCGATTTTCTTGCCCGACGGGGCCGTCTTGCCGATGCAGCCCGCGATGGACGGATAGACGTAGAACGCGCCCTCGGGCGTTGGGCATTCAATGCCGTTACACTGGTTCAGCATCGACACGACCAGATCCCGACGCCGCTGAAACGCCTCGCGGCTCTCGGCGATGTAATCCTGCGGCCCGTTCAGCGCCTCGACCGCCGCCCATTGAGAGATGGAGGAGGGGTTGGAGGTCGACTGCGACTGCACCTTGCGCATCGCGTTGATCAGCGGCACGGGGCCGCCCGCATACCCGATGCGCCAGCCGGTCATGGCATAGGCTTTCGAGACGCCATTCACCGTCAGCGTGCGCTCGAACAGTTTGGGTTCCACCTGCGCCGGGGTCACGAACTCGAAGGGCGGATAGGCGATGTGCTCGTACATGTCATCGGTCATGACCCAGACATGGTCATGGCGCAGCAGCACGTCGGTCAGGGCCTTCATCTCGTCGCGGCTATAACCTGCGCCAGTGGGGTTAGACGGCGAGTTGAAGATCAACCACTTGGTCTTTGGCGTAATCGCGGCTTCCAGCACATCGGCGGTCAGTTTAAAGCCGGTTTCAATGCCCGCCTCGACAGAGACCGGCGTGCCGCCGCCCAGCAGAACCATGTCGGGATAGCTGACCCAGTAAGGCGCGGGGATGATGACCTCGTCGCCGGGGTTCAGGGTCGCGATCAGGGCGTTATAAAGCACCTGCTTGCCCCCGGTGCCGACCGAGATATTGCCGCGCTCATATTTCAGGCCGTTCTCGCGCTCGAATTTGGCACAGATCGCGTCTTTCAACTCGACGATGCCGTCGGGGGCGGTGTATTTCGTGCGCCCGTCATCGATGGCCGTCTTTGCCGCTGTCTTGATGTTCTCGGGCGTGTCAAAATCCGGCTCGCCTGCGCCCAGCCCGATCACGTCCTTACCAGCGGCTTTCAGCTCGTTGGCCTTCGTCGTGACGGCGATGGTGGGCGAGGGTTTCACACGAGACAGCGACTCTGCGAGAAACGACATGGGTAAAGTGTCCTTTGATAGCGGTAAGGGCCGGTATTGGCGGGGGCGTCTTACGCGCGAAGCCACGGAGTCGCAAGCGCAAGCCCGCGTCCGTGCCAATTCCGGTGTTTTGAGTGAGTTGAACGGTGGGGAGGGGGCCGGATGTGATGCTGCGAGGCTTCAGACCATCCCGATTTCTTTCTGGGTCGGTCCTGCTCGCGCCGGACGCAAGTATTTCTCGCGGTCAGGCCAAAGACACTCATCAAGACCGGGTGAGCGACAGACGGTTGCGGCAATCTCGATCGACGCTTCTGGCTCGGCGGGCGGCGACTGCGTGATGGGCGCGACAAAGGTTTGAAGTCCTCCGCCCTCGCCTCTCGGTATCCCAAGCACCACGCCGCCTGAATGGCGGCGTGGATTGGTCTGTGCGGGGGACTACTCCGGCGTGATCTTGTGGATCATGCCGCCGTCGACAGCGGCGTAGAGGCTGCCATCCGGTCCCATAACGACCGACCGGAACCGTCCCGCCTCCATGCCTTCGGGAAGGGTCATCGTGGCGACGCCGTCAAGGTCGTTGCCTGCCTCGTTGAATGTCAGCACTTCGATCCGCGCGCCGAGGGGGGTGCCACCGAAGCCGATGCCCATGATGCCGACCACCATCGAGCCATCCCAGTCGCCCCAGGCGTCGCCTTCGAGAAAGGCCGCCGATGACGTGCCCTGGGACCAGCCGTTATTGTTCCAGACCGGTGGCATCGCGTCGGGATAGGTTCTGAAGTCGGTCATCGGCATATATGCCGCCCGCTGAAACCGGTTCAGGCCGACCATCTGGTTCGGCGTATAGCCGCAGTAATTGTCCGGGCAGGCCCCGCGACCGCCGCGATGAGGGCGGGGGTCCCAGCCGCCATTGCCGCCATTGCGCAGCACCGTGACCTCGTCGGAATGCCATGGGCCGTGCTCGGCAGTGATCGCGCCGCCTGTGCCGGGGTGAAAGGCGATGCCCTGCACGTTGCGATGGCCATAGGTATAGGTCCGCTTGTCAAACCCGACGGGCGGCGTGTTGCCCTCGGCGGCGGTGCCATCGGTGTCGATCCGCAAGATCTTGCTGCCCATCATCGTCGGGCTTTGGGGCACCTTGCCGTTATGGGTGTCGCCGGTGGTCAGATAGAGGTATCCGTCTGCCTCGTTAAAGCGAACGCGGCCACCATTATGCGCGCCCGGCCCGCCGAACGGGTGAGCGGAGGCCGCCATCTTATAAGGCACGTCGTCGACGATGTCGGTCCGCTCGGACACGCTGGAAAAATCGTCGCTGACCTCGAAACGCATCAGGCGGTTGGTATGCGGGTCCGACATATTCGACGTCGAATAGACATAGATGCGGCGGTTCGAGTCGAAATCGGGATCAACCGCGACCCCCATCATGCCGGCCTGACCCTCGCAAAAGAGGTCATCTGCCGTGGAGTCGTATCCCGACGATCCGCCCATGCCGAGCAGCGCCGTTGTCTCGCCCGAGGGCATCATCACCGACAGGCCCTTGCACTTTTCGGTATAAAACATCGTCCCGTCATCGAGGAAGGCCATGTCCCACGGGTTTTCCAGATCATCGAGGACGAGCGAATAGGAAAGGTTCGGGGCGTCTGCGAGTGCGGGTGCCGTGCCAAGGGCAACGGTCGCCACGAGGGCGAGCCATCCGCCACGGAATTGGTGTTTCATCTCTTCCTCCCAGAAGATTGTTGCATTCTGTTCAACGGCCCGCTGTTGCGTCTTTGTTTCCAAGACTGTCATTGCGGACGACTTGACGCTATCGGGGCGTTAACCATCCTGCAAGCGCAGTCGATTCAACCTTAACGTGATCGGTGGGGCGGTGGACGCGCCGGACGCTAAAGGGTTTCGATATAGGCGACGATGTCTGCGATGTCCTGATCGGACAGTTTTTTGGCGCGCGGGGCCATCAACGGGGTATTCGGCCCGAGCTTTTTCCCCGCGCGATATTGCTCGAGGCGCTCGATAAGATACTCGGCGGGTTGGCCCGACAGACGTGGATAACTGGCGACCCCTTGTGCCTTTGCGCCATGGCAGCCGCGGCAATCCTTTCTGAATTGCTTTTTGCCCTTCGCGATATCGGTTTTTGAAGCGGTTTCCACCGATGCGGCGTCATCTTTTGGATCGGGGGCAGTTTCAGTCTTTTTGACATGCGCGGCCAGAAGAGCGTTCGGAATTTCATACTGCTGATCATCGACGCGGATGTGATGCACGTCCTCTTCCAGACGCCAGTCGGTATCGGTGCCAACGCCTGACATGGTCGCGCTGGCCTTCTCGAATTTTCCGTCCTTGAAATAGAGCATCCGCTTGAAGCCATTGGCGAACTCTGCGGTCACGGTGGTCTTGCCGTCTTTGCCGTGCGTAACGCGATAGCTGCATTTGCCCAGCACTTGGCCCTTTTCCTGAGCGCAGGCGATCGAGGCCGCTTTTTCGGGTTCATCCTTCGCAGTGGCAACAGAGGAGGCCGGTTTCGGCTCGGCTGTCTTTTGCGCCTTTGCTTCAGGCTCTTCCGCCTTCGCTTCCGGCGCTTTCGGCTCAGGTTTCGCCGTCCCGAATGATGCCGCCAGATACCCCGCGATGTCGATAATCTGGTGATCATCCAGCTTGCCCGCATGGGAATACATCAGCGCGGAATTCGAACCGACCTTGCCGCGCGCGCGATAGGTCTCCAACCGGTCGGCAAGATATTCGGCGTCGCGGTCGCGCAGGGACGGAAAGCTCGCCATGCCCTTCGCGGTTCTGCCATGGCAGACGGCGCAGTTCTTGTTGAAATACGCCTTGCCCGCGTCGATATCCGCTGCCTGCGCGCCAATCGCGCCGGGCAGGATTGTCGCAAAGATACCGACCGCGAGCATTCTCTTCATGACCATGTTCTCCCTATCGCCGCCGATTGTTGCCGACCGTTTTGACAGGACCGTAAGCGCCGGATCGCCATCGGTCAAAGGGAGCAGCGCGCGACCGGCGTGGGCAGCCTCAGAACCGCGCCTATCTTGTCGGATGGGGGAAAAGCGGGCATGGTGAGGGAATGAATGCGATTGTCAAAATCGGCGAGACGGAGTTCGAACCTGTTCGGCTCAAACGCGATGCGATCATTCAGATGGTCGATAGCGGCGTTTTTGAGCATTTCGGTCGCTGGGAAGTCATCGATGGAGTGATGATCCATATGTCTCCTTCGTGGCTGCCCCACTCTCGTGCGCTATCCTTGATCAACGTCTTTTTCGGAACGCATCTGGCGGGTCAGTACCAGACGACCGTTGATCAGCTCGTTCTTTTCGGAAACGCTGGAATGCACGCGCCTGACATCGCATTCTTCGAAGAGGGCTTTGCCAAGCGCGAGCCGGATAGTGATGACCTGCGTTTCGTTATCGAAATTGCCGAGGCATCGCTGTCCTATGATCTGGGCATCAAGGCAGAGCGCTATGGCGCGTTTGGTGTTCCCGAATACTGGGTGGTCGATCTCGAAAACCGACAGACCGTCGTTCACCGGATGCCGACCGCCGAGGGCTATGCCGAGGTGACGTCCCATGACTGGACCGATACCCTGTCGCCCCGCATCGCCCCCGAGATTACCCTGATCATGGCCGAGATACTGGCCTGAGATGATCAAGACCCTCCGCGCCCTTTCCCTCGCCGCCGTCCTCGCCAGCCCCGCCGCCGCGACTGAATGCACCGACGATGCGATGCTGGTTTTCGATGCGTCGGGGTCGATGGCGGAGATGGGGTATAACGGCCTCGATCTGCCCCGGATCATGGAGGCGCGGTCGGCGCTGCGCGAGGCGCTGCCCGGGATCACGCCCTTTCGGCGCATGGGCCTGATTATCTATGGCCCCGGCCCCAACGATGCCTGCGCCAATATCGACTTGCGCTTTGGCCCCTCGGTCGATGCGGCGGAGGCGATTATCGGGGCCGTGGACCGGATTATCCCCGAGGGCGACACGCCGCTGACCAATGCGGTCAGCGATGCGGCGCGCGTGCTGACAAAGGGCGGGCGCACCGGCGATCTTGTCCTTGTAACCGATGGGCGCGAGACCTGCGGCGGCAGGCCGTGCCTGCTCGCGGCGGAACTGGCCGGGACCGGAGTGACGGTGCATGTCATCGGGTTTCGGGTGCGCGGGTCGTCCTTCGATTGGCAGAGCGTCGACGATGTGCGCAATCACCAGACCGTCGCGCGGTGCCTCGCCGACAAGACCGGCGGCGAGTACGTCCCGGCAGAATCCACCGAAGACCTCGTGCGTGCCCTGCGCAAGGTTCTTGGCTGTCCTATCGTTAGCTGAGGCCCCGCAACCGCGCCAGCAACCGCCCGTCGGTAATGGCAAGGCCGAGGGCGATGAGGGCGAAACCGGCAATCGCCTCCATCCCCAGCTTTTCGCCAAGAAACATTGCGCCAAGGCCAATTGCGAAGGGCGGGATCATCAGCGTCACCAGCATCAGATTGGCCGCTCCGGCCCGCACGAGGATCGCGAAGTACAGCATGTAGGCCAAAGCCGTTGCGGCCCATGACAGGCCGAGCAAAGACGCCCAGACCCCGGCTGACAGATCAAAGCGCGGTACGCCTTCGACGGCAATCGCCAGCGGCACCATCATCACCGCGCTGGCGGTCAGCATCCCGAACGCATTGACCTCTGGTGCGATGCCCTTCAGCGCGACTTTGCCCCAGACGCTCGCGAATGAATAAGACAGCGCCGCGCCGAGAATGGCGAGCTGGCCCAGATTGCGAGGGTCGAGGCTCGAGACCGCCGCAGGCCCCATGATAACCGCAACCCCCGCCAACCCCAGCAACGCACCGCCGATCTTGCGCGCGGTCAGGCGTTCATCGGCGAGCAGCAATCCGGCGACAACGGCCCCCAATACGGCGGTCGTCGCGTTCAGGATCGACGCAAGCCCGCCCTCGATCAAGGTTTGCCCCCACACAATCAGGGTAAACGGGATGGCATTGTTCAGCGCGCCCATCACGGCATAGGCACCCCATATCCGCAAGGAACGCGGGGGCCGCAATCCCTTCCACCACAATACCAGCGCCAGCGCCGGAACGGCCCACACCACCCGGTGCATGACCGTCGTGAACGGCCCGATCTCGGTCAGGGCGATCTCGACAAAGAAAAACGATCCGCCCCAAACGGCGGCAAGCGCCAGCAGCATGAGCCAAGCAACGCTCGAAACGGTGGGGGAGGGGGTGCTGATCATCGGCGCACCGTGGCGCAGGGGGGCGACGAGCGCCACCCGAAAGATGCGGTGATCTCGGATCAGAACCCGTTGTCGAAATAAATCCGCCCGGTCCCGCCGGGGCCAAAACTCGCGCCGCTGGAAATCTGGTCCAGCGCCCCGGACCCGTAGAGCAATCCGAATACGACCGTCGCCAGAATGATACCGAAGATCACCGCCGCGATGATCTTCCAGACCGAATAGGGCCGCTCGCCGCGAACCTTGCCGGTGCGCCCGTTGACGACGAAACGATAGGTTTTGCCGCGATAGCGATAGGCGGCGATCCAGATCGGCAACAGGATATGCTTGAAGGTGACTTCGCCAAACTCGGTATCCAGCCGGTCCACCCGCTGTTGATCGCCGCCAATGTCAAAGCGCACGTCGCGGCGGATCGTCAGGTCCATATTCGCCCGCGCCTCGGAGAACCCCTCGCGCAGGTCGTTGGTATAGGCCTCGGCGCGAAACCCGGCGAGGAACTCGGACTGATAGGGCAGCAGGGCGTGCAAGTCCCACGGCGCGAGGTCGTCAGTGAATTGCTTTGGCAGCGATTTCGAGCCAAGTACCAGCACATCATCGAACCACCGCCGCACCCGCCCGCGTACCCGCGTCCAGCGAATTTGCGGGATGCGCTTTAGCTGTCTGCGCGGTCCCTTGTTGGTCTGCACCGTCACCCAGCGTTCGATATAATAGATGTCGCCGCGCTGGCCGCTATACTCGCTTTGGGTATCGGCGTCGAAGGTCCAGTAGGGCGTATAAAGGCCGTTCATGCGCTGATCTGCGCGCGCGTATTTCTTCAGCGCGCTGGGCGCAAACCACCGGCTGCCGAGCCAATGGCTGAGGGATTTCTTCGCCTCTCCCTCGTCGATGGCAAAGGGCAACAGGCCCTTGGGTTTCAGGTGCCGGTGCTCGGGCACGTCTGTGATCATCGGCCCGGCGCAGAACGGGCATTCGTCGGCGTGCAGGTTCGGGTCAAATTCGACCTGCGCGCCGCAACTGCTGCATTGCGCGACCGTGGTCGTCTCGGTCTGGGCGTTGCTCAGGTCGTTCGCGATGGCCTTGCGAAAGTCGAGTTCCTGAATCGGCGCATCGTCGATGTCGATATGGTTCTCGTGACTGCAATACTCACAGGTCAGCACCGCCTTGCCCGGTTCATAGCGCAGGTCGGCCCCGCACTGGGCGCAGGGGAAGTGGTCGGTCTTGCTGGCGGTCGTTATGGTCACGGTATCGACTTCCTGCACGGGGCTTCAATCGTCAAGTCTCAGCGGCGTACCCGGTTCCCGCCCGTCGTCAGTTGTATCATATATCATCGCACGCCAGACGGCGGAATTCCGGGCTTTGTGGCCCTCACGTCACCCTGTCTTTGCATAAAGATTCTCAAAAAAAGCATCGACTCTCCCTCATAAGGCGTTTTGGGTGGGCGCAGGCGCGCAGCAAGTGCGCAGGCAGAGGAGACGAAATCGTGACGACGAAATTGGTTGTCGGTCTGGATGGACATGAATCCGGAAAGCGAGCCATGGCACATGCTGTCAAGCTGGCAAAGCTAATCGGCGAGTGCGAAGTGCTCGCGGTATATGTGATCGAATGGTCACCCTATTCGTTTCAGACCGCCGAAGAGAACGCCCAGCGTCATAAGCGGCGCGAGGAAGAAACCGGTCTTGCAAAATCACGCATCATCGAACCGGCGCTCGCCGAGCTCAAGCAAGCGGGCCTGTCGGCGCGCGGTATCGTAAAGCACGGCGATGTGGCGGACACCATCAACCGCATCGCGAAGGAAGAGGGCGCCGAACAGATCGTGGTTTGCCGCTCGTCCGAGGGCGGCATCGCCTCGCGCATCTTCGGCAGTTCCACATCGAACCTTGTCATGGGTGCCAGCGTGCCCGTCACCGTCGTATCCTGAGGGGAAATCAGCACCATGAGAGCATTCCACACTTTTCTGCTGGGCCTGATGGCGGTGCTTGGCACCGTCACCACGGCCATTGCGCAGGAAGCACAGACCCTTGACCAGATGGTGAACGAGAAGTTCGCCGAATTCACCGGCCCGTTCGTCAGCCTGATCTTCTCGCCCTTGCCCTATTCAAAGGCGCTTTTGGGATATGATTTCCCGTGGATCGTGCTTTGGCTGGTGGTCGCGGCGACCATCTTCACGGTCTATTTCGCGCTCGTGCAGGTGCGCTTTTTCGGTCATTCGATTGCGCTGGTCAGCGGCAAGTATTCCGACCCCAATGATGCGGGCGAGGTGAGCCACTTTCAGGCTTTGACAACGGCGCTTTCGGGCACCGTTGGCCTTGGTAATATCGCGGGCGTTGCCGTGGCGATCGGCATCGGCGGACCGGGCGCGACCTTCTGGATGATCCTCGCCGGCCTGCTCGGCATGGCCTCGAAATTCACCGAATGTACGCTCGGCGTCAAATACCGGAACGAGTACCCGGACGGCACCGTTTCCGGCGGCCCGATGTATTACATGTCGAAGGGCTTCAAGGAAAAAGGCCTGCCCGGTGGCGGTATCCTCGCCGTGCTGTTCTCGATCTTCTGTATCCTCGGTGCCCTCGGCGGCGGGAATATGTTCCAGGCGAACCAGGCCCATGCACAGATCGCGGGCATCACCGGGGATTATCCCGGCTGGATAACCGGCATCGTCTTTGCCGCCGTCGTCTTTGCCGTGATCGTCGGCGGGATCAAGTCGATTGCCAACGTGACCGAAAAAGTCGTGCCGTTCATGGGCGTTCTTTATGTCGGTGCGGCGGTGGTCATTCTGATCCTCAATGCGGACAAGATCGGCTGGGCCTTCGGCCAGATCTTCGAGGGCGCGTTTACCGGCCTCGGTGTTGCGGGCGGCTTTGTCGGCGCACTGATTCAGGGCTTCAAACGGGCGGCGTTCTCGAACGAGGCGGGCGTCGGTTCGGCGGCCATCGCGCACTCCGCGGTGCGGACGAAAGAGCCGATCACCGAGGGTTTCGTTTCCTTGCTCGAGCCGCTGATCGACACCGTGATCATCTGCACGATGACGGCGCTGGTCATCATCATCACGGGACAGCTTATCAGTGATCCGGAAACCGGCCTCTATATCGTCGGCGAGAGCGGGTCGATCAACACAGTCGGGGATGTTTCGGGTGTTGCCCTGACATCGGCGGCCTTTGGCGCGTCGATCAGCTGGTTCCCGTATGTGCTCGCGATTGCGGTGATCCTGTTCGCCTTCTCGACCATGATTTCGTGGTCCTATTACGGCCTGAAGGCGTGGACGTACCTGTTCGGCGAAGGCAAAACGAAAGAGCTGATCTTCAAGCTCATCTTCTGCGTCTTCATCGTAATCGGTGCCGCCGCCAATCTCGGCCCGGTGATCGACTTCTCCGATGCCGCGATCTTTGCCATGGCCGTGGTGAATATCTTCGCGCTCTACTTCCTGATGGGCATCGTGAAGGATGAACTTGCATCCTACAGCGCCCGTCTGAAGTCCGGCGAGATCAAGCGATACGAACACTGACAACGGCGCTGTCCGGCCCGCTCGCCGGACAGCGACCACCGAACAAAAAAGGGGAGGCAACCGCGCGTTGCCTCCCCTTTTTGTTTTCAGATGTGCGTTGGTCAGTCGGGCAGTGGCGGCGGGGCCGAGGGGAAGAGGGCGCGCAGGTCATCGACCTCGCCCGCCTTGCTCCACCCGCTCATGCCATCGGCCCAGACGAGGGTTTCCTTTTCCAGCCGTCCGTCCTGCACCATGGCCTGCATCGTGGAATCGTTATGCGGTCCCGTGGCCTGACCGCCGAGCGCGACGTGCCATTTGGCGGTGGGCAGCGGCGGCGGCGCGGATGCAGCGGGCGCGGCAGTCGCCTGTCCCATGCCACCCATCGCGTTGCCCATGGCATTGCCGAGGGCCATCCCGATACCGGCACCCATGCCAGCCCCCGCCATGCCGCCATCGCCGCCATTTTCAGCAGCGGCACGCATGGATTCGGCGGCCTGGAACTGGGTGTATTTGTTCAGGTCGCCCAGCACGCCCATCTGGGTGCGCTTGTCCATCGCCTTTTCCACCTCAGGGGGCAGCGAGACGTTCTCGACCAGCAGCTTGGTCAGTTGCAGACCATATTCGGCCATCTCCGGCGCGATCTTGTTCTCGACGAACTCGCCAAGCTGATCGTAATTCGCCGCCAGATCGAGCACCGGAATCCCCGAACTCGCCGCCGCCGTCGAAAAGCGCGAGACGATGATATTGCGCATCTGGCCTTCGATCTCGTCGGTATCGAACTGGCCGTCGGTGCCGACGATCTCGCGCATGAAGGTCGCGGCATCGGCGACGCGAATGCCATAGGTGCCAAAGGCGCGCAGGCGGGTCGGGCCGAACTCGGGATCACGCACCATCACCGGGTTTTTCGTGCCCCATTTCAGATCGACGAACCGCTTCGTCGACACGAAATAGACCTCAGCCTTGAACGGGCTGTTGAACCCGTGCGACCAGCTGTTCAGCGTGGTCATGATGGGCATGTTGTTCGTTTCGAGCATATACATGCCCGGCGGGAACACATCGGCCAGCTGGCCCTCGTTGATGAAGACAGCGACCTGACCCTCGCGGACGGTCAGCTTGGCCCCGTACTTGATCTCGTTGCCGTGGCGCTCGAAACGATAGACCATCGTGTCGTTATCGTCGGTCGTCCATTCGATGACGTCGATGAATTCGCCGGTTAACCGATCCCAAAGGCTCATGGCCGTTTTCCTCTCTGCGTTCGTTCCGGCAAGGGCGATAGATCGCGGTGCCGTTCATCACTAAGTATTGATTGTCGCACCGCTGTTCAATGAAGGCGTGCGGAAATCATGGATTTGCCCGCGCGGTGCGATACGGATCGACGCCGGGGCGCAGCTCTCGAATAATGCCGTCAACCAGCGGATAAACCTGTCCGATGCCCATGCCGGGGCGGATGCGCGGGTCGTAGAGGATGCGCAGCAACAGCTCGTCATGGCTGGTCAGGTCCAGATATTCCTGACTGTCATTGAAGATCGAGGGGCGCGCCATGGGCGAATCGTTCATCAGGCCAAGGCTCTGCACCACTTCCTCGGTGATGCACGCATTGCGCACGCTGGGGGGCAATTCGTCCTTGATGTAGATATTGGCCTGGGTAATCGCGCCGCTGGGTGGATCGAACGAGATAATCCCGATGCACTTGGCGCGCTCGGTATCGCGCCACATCGCCATCATACCCGCCGTAGCCCGCCCCAGATAGCCGCGCTCCATCAGGTTATAAAACGCGTTGTTGCGCAGGCGAAACGGCACGAAATGAATCCGCAGGTTGGGCGCTGTGCCCCCGGCGCGGGCCATGTCGATGCCGGTCAGGCCGCGAATCCGCCCGGTCAGGGCATTGAGCCGTCGAATATCCCGCGCCGTCCCGCCATCGACGCTATAGCGGATGGGCGCAATCCACTTTGCAATCGGAATATTGCCCGATGGATTGTCGTAATCCGTTGCCTCGGCCTGCATGGCGATGGCGAGAAAGTTCCGCCGAAGCTGGGCGTTGGAATAGAACGGCTCGGGTTTTTTCGGAATGCCCGCAAAGGTCGTGGCCCGCGACTGCGGCTGTGTCCACGGGACGTTTGACAGTCGATTGTCCGGGGCTTGCGGCGGCGCGAGAGGCGCGGCGCGCTGGGCGTCAACCTGCGCCCGCAAGCCGTCGAGCGAGCCAGAGCGCGGCTGCACCGACGCACAGCCCGCGATCCCCGCCAGGGCGAGGGCCGCGGTCATCCATTTCAGCGCCCCGCGCATGGCGAGCCTCAGCCCGCTGCCGTTCCGACATTGTCGCCGGTGCCGTCGGCGCGGGCCTTGGCAGAGGAGAGCGTCGCCTTGAGGTCGGCCTCCATCTTGATCAGCTCTTGCTCGGCATTGGCGCGCTGTTTCTTGCCTTCGTCTGCAATCGCAAGGCTCTCCTCGATGGTCTGGATCAGGCGGGCATTGGCGGTCTTGACGGCTTCGATGTCAAAGACGCCGCGCTCCATCTGCTCGCGGACCTCGCGGTTGGCCATTTGCAGGTTGTCGGCGTTCTTGGTCAGCAGCTCATTCGTCAGGTCAGTCGCGCCCTTGACGGCCCCAGCCGCCTCGCGCGAACGCTGGATCGTGACGGCCTGAGCCAGTTGCGTTTGCCAGAGCGGAACGGTGTTCACGAGGGTCGAGTTGATCTTGTTGACCAGACTCTTGTCGTTCTCCTGCACCAGACGGATCGAGGGCAGGGACTGCATCGTGACCTGACGGGTTAGTTTCAGGTCGTGGACCCGGCGTTCCAGATCGTCGCGGGCGGCGCGCATGTCGCGCAATTCCTGCGCCTTCATCACGCCATCGCCTTCGGGCGCGTTCTCGACTTCGGCGACCTTGGCGGGAATGACCGTGGCGTCAAGTTCGTCCAGCTTCGCCTCACCGGCAGCAATATAGAGCGCCAGTTCGTCGTAGAAGTTGAGCGAGGATTCGTACAGTTTATCGAGGAACTTGATGTCTTTCAGCAGCTTGGTCTCGTGGCCGAGTAGCTCATCCTGCACCTTGTCGATCTGGCCGCGCACCTGTTCGTATTCGGTGACGAAATCGGCGACTTTCGACCCTTGGCCCGTGATCCACGCCCAGATTTTCGCAAAGAAGCCCTGCGATTTGCCCGGCGCGAGTTCGTCGACATTAAAGCCGCGAATGGTGTTGACCATCTTGCGCAGGGAGTTGCCGGCGGGGCCGACATCCTTGTTGCGCACGCCGTCGAGCATCTCGTCGGAGATCGCGGTCAGGTCTTCCTGCGCCTTCGAGCCGAATTTGATGATCGACTGTGTGTTCGCAATGTCGACTTCCTGCATCCGGCGCTCAATGGCGGCGCGGGTCTGCGGGTCGGCGGTATTGACCGTGACGAGTTCCTGCTTGGGTTCTGCAAGAACGATGTTGCTCACTTCATTGGCCTCGCGCACGGCGATGGCGGTTTTTTCCTGAAGGGCGTCGAGGGTTTCGGTGCTCATGATGGTCCCTTAATCACTATGGTCTATCGCGCGTGGCGCGGAGGTCTAGAGGCGGCTTTCAGCCTTCAATCGGTCGGCGAGAACGTCGATCTCCACATCCAGTTCAATCCGGTCATTGGTCAAAAGTTTCTCGTGCTGATGATCGAACTCACGTTCCATGTCGTCAAGCATCGAGCGAAAGCGGATATAGGTGTCTTGATCGCCGAGGTCATTCTGGGTTTTGGCATATTTGCGCGTCGCCTCAAGCGCCCCATCGAGATAGATGACCAGGAACTTCTTCGACCGGCGCAGGTCTGAGGGGTCTTGTTCGATGCGTTTAAGAATGTCGCGGGCGCGGCTTGTCACCCGGCTGATCCGGTCGCGCAGGGGCCGGTCGCGGATGGCGGCCCCGGCGGATTCGATCCCGGCGATCTTTTCCTCGGCTTCGGTCAGGGCCTCGACCACCATCTGCGGCGTCACGCCGGTCGATGTCGTGTAGCCCTTACCCTTCATCGGATCGGTGCCGAACGCGAAGATCGACGCGGCGGCCCCCATGATCCCGACGCCAACCGATTCGAAAATGCCCAGCCCCCAGCCCGACAGGCTGACCAGCGCCAGTGCGCCGCCCAGCAGCACGGAACCGATGATCTTGCGCGGATAGCCGGGGGCAGACGCGAACTCGCGCGATTCGTACTCGGCCTCGGCGGCCAGACCGCTGCGGATGATCGAGGCGGCGAGAGAAATCAGCGCGAAAAGGCCGACATTCGCCATCGCCGTGAACGGATTGCCGCCCACCAGCTCCAGAAATGCGGAAATCAACAGCGGCAGCGAGAGCAGGTGGATCAGCCAACTGCGCGTGCGCCCCGTGCTGGCCCGCCGCGCGGTGCCGTCGAAGACCTTGGCGGATTGCAGCCGTGCAATCGGATTGCTGCGCAGGGTCGCGTCGACCTTGCCGGGGCTGTGCGCCCCGCCGAACTTCACGCCGGATTTAGGCTGAAAGTCGTCATTGCTCATGACGTGACGTCAATCGGGATCATCTCCATCGCGAAGACGGTCGCGCAGGACGATGTCAGTAAAAGCACGCCAAGAACTACGAAGGCCAGCGTGCGGACAGTAGGCGATCCCATCGGTTCTCCCCCGAAAACGCATCCATATGAGCACTATATATGCGTTAATGCGTCAGTTTGAAGCGTTCGTTGGTCAGATCGAGCCAATCGACAGGAAAGGCGTTTGGGATTCAACGTCCAGCAGCAGGAAATAGCCGTCCGGCTCCGCCTCGATCCGTCGCGGGTCGATCGGCAGCCTGACCTGCGGTTCGCCCTCGCCCTCCAGCGTTACGACCAGCGAACTTGGTCGCCCTGCATCGTGCAGAATGATGGGTCCGCCGGTGCACACCGTGGACAGATCGAATCGGGCCAATTGTTCCGACCCATCCTCGACAATCACGATGCCGGACGAACGATCAACACAGCGAAAGGCTATCGACAGATCAGGCGGGTCGTCGCGATTTATATAGAGAATGCCAGCGACGATCCCGACCAGCGCCAGAACGAGGGCAAGCCACTTCATCGGACGACTTCGTTGACATAGGCGACCTCGTCGGTATTGCCCGCCGCCAGCAATCCGGCCTCGACCGGTGCCCAATTCACTTTGTCGGTGAGCGGGGACTGCGCCGCGATGACCATCGCGCTCATGCCATGATAGAACGCCACCGCAAATTTCGCGGTGTCGGCGTGCGACCGCCCCGGTTTTGACCGGCGCGTCATCAGAACCGCGAGATAGGCCGCAACAACAAAATCCTCGATGGCCGTGTAGGAGTACACACCCGAATAGCTGACGTCGAAATCGAGATCCGTACTCCCGTGACTCAGCAAGCGGGGCGTCCCTGCAAAATCGAATAGATAGCGCGAGGTTGCGACACGCTTGGCCACCGTTCTCCAGCCACTCGCAAACTCGGTTTTGACGTCGGTGAAGGCCGGATTGCCCAGCTGACCGCGCCCGATTGTGGAACCGTCAATGCCGATCCGCTCGGCGATGCTGAGACGGCTGTTCTCGGCGGCGTAGATGCGTTCGACCATCCCCGTATCGAGCAGCGCCGTTACGGTCGGGTTTGTCGTTGCGCCTTTGACGAGGGTCACCGCGAATTTCAGAGATTCGGTAATCTCCTTGTACTGCGTTCCGGACTTGAGCCGAACGAGCGCGGATTCGTCCCGGGCAGATAATATCCGCGGCCCTTGTTGCAGGGCGACCGCAAGCAGCAGAACGCCCTCGGCGTCGAGGTCATGCAGATCGTCGATTGATGCGTCGCTGATCAGGGATTGGGCGACGTTGTCGCGCGTTGACCACGATGCCGCGTCCAGACGTGATCTGACCATTCCGACAGACAGCATCGCTTACCCTCTCGTGCATCATCCCCGCTGTACAGCCTATCAGCGAGGCAGCGGGTACGAAAGGACGATCAGCGGACGCCATCGGGCCAGAGCACGACGCGGATCGTTTTCATCAGGATAAAGATGTCGAGAAAGATATTGAAATTCTTGGCATAATAGAGGTCGTAACGCAGCTTCATACGGCTGTCTTCCTCGCTCGCGCCGTAACGATAGTTAATCTGCGCCCAGCCGGTCAGGCCGGGTTTTACCCGGTGGCGCTCGTTGTAATAGGGCAGGCTTTCGGCCAGTTGATCGACGAAGACCGGGCGCTCCGGGCGCGGGCCGACAAGGCTCATTTCGCCTTTCAGGATATTCCATATTTGCGGTAGCTCGTCGATGCGCGTTGCGCGCAGGAATTTACCGACCTTGGTGATGCGCGGGTCGTCTTCACCGGCCCAGACTGCAACGCCGTTCGCCTCGGCGTCGGTACGCATGGAGCGAAATTTATAGATATTATAGGGCGCGCCCATAAATCCGACCCGGATCTGCGAGTAAAAAACCGGCCCCCGGCTATCGAGTTTGATCGCAATCGCCGCCGCCGCCAGAATCGGTGAGAGCAACAACAGGGATACGCCGCTGACCGCGATGTCCAGCACCCGCTTCGCGCTCATCGACCACCGGGAATAGCCCGCTGTCTGGGAGAAGATGAATCGCGCGGGATATAGGTTTTCGAGGTCGACCATGCCGGTTTCATTCTCGCCGAAATCAAGGCTGTCGAAAATGCGCATCCCCTCCATCTTGCAATCGAGCAGCGCGACAAAGGGCAGGCCCGCCTTGCGGTCGGCAACCACGATCTCGGCCACATCGAGGGCTCGGGCGCGTTTCAGCAGGCGGCCCGGCTGCATGGCCTCCGCAGCGCTCATCACACCCGTGACATGGGCATCGCATCCAGTGCGCGTACTTATGCTGATCGCATCCGAGGCCGACTGACCCTCGCCGATGATGAGCAACCGGCGCTGGAAAGGTTCGGCGCGCAGGACGCGGGTCGAGATGAACCGCGCCATCGCGACGGTGACATAGGTCAGCGAGGCACAGGCCACGGCATAGAGCGGCGAGACCCAGATATCGGTAAACATATAAACGATACCGAATCCGACAATCGCCCCAACCGCACAGGCCACGCTCAGGCGTTCGGTCATTGTGGGCAGGTCGGCGCGGGCCTCGGGTTCATAGACACCCATCGCGATCATAAAGGCCACGATCAATAGGGCGGGCAGGGTCGCCGCGGGCGTCAATCCCGCCGGTCCGCCGGGCGACTGAACAACCAGCGTGGCAATCAGAAAGATCGCCATATAGACCATGACAGCCTCGATCAGACCGAGGAAAAGCACCGACCGCCGCACCGAGTGACCGAAAAGTTGTATCATCTGGCTTTTCCCATCTCAGCCGCGCCAACCCCCGAGTTGGCCAATCGCTTGCAAGTATATCCGGCGCTTATTGAGTTTTGTTAAAGACGGATTCACCGACATATCGCTGCGGCCAAACCCCCCCGATGCTGTCACGAACACGTTCGCCGCAATCTTCAGTATCACCCGTTTCCGGGGCGTTTATCGCCAGCGACGGGCGCGGTTTGGGCAAAGATTGTGCCAGAAGAGCACATCTGAAGGGATTGGATCGAGATGGGATATGGAAGCGGATTGCCGGCATTCATGCCGAAGCTGACATGGCAGTGCGACCCTCAGATCGATGATCTGGTGGCGCAATATCCCGAAGGATCGGTGATTCTCGATATGGGTGCCGGAGGACGGCGGGTCGCGGCGCACGCGACGACCGTGGATTTCGTCAAATGCACCGGTACAGATGTGGTCGCCAATGTCTGCGACACGCCCTTCGAGGATAACCACGCTGATCTTGTCATCGCCACCGGCCTGCTCGAGCATCTAGAAGACGACGATGCGTTTCTAGCGGAGGCGTTTCGGGTGCTGAAACCCGGCGGCCAGCTGCATGTGGAAATCCCATTTATGCAGCAATATCATGATGATCCGATAGATAGCCGCCGTTATACCGGGCCCGGCCTTGAACGATTGCTCGGCCAGCATGGCTTTACCGATTTCAATACCGGTTTTCATATCGGCCCCGGCGTCGCGATTGCGACCCTCAATGCCTATTACGCCTCGATGCTGTTCGAGGGCAAAAGCCTGCCCGCGCGAATCGCCTCGAACGCGGCGTTTTTCGTGGCCACGATCCTCGGCAAACCGCTGGTCTGGATGGATCGCTGGATGAAGCACAAGAAATCGGCCCATCGCCTTGCCTTCGGCGTCTATTGCACCGCCCGTAAGGCACAGCCCGAGGCGGCAAAACTGGCGGCGGAATAACTGTTGCAGGCAATTGCAACGGAAGGACCGGTTTTACGCACGAAATCGGTCCCGTTCTCAACCACCGGGTAACGGGCAGCGCGCAGTATGATGTTGCTATCGCGCGGCACATCCCGTCGCCGACCACATGAGGAGCCAGTGATGCGCCGTCTTATTCTGCCGACCCTGTTTTCGTGCCTTGTCGCGACGACGGCCTGGGCCGACGGGGCCTTGCTCCAGCGTCTGGCGACCAATGTCGAGGCACCATCGGTGGTGCGCCCTGACGGCCAGAATGCGGTTGTTGGCGTATTGTTGCAGGATCTTGGCGGGCAGGCGGGCCGGGTCACGACGTTTGGTCAGGTGTTTCGGGCCGGTGACTGGCCCCGGGGAACCGGTCTTGTCGCGGAATGGAACGGACGCGCTGTGCCGATTCAGACCGATGTGAAGGCGCGTCATGCCGACGGGTCCGTGCGTCACGCGATTGTGAGCCTCGTCAATCCCGATGCAGGCTCGGCGCAGATAAGCCTGCGCACGGGGGGCAGCGCGGCGGCGCGGGCGGCCCTGCCGATCGAGCCGATCATCCGGCGCGGCTATGACCTCACTCTCGATCTTGAGGTGAACGGACGGCGTCTGTCGGTTGACGCCGCGCGGCTCTTGCGCGAGGCGCTGGGCCGGGGTGAGAAGCCATGGCTATCCGGTCCGCTGGCGACGGAAATCCGCGTGAAGGAAAAGCTGTCGCCCGAACTGACCGCCATCCTCGATATTCGCGCGCTGGCCAGCGGTGCCGTGCGTACGTCGGTTGCCGTTCATAACGACGACATGTTCGCCACCGCCGGAAAGGACATCCCCTATCGCGCGGTTGTGCGCATGGGTGGCCAGACGATGGTCGATCACCGCATCACCCATCGCCGCTTTGCTAACTGGCGCGAGATCGTCTGGGCGGGCGCGGCCCCGTCTCGGGCGCATGTGGTCTATGACTACCCCTATATGATTGCAGCGGGCGCCGTGCCCGCCTGGGATCCCGAACTCGACATCAACCGCGCATTTTTCGAGCAGTCGACGGATATTGGCGGGACCGATACCGGACCGATGGGCAATGCCATGATCCTGAAGGCGATGCCCACCAGCGGGGGCCGCGCCGACATTGGCATGGTGCCGGACTGGACCCTTGCATGGCTGCGGTCACAGTCGCCGTCGGCCCGTGCCGCGATGATGGGCAATGCCGAGGCGGCGGGGTCGATCCCGTGGCATATCCGTGATCCGAAGACGATGCGCGCCCCGGTGCTGGACGATCATCCGCGGTATTGGCTCGATGCCCGCGCGAACCAGGGCACCAACGGCCACGGCCCGATGGTGACGGATGTGGAGGGATGGAACCTCGACAACGCGCACCAGCCGGAGATGGCCTATGTCCCCTATCTGATTTCCGGCGACCGGCATCTGCTGGATGAATTGATTGCCCAGACCGCCTTTGCGCTCTTCAGCTATGACTCGAACCCCGGCTATCGCGACGGGGCCGAGGGCAACCTCACCGATGATGAAGTGCGCGGACAGGCTTGGGCCAATCGCACCCACGGCTATGCAGCCTTTATCACGCCCGATACCCACCCGGATAAGCAATACCTGACCGGCAAGCTGCGCCAGCGCCTGCTCTGGTATCCCCGCGCCTACACCGCCCGCGACGATCTGGGCGGACCCGCGCGCTATGAGACTTCAGGCTGGATCGAGGGGCCGTATCCCACCGGCTATGTCGCCAACTGGCAGCATGATTTCTTCTCGCAATCCCTGTCGCAGATTGCGCGGATGGGCTTTGCCGAGGCTCTGCCGGTCTATAATTACACCCGCAAATATCACCTGAACCGGTTCCTGCGGTCGGACTTCAATCCGCTTTGGGCGACCCACTACACCACGCCCCATGCCGACAAGCAGAGCGACAAGCCCTATGCGACGTGGCGCGAGATTGCCCAGGCAGGGCTTGCGGGCGGTGAGTTCGAACCGAATCCCACCGAGCAGAATGGCACCGGCGGCGCGGCGTGGGACTTCGCGGCGCAGGGCCGAGCGGGCTATGCCTCGCTGGTCGGCGCGTTCCGCGATCCGCTGATTGCCGAGGCCTATGCGCGGTTGGTCCATGGCAGTATTGGGATGCAATCGGGGGCCGAGGGCTTTGCCAAGCATCCGAAATGGGGAATCGTGCCCGTGTTTCCCGATGGTTCGACGATTGCGATTGCAAACCACCGCAAGGTTTCGGGGCAGGCGTCGGGCAGTTCGCGCAACGAAGTGCTGGCCGGGTCCATGGGTGATGACACGATCATGGGGGTTGGTGGCAACAACATCGTCGCAGGCTTTGACGGCAATGACTTGGTCGCCGGAGGACCGGGGATCAGCTTTCTGGCGGGCGGGCGCGGCAATGACCGTATCGTCATCGAGGGCACGCTGACCTATGCCGCCGGTGGGCCGGGGGCCGATGTGTTCTTCCTCGGTCGCCGCGCGAGTGGCGGTGCGGCACCGGTTGGTGTGTCCGAGATTTTCGACTTCACCCCCGGCACTGACCGTCTCGCCCTTCCGCCTCAACTCGGCGACCCGCGAGCAATCCTGCGCGGCGCGCGGGCGCAAGGGTCTGGCACGCTGATCCCCCTCGGCAACCGAGCGTCGGTACTGCTGCGCGGGGTGCGTCCGAACCAGTTGCGCGAGGATAGCCTCGCCCAGCGGTAAGCGGAGGTATACCGCTGCCCCGCACCCGATGCGGGGCCTCCCTCGGCAACGCGCCCCATGGGAAGACGTGGACATGCTGCGCGGCTGCGGTAAGCTGCGCTCATGTCCCATGTATTCCCGCGCCATACCAAATCCGACCTGCCCACCGCTGTGGGCGGGGAGGGCTGTTACCTGATCGACTCCACCGGCAAGCGATATTTCGACGGCTCCGGCGGGGCGGCGGTCAGTTGCCTTGGCCACGGCGACCGCGAAGTGACCGAGGCGATCAAGACGCAGCTTGATACGCTGGCCTTCGCCCATACCGGCTTTTTTACTTCGCATCCGGCGGAGGCGCTGGCCGACTATCTGATCGAGCGCGCGCCCGAGGGGCTGGACCGCTGTTACTTCGTGTCCGGCGGGTCCGAGGCTGTCGAGGCGGCGATCAAGCTGGCGCGGCAATATCATATCGAACGCGGCGAGACCGGGCGGCACCGGCTGATCTCGCGGAAGCAAAGCTATCACGGCAATACCCTCGGCGCGTTGGCGGCAGGGGGCAACACGTGGCGACGTGAGCCGTTTGCGCCACTGATGATCGACACCACCCATATCGCGCCCTGCTACGAATATCGCGGGCGGGAAGAGGGCGAGACGGCGGAGCAATACGGCCTGCGCGTTGCTGACGAGTTGGAAACAGAAATCCAGCGCCTCGGCCCGGAAACCGTTATGGCGTTCATCGCCGAGCCTGTGGTGGGCGCGACCTTGGGGGCGGTGCCGCCGGTCGAGGGCTATTTCCGCCGCATCCGCGAGATTTGCGACCGCCATGGCATCCTGCTGATCCTCGATGAGGTAATGTGTGGCATGGGCCGCACCGGTTCGCTCTTTGCCTGTGACCAAGACGGCGTGCGCCCGGATATTCTCTGCATCGCCAAGGGCTTGGGCGCGGGGTATCAGCCTATCGGCGCGGCGCTTTGCTCGGCGGAGATTTATCAGGCCATCGAGCAGGGGTCGGGCTTTTTCCAGCACGGCCATACCTATATCGGCCACCCGACTGCCTGCGCCGGGGCGCTTGCGGTGGTGCAGGCGATGGAGGATCGGGCGCTGATCCCGCGCGTCAACGAAATGGGGGCGCTACTCAAATCGGCGCTGGAAGCTGAGTTCGGCCAGCATCCCCATATCGGCGATATTCGCGGGCGGGGATTGTTTCAGGGTCTGGAGATTGTCGAGAACCGCGAGACGAAAGAGCCATTCGACCCGGCGCGCGGCGTCAACAAGCGCTTCAAAAAGGCAGCGTTCGAGGCGGGTCTGATCTCCTATCCCATGGGCGGCACCATCGACGGACGGCGCGGCGATCATGTGCTGCTGGCCCCGCCCTTCATCGTGGAAGAGGCGCATGTTGGCGAGATCACCGACAAGCTGTCCATCGCCCTGAAAACCGCGCTCGCATAGAAAAACCGCCCCCGGTTTCCCGAAGGCGGTTTTCTAAATTATTCTACGTCTGCTTACGTCAAACGCTGTTGCGGCGGGTTCTTCGCGATCACCCAAACGGCGTGGATGATGCCCGGAATATAACCGAGGATCGTCAGCAGGATATTGAGCCAGAACGCGCCGCCAAGGCCGACTTGCATAAAGACGCCGAGGGGCGGCAGCAGGACGGAGAGCAGGATGCGAATGAGGTCCATTATCGGTCTCCTTTCGAAGAAAATCTGTGTTGCGTTGCGGGATAAATGCGCAAATCGCCGTCATGTTCCCGCGCCTGACCCGGCGGAACGATTGCGCGGCGGCGTGGCTCTGCTACGAAGGCGCAGCACAGGAGACCTGCCATGAGCGCCTACGAAACCATCCGCTATGACCTGACCGATGCGGTCGCGACCATCACCCTCGACCGGCCCGAGTCGCTCAATTCGCTCAACAAGGCCATGCGCCACGAGTTGCGCCATGCCTTCGAGCGCGCACCGGCTGAGGGCGCGCGGGCTGTGCTGATGACCGGGGCAGGGCGCAGCTTTTGCTCCGGGCAAGACCTTGGCGAGCATGGCGGCAGGCTGGCCAATGTCGAGCGCACATTGTCGGAAGAATACGAACCGATGCTGCACGCGATCCTCGATTGCCCGCTGCCGGTCATCACAGCGGTGAATGGCGTTGCGGCGGGAGCGGGGGCGAGTCTGGCGCTGCTCGGGGACATTGTGCTGGCGGCGCGCTCGGCGCAGTTCGTGATCGCCTTCGCGCGCATCGGGCTGGTGCCGGACGTCTCGGCGACGCATTTTCTGCCGCGCCTGATCGGCTTGCCCCGCGCGATGGGCATGGCCATGACGACGGAGCCGGTAGACGGCGTTCGCGCTGCCGATTGGGGCTTGGTCTGGAAGATGATCGAGGATGACGCCCTCATGCCCGATGCCCGCGCCATGGCCGCCGGTTTCGCCACCGGCCCGACAAAGGCGCTGGCCCTCACAAAACAAACCTTGCGCGCCGGAATGCAGGCCGACCTGATCGACCAGCTAAAACTGGAGGCCAAGGCGCAGGCCGAGGCCGCCGCCAGCCGCGATTTCGCCGAGGGCACCGCCGCCTTCCGCGAAAAGCGCAAGCCGAGTTTCGAGGGGCGCTGAGGACGGCATCATGGCGCGCCTAGTCCAGTTCATCCGCCTGCAAGTCTCCGCCGCGATTTTCGGCATCGTCATTCTTGCGTTGATCATGGTCAGCGCGGCGGTCTGGAACGACGGCTGGCCGGTCTATCGCTATGACTTCCTGTTCGTTGCGGTGCTGGCCATGCAGGCGTGGTTGCTGGCCACGGGCCGCGAGACGTGGTCCGAGGCGCGCGTCATCTTCGCCTTTCACTTCGTCGGCGTGGTGATGGAGGTTTTCAAGACCTCGGTCGGGTCATGGGTCTATCCTGAACCGTCATTGTTCAAGATCGGCGGCGTGCCGCTGTTCACCGGGTTCATGTATTCGGCGGTCGGCAGCTATATCGCTCGAGGCTGGAAGCTGACCGACATGCGCCTCAGCGGGGCACCGCCGGAATGGGCGGGGGGTCTGCTGGCGCTGGCCATCTACATCAATTTCTACAGCCATCACTTCTTGCCCGACATTCGCTATCTGCTGATGGCGGTGACGGTGGCGCTGTACTGGCGTTGCTGGGCCGAGTTTCCCGGATGGGGCCGGGTGCCCGTGCTGGCCCTGTTCGTTTTCGTGGGCGTGCTGGTCTATGCCGCCGAGAATCTCGGCTCGGTCAGCGGCACATGGCTCTATCCGAACCAGCACCGCGAATGGCAACCCGTCCCAATCGGAAAGCTGGGGTCGTGGGTATTGCTGATGATCGTCAGCTTTTCCCTCGTGCGCCTTGTGCGGCGCGAGGGCGACGGGGCCTCTTAACCTTCCGAGGCCGCGTCAAGGGTCTGCATCAGGGCCGAGACATCCTCGCGTGCGGCGAATTTGGGTTGGCCCTCGAGGGTCGATACCATCAGCGCCCGCGCATCGTCGCGCAGGCCCGCTTTCGACAGGGCCGATGCGAGGTGAAACGCGATCTCGGGATTATCCGGTGCCCCGGCATTGGCCCGGCGCAAGACCTCCAGCCCCTCTTTCAGGCGGCCATAGTTGACCAGCAACCAGCCGTAAGTATCGGCAATATCCGGCGAATCGTCCGACAGATAATATGCACGCCGGGCGAATTCGAGCGCATCGTTGCGTCCGCCGATATGGCGAAGCCACGCATAGTTGTTCAGCGCGGTCACATCATTGGCGTCGAGGATGATCACCTGTTCATAGGCAATCTCGGCCCGGTCCAGACGCCCGTAACTCAGCAGGGCGGCGGCGAATTCGCGCAGGGCATCGACGTCGTTCGGATTGCTTTCTAGCCAGCGCGTCATCTCGTCCAGCGCTTCTTCGTGCAGACCGATACGCTGGCGCGCTTCGAAGACGTCGATTGCTGCCTCGGAACTGGGGTTTTCGGCGAAGACCTGTTGCAGCACGTTGTGAGCTTCGGCGGGGTCGCCGGTTCCGGCAATCAGGGACAGGCGCGCCGCTGCCGCCGGATCACTGGCGCGGCGTTGCTCGATCAACGCAGTCACCGCATCCGGGCGCTCGGTCGCCATTTCCAACCCGACCTGCGCCGCCGCGATGTCGCGATTGTCGGGCCACCGCGCCGCCGCATTGCGCAGGGTTTGCCGCGCGGCGTCGATGTCACCGGCGAAGCCCTGGGTTTCGGCCAGTTCCATGACGATCTCGGGATCATTCGGCGATACGGCTTGCAGACGGCGCAATACTTCTACCGCGCGATCCGGCACACCCGCTGTCACAAGGACGCGGGCCGCATAGAGCAGGGTGTCCGGATTTGTCGGTTCGAGCAGCGCGAACCGCGTGGCCTCGGCTGCCGCCTCGACGGTGTTGCCCTGTTGCGAGAGGCCGGCAATCAACGGACGTGACAGCGACGTCGCATTGGGCATCGCGGTGCGCTGTTCGGTCAAAAAGGCGACCATCTCGTCGGTGTTGCCGCCGCTTTCCAGAAAGCTTGCAATCTCGACGATCAGCGGCTCGTTGTCCGGTCGTTTTTGCAACAACGCCTGCATCCGGGGCAGGGTTTCGGCGGCGCGGCCCTCTCGGCGGTCAAGCTGGGTCAAGGCGCGCACGGCGTCCAACCGTTCGGGATCGAGAAAGATGGCATGTTCGAGCGACTGGCGTGCCTCGCGCAAGTTTCCAAGTCCGGCTTCGCTGCGCCCGCGAAGCGAGAATAAAAGCGCGCTGTCATCCACGTTGACGGCACCCAGCAATGCGCGGGCTTGTGCGGCATCGCCTTCATAGAGCCGGTCGATGGCCTTGACCAGCAGATGCCGAGCAGCGGGATATTGCGTGACAGGATCATTGCTCGCGCCGGGGGATGGGGCCAGCAGGGTGAGGGCCTCCTCCGCATGGCGGCGCTGTTGCGGCGAGCCCTTGTTCAGCAACCGCGTATAAAGGGCCGTGGCCTCGCGGTATCGACTGGTCCCCACCAGCGCACTTGCGCGGCGGTGCAGGCTTTCGACATCGTCGGGGCGCTCACTCAGCACGACATCGAGCATATCGAGCGCGTTTCGCGGTTGATCACTGGCCAGCCGCACGGCGGCCAGCGCCCGCCGCGCCTCGATGCTGTTGGGCTTCATCTCGATATAGCGCCGGAAGAGGGCACCCGCCTGATTCAGCTCGCCCTTGCGCTGCTTGATCAACGCGCCGAGCAGGACCGCAGGAGAGAAATTGTCAAAGCTGCGTTGCAGGTGGGTAAAGGCACGGTTCGCCTTGTCGATCTCGCCCTCGGCATAGGCGACGGCGGAATGAAGGTAATGGGCGATGGGCGAGTTTTCCGCCAGCTTTTCGACCCTCTCCGCATCGGCCCGCGCTTCTTCCAGACGGCCCGCACTCAGAAAGGCCCGCGCCCGTGCGATCAACGGCAGGGTCGAATCGGGGGTCAGCGCGATGGCCTGATCGAAGGACGCAAAGGCCTCGTCCAAGAACCCGCGTTCCATGGCCACTTCGCCGCGCAGGGACCAGGCCGGGGCGAAATCGGGCTTGCCTTGGGTGATCTGTTCCAGCTTTTCCGCGGCGGCGCGGTAATTCTTGCGCTCGTTATAGACATGGGCGAGGCCGAAATGGCCCTCGACCCGGCGCGGGTCCATCTCGATGATTTTCTCATAGGCGACTTCGGCAGCGTCGTAATCGCCGAGGAAAGAACTCGCGACGCCGGTGATCGTCAGCCGCCGCACGGTGCCGTCGGGGGTGGCGCTGGGGCCGCGTACCAGAGAAATCGCGCCCTCGGCATCCCCTGCCTGCAAGCGGGCCTCGGCCAACAGAACGGCGGTTTCGTCGCTGGGGGCAAGGGTATGTGCGCGGCCAAGCTCTTTCAGCGCACCGGTAATATCGCCTTCGCCGAGCAGCATCTGCCCGAGCAACAAGCGGGCGGCACCGTCGTTCGGATGCGCTTTCAACGCGCTTTTGATCTCTGCCGATGCCTTTTCGTATTGGCCGGACTGGTACAGCGCGCGGGCGCTTTCGACATAGCCGATGGCGGCGGCTTCATGGACAGGCTGGGCCGCAGCCGGGGCGCTGGCGAGATAGAGCGCGGGTAGGGCGACACTGCTCAGAATCGCGGCAAGGGCGGTTTTTCGAATCGACATGGCGTATTCTCCGGGGCGCGGATGCCCTTTCGACACAGTGGCGATCAAGGTTTAAGACGCGTTTAAGCCTATGCCGCGTTGCGCGTCCGGTTGCTGCCTTGCATCCGCCCGATAAACCCGTCCAGCATCATCAAAGCCCAGAGTTCCCGCGAGCGGTCGGCGCGCCCGCGCTGCATATCGTCCCACAGGCCCGAGACGGCGGCGGGGTCGATCAACCCGGATTCGGCCAGATGCGAGCGGTTCGGCAGTGCGTCCATCCGCGCAGCGAAGCGCCCTTGCATCCAGGCGCCGATGGGGGCGACGAATCCGCGCTTGCGGGCATCGAGTATCTCGGACGGCACCAGACCGCGCAGGGCCGATTTCAGCACATGCTTGCCGCTGAACCCATCCAGCTTCAGCCGCGTGGGCAGTTTCGCGGCCCACTCTGCCACATCAATATCCAGCAGTGGGTTACGCACCTCGACCCCCGCGAACATGCTGGCCCGGTCCACCTTCACCAGCATCCGCCCCGGCAACCACGTCATCAGGTCCACATATTGCGCGCGGGCTAGGGGATCGTCGGTTTCGGCCTGGTCCGCATGGGCGCGCAGCAGGTCGATGGACGAATAGGGCTGCGCATCGGTCAACAGCGCGTCACGCTCGCGTTCACGCATAATCGCAGTCGCCCGGAACAGGCCGCCCATGGCATCGGCGGACAGCGACTCGAAGGTCGATTTCGCGCGCAGGATGCGTGGTCCATTCGGCAGGGCCGGATAAGCACGGGCGAGCGGGCCGAACAGGCCCCGCGACAAGGCCCCCGGTATCCGCGCTTTTACGCGCTCCTCTGCCGTGTGGTGGGGATAGCGCCGGTATCCGGCGAACAACTCATCCCCGCCATCCCCCGACAGCGCGACTTTAACGTGGCGCGCGGCAAGGGCGCAAAGCTGCATCGTGGGCAGGGCCGAGGCATCGGCGAACGGCTCGGCATAGGCCAGCCCGAGCGGGTCGAGATCGGCCATCGCGTCCTCGCGAACCGTCTCGATATGATGGCGCGCGCCGTATTTGGCGGCAACGGTCGCGGCAAGGTCGCTTTCATCATAGGCCGGATTCTCGAACGCCATCGTGCACGCATCGAGGCCGGGGCCGCGAGCTTGCGTTGCCAGCGCCACCATCGCGCCGCTATCGACACCGCCCGACAGGAATGCCCCCAGTGGCACATCGGCAATCAGCCGCTTATCGACGGCAGAGCGGAGCAGGGGCATGAGCTGCTCGACCGCCTCGTCCATCGTCTGTCCGGTATCCTCGGGATGCACCCGGATCGACCAGTACCGCGTCGCCTTCACGCCGCGCCATGCGCCGCGTTTGAGGATCAACTGATGGGCGGGGGGCAGCTTTTCGATGCCCTCGAGAATAGATTTCGGCTCGGGCACATAGCCAAAGGCGAGATAATCCGACAGGGCATCGCCGCGGATCGCTGGCATCCCGTCCATCCCGGCAAGGATCGCCCAGAGGTCCGACCCGAACAGCAACTCGCCCCGGGGCGATAATGCGTAGTAAAGCGGCTTCTTACCCCAGCGGTCGCGGATCAGCGCCAGTTCATCGGTCCGGCTATCCCAGATCGCGGCGGCGAAAAATCCATCGAGGCGTTCGGTCAGCCCCTCGCGCCATTGCTTCCACCCGTGCAGCAGAACCTCGGTATCGCAATCGGTGGTGAAGACGTGGCCATGCGCCTCCAACTCCCGCCGCAACGCGCGAAAATTGTAGATCATGCCGTTGAAAACGACCGAGACATGCTCGCCCAGCAAGGGTTGCTGGCCGCCCTCGGGGTCGATGATGGCGAGCCGCCGATGTCCAAGCCCAACCCCCGGCGCGTACCACTGGCCTTCGCCATCCGGCCCGCGATGGGCAATCGCGTCGGTCATTGCCTTCAGGCGACCGGGTGCAATCTCGCGCGGTCCCTCCAGATCGACGATGCCCGCAATACCACACATCAGTCGCCACCCACCGCTTCAAGCGCAGGGGCGAGGGGGCCGAGATCGGCCAACAGCGCCTCGATGGCCCGCCGCGCCTGAATCTCGCCACCCGGCGTATCGTGGCGGGCGGAAACCGCGATCACGGCGGCCCCGGCCTCGCCGCCGAGCAGACGGGCCTTCATCGCCGCCAGCTTCGCCTCGATGGGATCAGCGGTCAGCGTGCCGCCGACCCAATACCATGACGTGACGAGGCGAGACTCGAACCGGTTATCGCGCTCGGCGTTGATATGATTGATATAAGTCAGGCTATCCAGCCGCGCGGTCGATGGCAGGTCGGTTGCCCCGGCATCGACGTCGATGGTGCCGAGCTTCGAGCGCATCCAGATTCGGTCATCATCGAAGCGGTTCATGTAGTGCAGCGCCTCGGCCCCTTCACGCTGGTGCGTATAGTAGGCGATGACGAAATCGACGGTCGCCGTGCCGTTCGACAGGCGCTCCATTTCGGCGCGGTCGGCGGTTTCGAATCTCGGAATCCAGCGGTCGGGCGCGTTGCCGTCCCATTGGACGATGTCCCAGCCTTCCGGAATCAGCGGATCGATCAGGGCGCTTGGCTGCGCAGTCGGCTCCGGCTCCGTCAGTGCGGCAAAGGCGGGGCAGCCGGAGATGAGCAATGCGCCGGAGACCGCGACCCCCAGACCGCCGCGGCGGCCAGTACCGGCCTTGATCGGAGCCTCGTTCACCGGATCGACCAAGGGACGGTCGGCGAACTTCGACCCTACCCAGAGCATCAACAGCATCACCAGCGAAAAGAAGAACCAGCCATAGACCAGATGATCGACACCCACCGCCAACGCGTTGTCCGTCACATGGGCCAGCATCATGATGCCATAGGCACGCACGCAGTTCGCCGCGACGGGGATGACAAAGGCCAGTACGCCGAACAGCACCCATTTCCATAGCTTGTCATAGCTGAAATAGGCAAAGAGGGTGGCGACGAAGAAATTCGCGATCAGAAACCGCACCCCGGCACAGGCTTCGGCGACTTCCCAGACGCCCGAGGTCAGTTCGATGAACAGTCCCTCGCGCTTTACCGCCACACCGGTCACTTCGATCATCCAGACCGAGACGGTGGCGGTCAGCTCTTGCAATGGCGCAATCAGAAAATCACCCAGCGGCACCATGAAACCGAGGAACAGCACGGGAAAAATGAACCGACGTGTAATCGGCCAGCCAAAGCAGATCGGCACAAGGCACATCAGCGAACCGACAAACCCGATATGGCGCAGAGAGTTCACCCCGCTGATTTCACCCACGAGGCTGATAATGGCGCAGCCGAGCAACAGCGCGAAGGCAGAATAGGCGTTTTCAGGAGTGGCAGTCGCCAACTCGCTGCGTCGCCGCCAGACCAGCCATAGACTGACCGGTGCCACGACGAAGCAGTGATTGTAGGTGGTGGTATTATACCAGATATCGGCCATGTTCGTGAGCGTCGGCCATTGGGCCGCGACCAGTGCCGCCAGCAACAGCCCGAACTGTACAATGTGCAGCCGCCTAGCTGAGTCTTCACCGATTTCGTGCGCTTCAGTCGTATCGGTCATCATCAGGCCACCTGTGCCGGTCTGCGGGTGTTCGCACCCGCGATAAGATCCGTCAGGGATGCAATTTTTGCGCCCCAGCCATAGTCGTTATGTACGAGATTGCGGGCCGCATCGGCCTGTTTTTCAAGCTTTTCGGGGTTTTCAAGCAAGGCTTGAATGGCAATCACAAAGTCGTCAGGCGACTCGCACAGGGTTACATCGCGCCCCGGTACGGCGTCGATTCCGGTCAAAGCGGGACGGGTGGTCAGCACAGGTGTCCCGGCGGCCATGGCCTCCAGCACCTTGTTTTGCACGCCGCGTGCCAGCAGCAGAGGCGCAACCGCAAGGTCGGCATGGCCAAGCCAGCCGCGCATGTCTTCGACCCGCCCGGTGACGGTGATGTCGCCTGCCTCGCCCAGCGCCTCGACTTGCTTCGTGGGCCGACCGCCTGCAATGACGAATTTGAGATCGAGACCCGCGCGGCGCAGTCCGGGCATGACCTTGTCGGCAAACCAGCACACCGCCTCCACATTCGGCTCATAGTCCATGACGCCCGTGAAGATGATCCGGCGGCGGGTATCGCTATAGGGCGGGGGCATTGATTTGGCCGCGCCCCAATACTCGGTATCGACGCCATTGCCGACGACGTTGGCGGGCTGGCCTGTCAATTCAGTGTAGAGATCGGCCTCCGCACGGGTGACGAGCAGATTGGCGTCGGACAGCGCGCCCAGCCGTGTTTCCTCTGCCCGCAGCAGCTTTGCCTCGCGGGCATAGACATGCTTCATCGGTCCCTTGGCACCCTCGCCAAGCGCCCGCCATTTCTCGGAATCCACATCGACGAAATCAATGATCGTGCAGCGCGGCGCGCGGTTTATCGCCGTCAGATAGGGCGCGGCGCCCGACGAATACAGGAACACGGTATCGAACTGCCGCTCGCTGGTGACGCGCTTGACCCAGTCCATCATGCCACGTTCGCGGAAATAGGCGTAGGAAACCGGCTCGCCCCGCGCGATGGCCTCGATAGCGGCGCGGTGACGCGTGCGCCCGCGAATATCGGCGATATGAGTCTCGATGCACCATGGGTCCAGTGCGTTTCGATGGGTCCAGTCTTCGGGGTCGTCCAGCGGCGCGCCCAGCCAGATGTCATGACTCTCGGACAGACCTTTGAGCAGATTGAAGGCCCGCAGCTTCTCGCCCTTGGTCGGCGGATAGGGAATCCGGTGGGCAAGAAACAGCAGCGACGGTTTCACGCTCATGCCATTTGCCGCGCAAGCAGTGGGCCGAGCACCTTGGTGGCGCCGAGGGGCAGTTTCTGCCAGATTTTCACGAACCGGGCATATTTCGGGTTGTTGGGGTTCACATCGGGCATCGACGCATTGCCGTAGAGGTGGAACTGATATTCCAGCGGCACGCCCTCGAAACCCCAGTGCTTCTTATAGTCCGCTGCGCCGGTGCCGATTTTCGAGCGTCCGAAGTCGAACTTGCTACAGCCGCGATCCACCGCACGCTGCATCAAAGTCCAATAGACGTGGTCAAAGGCGTGGAGCTTCCGCGCTTCCGCCGTTGCGCCCACGTAATAGGGGTAGACGGTATCGCCATGGAACAGGCTCAGCAGGCCCACGACGGGACCGTCCGGCCCTTGTACGATGGCGACCTCACAATCATCGGCGAATTCAGTTTTCAGCGCCGCATACCAGCGTTTCGGCAGGATCGGCGTGCCGAGGGCGTGCAGGTTGCGGGCATAAAGGTCGTGGAAGACATCGACCGATGCATCCGTATCGACAGGAAAGTCGGCCTTGATCCCCTTGCGCACATCCGCGCGTTTCTTGCGGGGGATGGCCTTCAGGCGCTCGTCGGCATCGGGTGCCAAGGTCGCGACATGACCCGCATAGACAGTGTCTTTGGTGGGCCAGCCCTCGAAACGGGCCTTCTCGCTGCGCAGTTCCAGATGCTCGACGCCGCGCTCGTGGCCCAGCGCTTTTGCTGCATTGGCGAGTTCTTGCGCCGCCGCCTCGTCATCGGCCAGAACACCGCCCCCGACCGAAAATCCGGTCGAGATCAGCGCATTGCCAAACAGGCGCGTTTTTGCGTGAACCAGCGGCAGAACGCCGACAATGGCCCCGGACCGTCGCGCCACCAGCGCAGGCGTATCATGGCCCAGCGCGCTCGAAACCGCGCGGCTCCAGGCGCTCATATGAAAGGGCGAGCCACCCTCGTGGGCGCGGACATAGGCGTCCCACTCCCCCGCAAAGCCGGGGTCAAGCGGAACAACGTTCGTCGCCGTGTCCATCAGATCGATCAGTCCCGCCGAGCCATCCATCGTACGCCTCATCCATCCGGGTCCAGTTCTGGACCTCCAAAAGGCGGGTCAACTTCGCCTCGCAGCGCGTCATCCCGACATAGTGTCTGAACCTCGACTTTAAGGGCGCGGCTTTAATGCGAGGTTGCCCCGGGTCGATTTCCCAGGGGTGCAGGTAGAAATTCGGCACACGATTTTCTGCTGCGGCCTGTCGATAGGCCCGCTTGAACCACCCGAGGGGGAACAGGCGAAAGAATCCACCACCCCCGGCGGGTACACGCCGCTCGCCGATCCGCCCGACGGTCACAGGAATCTCGACAACACCCGAATCGGTGACATGGGGCGTCATCGCGGCATTGGGGTCGCCGTAAAGGTCATGCGCGATGGGGTGCGAAGACGAGGAATATCCGTATCCGGCCTCGGCCAGCGCGTCATAGGCCCAAGGGCTGCGCTCATCGATCGAGAAACTGGGTGCCCTGTATCCGCGCACTTGGGCACCGCCAATATCCTCCAGCGTTGCCCGCGCCCGCGCCACGTCCGATAAAAATGCCTCTCGCGTTTGCTCGAAAACCGCCCAATGGCCCCATCCGTGGCTGGCCAGTTCATGGCCCTCGGAAACCATGCGGCGGATGATGGCCGGATGCTTGGCGGCAACGCAGCCGAGCGTAAAGAACGTCGCGCGCGCCCTGGCCTCGGCAAAGAGGTCGAGGATTCGATTGGTACTCGCCTCGACCCGCGATTCCATGTTGTCCCAGTCCGCGCGGTCGATCACGTCCTTGAAGGCGTGGACGTGGTAATAGTCCTCGACATCGATGGTCATCGCAGCGGTGTTGGTCATGATCTTTGTTTCTTTGCTTTGTGGCGTTTTCGACCGGAAAACCGGTATCCACGGAGCCTGAAGGCTCTCTCGG
>CALGNO010000077.1 GCA_937958625.1 uncultured Neomegalonema sp.
GATCATCCTCGACTGGGGCGACAGCGAGCGCACGGTCAGCAGCACGCTGAGTGCGACGGGCGACGGCAACTACTCGACCAGCGTCAGCAATACCGGCATCCAGCTAAATTTCACCGGGGTCGAGCGGTTTCAGATCACCTCGGGATCGGCGAGCGACACTCTACGCGGCGCGGGCTTGCGCGACAGCTTCACCAGCGGTGCCGGGAATGACCAGATTTTCGACGGCGGCGGCGGCGGTGTCTATCACCTCGGCACGGGACAGGATTACGTCAATACGGTCATTCGCGACGAAGCCGGAAATATCACCACCGAAGATTTCAGATTGGTCCTCGCCGATACCCAAAGCGGCACGGTCGTCCTGAACGAAGGCACGGCGTGGGAAACAAGCTGGGAGGGTATCGAGACCATTCGCGTGACGGTCGGCGATGGCGACAACCTGCTCGATACGCGAGGCGTCGTCTCGAACTATAACATTCACGGTGTCGCGCGGGGCTTTTGGACCGGATCGGGCGACGACGTCTACGCCACCGACCTGCTGGGGACCAGCACATCGACCTTCTCTGCCGGGGATGGCGAAGACCTGATTATCCTCGACTGGGCAGACAGCACGGCGACGGTCAGCAGCGCGGTCAATGCCGACGGCAACGGCAATTACTCAACCAGCGTCGGCAATATCGGCGTGCAGCTTTCCTTCACCGGCGTCGAGCGGTTCGAAGTCACATCCGGGTCGGGCAATGACACCCTGCGCGGCGCGGGTCTGCGCGATACGCTGATTGCCGGGGCCGGTAATGATCAGGTGTTCGATGGCGGCGGCGGCGGCATCTATCATCTCGGCGACGGTCACGACTATATCAACACGATCATCCGCGACGAGGCGGGTACTATCACCACCGAAGATTTCCGCCTTGTCCTCGCCGATACCCAAACCGGGCCGGTCGTCCTCAACGAGGGCACCGCATGGGAGACAAGCTGGCAGGGCATCGAGACCATCCGCGTCACCACCGGCAGCGGCGATGACCTGCTCGACACACGCGGCGTCGTTTCGAACTATAATATCCACGGCGTCTCGCGAGGTTTCTGGGCTGGCGACGGCGACGATACCTTTATCACCGACTTGCTCGGCACCCAGACGGCGACCTACGCCGGGGGCGAAGGCGAGGATACGCTGATCCTCGATTGGTCAGGCAGCACGCGCACGGTCAGCAGCTCGCTCAACAGCAGCGGAAATGGCAGCTATTCGACCGCGACCAGCGACGGGCGGACCGGGATTCAAACCAGCTTCACCAGTGTCGAAGACTTCGACATTCGCAGCGGCTCGGCCAATGACACGCTACGCGGCGGCGCGCTGGGCGACCGGTTCTTTACCGGCGCGGGCAACGATACCGTGACGGCGGGGGGCGGCAACGATCAGGTGCGCGGCGGCGCGGGCGGGGATACGCTGAATGGCGGGGCCGGGCGGGACTGGCTGCAATACGGCGATTCCGCAGCCGGGGTCACCATCGACCTGAACCACGACGCGACAACCGGATACCAGAGCGCCTCGGGCGGTGATGCCGAGGGCGATCTCATCTGGAATTTCGAGATGGTCAACGCCTCGGATTTCGATGATGTGCTGACCGGCGATGGCGGGAATAACTATTTCATCGGCCGCCGGGGCGACGACACCATCCTCGCCGGTGACGGGCGCGACGTGGTGCGCGGGGGCCGAGGGGCCGATACCCTGTCGGGGGGCGGCGACATCGACACCCTGCAATATATCGGGTCGCGCGCTGGCGTGCAGATCGACCTGACGGCGACGCCGCTCGGCCTACAATCCGCTGCCGGAGGCGATGCCGAGGGCGACGTGATCGACGGGTTCGAAAACGTCACCGGCTCGGACCATGACGATACCCTGACCGGCGATGCGGGTCGCAACACCCTGCAAGGCCGCGCCGGAGATGACATGATCTTTGGCGGCGACGGCAATGACCGCATCGATGGCGGGCGCGGGGCCGATACGATGCAGGGCGGGGCCGGTCTTGACTGGCTGGTCTATGACCGCTCTGCCGCCGGGGTCAGTATCGACCTGACGATCAATCCCGATACCGGGCACGTCACCGCAACGGGCGGCGATGCCGAGGGCGATGTCTTCACCGGCTTCGAACGCATTCTGGGTTCGCGTCACGACGATAACTTCACCGGCAATGCCGATGACAACTTTTTCTCGGGCGGCGACGGGGCCGATACTATCTCCAGCGGCGCAGGGCGGGATATTATCCGGGGCGGAGCGGGAGCAGATGTGCTCGACGGCGGCGAGGGCGTCGATTGGGTGCAGTATGCAGGCTCATCAGCCGGGGTCATCGTCGATCTGACCGAACATGCCGATACCGGCGCGCAGTCGGCCTCGGGCGGCGATGCCGAGGGCGACATGATCCGCGGGTTCGAACGGGCCGCAGGGTCAAACCATGACGACAGCCTGACAGGCAATTACCGCTCTAACGTGCTGTCGGGTCTGGCCGGAGATGACATCATCACCGGCGGCGGCAGCAATGACCGGCTGCGCGGCGGCGAGGGGGCAGACCGCTTCGTCTTCGGCGTAGCCGACGGCAACGACATCATCCTCGATTTCGAGGACGGCACCGACCTGATTGAATTCAGTAGCCTTACCTTTGCCGACCTGACCGTGACCGCGACGGCCACCGGCGCGCTGGTCGAGTATGGCGTGGACGAGTCGATTGAGGTGCGGTCGAGCAACGGCGCGGGTCTGGCGCTGGATCAGGACGACTTTGCGTTCTCGTAGAGGTCAGGCGGCCTCGCGCTGCATGTATTGGGCAATCGCGGTGGCGCGGTTGCCGACACCGAGTTTGCCGTAAATCAGCTTCAGGTGATATTTCACCGTGTTCTCGGAAATACCGAGCCGCGCTGAAATCTGCGTATTGCTCCATCCCTGGGCCAGCGCATCCAGCACCTCTCCCTCGCGCCGGGTCAGTTGCTCGAACGGGTCATCTTTCAACAGCGAGAAATCGACAAAGGGATAACTCGCGCGCCCATTGGCAACGCTGGTCAACACACTGAGCAGGGTTTCGGGCGAATCGTCGGCGGCAAAACACCCCCAGGCCCCCGCCTGCATCGCATCGCGCACCAGGTTGGGACGCAGGCTCTGGAATTTGACGATGATGCGGATGTCGCGCTCGCGGCGGCGGATGCGTTTGTTGAGCGCCAGCACATCTTCGCCCGTGGACCCACAGGCGAGAATAACGATGCAGGGGTTTTCGAGGTCGATCTTGCCGAGAACCGAGAGCGCGTCTGGGCCGCTGGCTGTCAGACCGAACTTGCCGTCCGCCTCCAGCACGCTTTCGAGCGCCCCGACGAACCAGGGGCTGCCCCCGATCACCGCAATCCCGACCGTCATCGTCATCCTCCCCATTCTTGCGGTATCTTTCGCAAGGCCGTGCTCGATTGTCGCCGCTGTCCCGCAGACTGACAATCTGTCGCACCATACTAGAAAGCAGCAGGATTGACCGTAAAGTCAAATCAGGTCGGATTGAAAAGTCGGTAATTTACAGGTAGCCATAATGTAATGTTGTAACGACACAAGCTACGCCACCTTCGGATCAATCGGCAGGTGGTTGAGCGCCAGCGCATCTTCCAACAGCCCCGCCGCCGACAGCAACGCGGCCTCACCCCGCGCCTTGCCGACCATCTGCAAGCCAACGGGCAGGCCGCTCGCCGTGAACCCGCAGGGCAGCGACAGCGCCGGGTGAGAGATATTGGTGATTGCAAAGACGATGGCGAGCCAGTCGATATAGGTCTCGAACTCAGTCCCTTCACAGCGCGCAACATAGCGATCTTCAATCGGAAACGGCGGCACAATGGTCGCGGGGCAGAGCAACAGGTCGTAGGTGTCGAAGAACGTCGCCGCCCCCGCCACCATCGCCGCCCGCGCCCGCTCGGCGCGACCAATCTCGGCAGATGTCAGGGCGAGGCCCTTTTCGATATTCCAGATCAGCTCCGGCTTTATATCGGCACGGTTGGTCTCCAGCAACGGACCAAGGCCGGTGGCAAAGTCGTGGGCGCGCAAGGTCTGAAAAACCAGATGCGCGTCGGAGAGGTCGGGCTGCGCCTCCTCCACCGGGACGCCCATCGCCTCGAACTGACGAGCGGCGGCCTCGCAAATCGCGGCAACCTCCGGGTCGACGGGGGTCACGCCGAGATCACGGCTCCACGCGATGCGTCGGGGTTTGGTCCGGCGCGCGGCGGCCTCGGCGAAGGGGGTGGCGGGGCTATCGAGCGACAGCGGCTCGCGCGGATCATGGCCGCAGAGGGCATCGAAGAGCAGCGCCAGATCATCCACATCACGCGCCATCGGCCCATCGACGGACAGCGTGGCATAGGGGTTGGCAGCGGGACCGTTCGGCACACGCCCCGGTGCCGGACGCATCCCGACAACCCCGCAAAAGCTGGCCGGATTGCGCAGGCTGCCGCCAATGTCAGACCCACTCGCCAGCCACGCCATGCCGCTGGCCAGTGCCGCCGCCGACCCGCCCGATGATCCGGCAGGCGACAGCGCCGTATTCCACGGGTTGCGGGTCGCGCCAAAGACCTCGTTGAAGGTCGCGGCTCCGGCGGCAAATTCCGGCGTGTTGGACTTGGCATAGACGACGCCGCCCTGCCCCTCGACCCGCTGGACCAGATGGCCCGAAGCGGCGGGGATATGATCCGCGAAAATCGGCGAGCCGCGCGTACTGCGCACCCCCGCCACATCGGTCATATCCTTGATCGCAACGGGCAAGCCGCCAAGCAAGCCGCGCTCGGCATCGGGCCGCGCCTCCAGCCCCGCCATCCGCTCCCGCGCCCGCTCGAAGCACAGCGTCGGCAAGGCATTCACCACCGGATCAACCGCCGCAATGCGCACCTCAAGGGCGTCGAGCAAGTCAGCCCCGCGTATCTCGCCCTTGGCCAGTAAAGCGCGGATTTTACGAGCAGGGAGGGAGGTGAGGTCCATGTCGACATCCTGAATACAGCAGCGTAGCAATCAAAGTACGAAGCTCCAGGAGGTTTTGCGACGATGAATATCGCTGAAATTCAAACACTCAAATCGTCGGCTATGGACATAGCGAGGAGCCTGCAAGGATTTCTGGTGTTCGTGATCGGCTTTTTTATCTTACTGACGATCATCATTGCCAGCATCGGCACTTTTCGGTTTCAATTTCAATCTGGTGCCAATCTGCTTTTTCTTGTGTCTCCGTTGACGACAGGGATCGGGATGATCGTCGGGTTCTTCCTGATCCACCGGATGCTTGGCGATTTCTCGAATGGCCTATTCTTTTCGACTACGAATGCCCGGCGTATTCGATTTCTGGCCTGGATTGCCTTGGCAATCTTGGTTGCAGACACGGTGCCTCAGCTCACCACGGGACGGGTGTTCGTGAACGGCGTTGCCGCCATTACGCCGTTCGTACTTTTCCCCATCGCCCGCATCTGGCGCTATGAGGCCGAACGGCAGGCGTCATTGATGACTGAAATCACGGATTAGCGTTTCCCTCCGGCGCAACAATCCCCTAAAGACACGGCTTCCATCGCCACTTTCGAGACTGGGAGTCCCTCACATGGGCTATCGTATCGTCGTCGCGGGGGCCACCGGGAACGTGGGCCGCGAATTGCTGAACATCCTCGC